>CANBYM010000104.1 GCA_947373605.1 Comamonadaceae bacterium
GAGCCTGGAGCGCATTACGCTGGTGAGCACCGAGGCGCAGGCCCGCGCTGCATTCGACGTGTTGTGCAAAGAGCGCGCTTGGGGCTTTGATACCGAATCCAAACCCACTTTCAAAGTAGGCGAAGTGTCCGACGGGCCGCATGTGTTGCAACTCTCAACCACGCAGCATGCGTGGGTGTTTCAGTTGCATGATTTGGGTTGCCGCGCGGTCGCCGCCGAATTGATGGCCCTGGGTGGCATTGCCAAAGCAGGCTTCGGCCTGGGTGATGACCGCAAGCGCATCATCAGCAAGTTCGGCGTAGAGCCGCAGGGCATTCTGGAACTCAACACCGTTTTTCACAAGCGGGGCTATCGCAAAGACATGGGCGTGAAGGGCGCAGTGGCCGTGCTGTTTGGCAAGCGCTTTATCAAGTCCAAAAAGGCGGCCACCAGCAACTGGGCCAACGCCCGCTTAGCGGAGGCGCAACTGGTCTACGCGGCTAATGATGCGTATGCTGCCATCCGCGTGTACAACGCCCTAGGCTTAGGCTGAAGCGCGCTCCCACACCAGCAGCAGGTTGTTCGACGGCATAGCGTGCCGCTCGCGCAGACGCATGCCGGCCTTGACCGCCTCCTGCTCTACCGCTTCGCGCTGGCGGATGCCCCATGTGGGATCGTGCGCGCGCAGGCTCTCGTCAAACTCCAGGTTGCTCGGTGTGGGCGTAACGCCGTTTTCAAAATATGGCCCGTAGGTCACCAGCAAGGCGCTGGGCTTGAGGTGCCGCGCCGCACCGCGCATCAGCGCACCGCACGCCACCCAGGGCGCAATGTGCAGCATATTGATGCACACCATGGCATCAAACTGTTCAGTGTTTTGCGCGGCGGTGTCAAACCAAGGCTCGGTGCAGACGTCCAATTGCAGCGCCTCCAGCACATTTTCCAGACCGGCATCGGCCACGCGCACCTCTATGTTGTACAGCGCACCGCGATGCACCTCGGTGGGCTGCCACATCCACTGCGGCATGTGCTTGGCAAACCATTGCACATGCTGTCCGGTACCCGAAGCTACCTCCAGCGCCTTACCCTGCGCGGGCAAGTGGTGAAGTAGGACATCAAGGATGGGTTGCTTGTTGCGCTCGGCAGAAGGGCTGAAGTCGGGTTGGGCCATGGCGCCGATGATAATGCGCACAAGCGATGTATACGACCATGAGCCCCATACGATTTTATCCCGTAGGCACCCCCGGCCAAGCCTGGGGCGATGCTGAGCTTGCCCAATGGCGCGCGCGCCAGCGAAGACAACGCAGCTATGCCGATGAGGTACTCGCACCGATTGAGATGCTGCACGACCAGTTTGACGTGGAAAGTTATAGCGAGGTGGTGTACGGTAACGAGCGCTATCCGCTCATGGCACTGCGCAGCCGACAGTGGCAAGCGGGCAGTCCCACGGTCTTGGTGACCGGCGGCGTGCACGGATATGAGACCAGCGGCGTGCAAGGCGCATTGCGCTTTGCCGCTGCGCACGCGCAAGCCTATGCGGGCAAAGTGAACCTGCTGATCGCACCATGTGTCAGCCCGTGGGGCTATGAGCGCATACAGCGCTGGAACTTTGACGCGCTCGACCCAAACCGGTCCTTTCGCGCCAACAGCCCCGCGCAGGAGTCTGCGGCCTTAATGCAATTGGTCGAACCGCTGTGCGGACAGTTTGCCGCCCACATCGACCTGCACGAAACCACCGACACCGACGAGTCCGAATACCGCCCGGCGGTGGCCGCACGCGATGGCAAACCTTTCACTCCGTGCACTATTCCCGATGGCTTTTTTCTGGTAGACGACACCGCAAACCCGCAGCCCGAATTTCAAAACACCATCATCAAAGCGGTGGAGCAAGTCACCCATATCGCCCCCGCAGATGCGCAGGGCGGCATCATCGGCATGCCGCTCGAATCCTACGGCGTGATCCGCTATGCGATGAAAGAATTGGGCTTATGCGTAAGCATCACCGGTGCGCGCTATACCACCACCACCGAGGTCTACCCCGACAGCCCGCGCGCCACTCACGAGCAATGCACCGCTGCGCAGGTGGCGGCGGTGCGGGCGGGGTTAGGGTTTTTATTGGGTGACTAGGGTAGCTGGTTCGTGGCCTAAAAAGAAGACCCTGGCCCGCTCAAAAACGCCAGTTCTTCTGCGCTGGAGGTGCGCCCCAGAATCGCATTGCGGTGCGGGTAACGGCCAAAGCGGTCGACGATTGATTTGTGGTGCAACTCATAGCGCAGCGTTTCTTCCATGCCCGGTTGCGTAAACAGCGCCACGGCTTGCGTATGCACCTGCGCAGACTCGCTGTGCATATAGGGCATGTACGCAAAGTCACGCTGCGCGAGCGGTAGCTTGCGGTCACCGCCGCTTGCCACCAGCTCTTGCGCCAATACCAGCGCCAGCGGGTCCTGCGCAAAAGAGCGCGCGGTGTCGCGGTACACATTGCGCGAGAACTGGTCCAGCACCAGTATCTCGGCCAGACGGCCTTCGGGCGTAGTGCGCCACGCCAATAGCGCGCACTTTGCTGCGGCTTCTAGCGTGGCACCGAAACGGGTTCGGATGGCTTCGTCCAGTTTGGCGTCTTTGGCGAAGTGCTGCTTCGGGATGAGTTCTTCGAACCAGAAGTGAATGATGGAGTCGGGGTGCATCGCGTGTTTATAGCTCTTTCAAAGCCATAGGCAAGCGCGACTTGCAGCGCGGGTAATTGCTGCATCCCCAGAACTTTGCACTGCCCTTGGATGGCGCGCGTTCCACCAGCTTGATCCTGCAGTTGGCGCATGTAGGGCGCCAGAATTCGCCCTCAATCGCAACGTCCTGCAACTCTTGCCGCTACCGTGGCGTGCGCTTGGCAATGAGCGCCAGCAGTCCGTTGCCGTCCAGTGCGTTGATGTGGTTGGGCTTGCAGTCGCTGGCGGCGTACCAGCCCTGGCCGTACACAAAGGCCTGCGGGCCGGGTAGGGTTTCGTATTCGCCGTGGCCCCGGCTTATCTGCTTAGTTTGGGGGAAGGCTGCGCTCTTCCCTGAACGGTTTGCCAATGTCGGAGATGTAGCCGCCGCCCACGTCCGAATGCGCGCCAGGTATGCCTAGCTCAAATTCCATGAGCACGCGTTTGTTGTCAAAGTTGGTCTTGGCCTTGCAGGCGCTGTCGATCGTGATGCACGAAAAGTTGGTGCGGTACTCGTCCAGCGCCATTAGGTGGAACACGCGCATAGCGCTGTCGTTCACAAAGCCAGGGCGCTCCACTTTGGGTTCGCTTTCCATGCCTAAGCCCATGTCGTACACATCGTTGCCGTGGTACAGGCCTTCAGACGACACGGTGTCAAACAGGCCGACAAAGTTCACTGGGTGAGGACTCCGCTCCAGTCCTTATCGAAATGTTTGGCAAGCTCATCTTTGTCGCGCAGCAGGCGCACAAAGTGCCGCGCTGTGGCCGCGCCCCGGCTAAAGCCAAATACGTTCAGCTCCAGCATGGCGGGTATCAAAAAGGACTCTGGCAGGATCACCACCAAAACTGCGGTCATATTGAATGTCATCCTGCAAAGTGCCAGTCGCGAGTTCCATTACGAACCATGGCTCATCCGCGTCAAGATCGTGATCAAGTATCCGGACAATGTCGTTGCTGTTTAGCTGGTACTGGTACTTAACTTCTCTCTTGAAACTGACTTTAATATTTTCCTGAGAGGCAATTCCCCGGTCGGTGACTGCCTTGACGTCGGCATAAGGTTCAAATTTATTGAGTGCAAATGTTTTGCCGGTTTTGTCTGCGACTTCAAAAACATGTCCGAACCCGTCTTTGCCCAATTCCCGCAAATATTTATAAGTCATACGCCACCCAACGTTCCTGTTATTTCCCCCAACTATCCTTCAACCCCACCGCCAAGTTAAACACCGGCTTGGTTCCTGTCACGTGATCCACCCGATCCGCCACAAAGTAGCCGTGCCGTTCAAACTGAAACTGTTGTCCCGGCTGCGCGTTCGCTAATGAAGGCTCAACGATTGCGGTCACTTCTTTCAGGCTGTTGGGGTTCAGGCTTTCCAGAAAATCTTTGCCACCTGCGTCGGGTTGTTCGTCCAGGAACAGGCGGTCGTACATGCGCACTTCGACGTTGACTCCGTCGTTCACGCTCACCCAGGTGATGGCGGCACTGGCCTTAACGCTGTTGCTGCCGGGGGTGCCGCTCTTGGTGTCGGGTATGAGGGTCGCCAGCACTTCGGTGACGGCGCCAATGGCGTCGCGCTTGGCGCCGGTGCATTCGATCACGTAACCGCCCTTCAGGCGTACTTTGTTGCCGGGGTACAGGCGCTTGTAGCCTTTGGGCGGCATTTCTTCATAGTCCTCGCGCTCGATCCACACTTCTTTGCCGAGCCTAAAGTGGCGTTCGGGTACTTCTATTCCTTCCGGCGCTTGGGGCAGGGCGGGCTGGGTGCAGTCTTCCAGATGCGCGTCGCCGCCTTGTGCGGCAAACACGTCGCCCCAGTTGGTCAGCACCAGTTTCACGGGATTTAGCACTGCAAAGCCGCGGTGCGCTTTGGCTTCCAGGTCTTCGCGCAAGCAGCCTTCCAGCGTGGAGTAGTCGATCCAGCTGTCGCTCTTGGTCACGCCGATGCGTTCGGCAAAGAGTTGCAGCGCAGCTGGCGTGTAACCCCGGCGGCGCAGCCCGACGATGGTTGGCATGCGCGGGTCGTCCCAGCCGTTGACCTTTTTCTCATTCACCAGCGCGGCCAGCTTGCGTTTGCTGGTGATCACATAGGTCAGGTTCAGACGTGCAAATTCATACTGCTTGGGCGGGGGAGACGCCAGCAGTCCGCCTTCGCACAAGCGGTCCATCAGCCAGTCGTAAAACGGGCGCTGGTCTTCAAACTCCAGCGTGCAGATGCTATGGGTGATCTGCTCCAGCGCGTCCTCAATCGGATGCGCAAACGTGTACATAGGGTAGATGCACCATTTGTCGCCCGTGTTGTGGTGGGTGGCTCGGCGTATGCGGTAGATGGCCGGGTCGCGCATATTGATGTTTGGGCTGGCCATGTCAATCTTAGCGCGCAGCACCATACTGCCGTCGGCGTGTTGGCCGTCGCGCATTTCGCGAAAGCGCGTCAGGTTGTCTGCCGCAGAGCGGCTGCGAAACGGGCTGTCCACGCCGGGCTTGCTGAAGTCGCCCCGGTTACTGCGCATTTCTTCGGCGGTTTGTTCGTCCACGTAAGCGTGGCCCGCTTCAATTAAATGCTCTGCTGCGCGATACATGAAGTCGAAGTAGTCACTGGCCTGATAGGCCGCTGCGCTGCCGGGGGCCTGGCCGAGTTGTGCCCAGTCAAAGCCCAGCCAGTTCACCGCGTCGATGATGCTGTTGACGTACTCGGTGTCTTCTTTTTCGGGGTTGGTGTCGTCAAAACGAAGATGGCACACGCCTTCGTAATCGCGCGCCAGCCCGAAGTTGATGCAAATGCTTTTGGCATGGCCGACGTGCAAATAGCCGTTAGGCTCGGGCGGAAAGCGGGTGCGAATTTTGGCTGGGTCCGGTTTGCCTGCGTTCTGGTGTGCGGCGTCGCCGGGGCTGCCGGCCCAGCGACGCTGCGCGTAAGTGCCTTTTTGCAGATCGGCTTCAATGATCTGGCGAAGGAAGTTGCTGGTCTTAACGGCGGGTGCTGCTGTGCCTTTTGGCGCGGGGGCTTGGGGGTTGCTCATGCGTCTGATTTTAGACGTGCACTCCATCCCAATTGCACCAGCCGCTCTAAAGCAAACGCGCCCAGGACGGAGTTGCCTTTGGCATCCAGCTCGGGCGACCACACTGCCACGGTGCCCCGGCCTGGTGCAATGGCCACAATGCCACCTCCCACGCCGGTTTTGACCGGCAGACCGATGCGGTAGGCGAAGTCGCCCGCAGCGTCATAGGCGCCGCAGGTTAGCATCAGCGCATTCACGCGCCGCGCCTCATCAGCCGCCAGAAACTGCTCACCCGGCGCGCCGTTGCGGCCGATGTCCAGTCCGTCGTTGGCCAGAAACATGGTGGCCTGCGCCAGTTGGGCGCAGCTCATCTCGGTGGCGCACTGGCGGCAGTAGTTGTCCAGTACCAGCTCGGGCGGGTTTACAAAGTTGCCGTAGCTTTTCATGAAATAGGCCAGCGCCATGTTGCGGTGCGCGTTCTCGCGCTCGGACTTGGCGATGCGCATGTTCCAGGTCAGGTCCGGATCGTCGGTCAGGCGGCGCAGCGCGCCCAACAGCGCGTAGTCAAGATGCGCATAGCGGGTGGTCAGGATGTCGGTCACCACTAGCGCACCTGCGTTGATAAACGGATTGCGCGGTATGCCGTGCTCGGTCTCCAGTTGCACCATGGAGTTAAACGCCGCGCCCGAGGGTTCGCGGCCCACGCGCAGCCACAGGGCATCGCCCACCGTTTTGAGCGCCATGACAAACGCAAACAACTTGGTAATGCTTTGCAGCGAGAAGGGAACATGCGCGTCACCTACGCTGCAGGTGGTGCCGTCGACCAGCGCCACGGCCATGCCGAACTGCTGTGACGGTACCTGCGCCAGCGCGGGGATGTAGTCCGCCACCTTGCCACGCCCGAACAGGGGCTGCACCTCGGCGTGAATCTGGGCGAGTGTGGCCTCAAGCGTACGGGTGGACATTGAACCCTGGGCAGACAGCATGGAAAAGTCTTCGAAATTTGTTGACGTAAGGACGAAAAAAACGCACCCCTAGGGGTGCGTTTTTTAGGAAGCAGCAGTGATTAACGAATCACAGCCAGTTCTTCGAGCTTGCCGCCCTTGATTGTCTTCAAGGTCAAAGCGCCGCCCTTGATGTCGCCCTTTTCGTCAAAGGAGATAGGGCCGGTCACGCCTTGGTAGTCCTTGGTCGCAGCCAACACAGGTAGGTACTTTGCTGGCTCGGAAGAACCAGCCTTGACCATTGCGGCAACCATGATCTTCACGCTGTCATACACGTAGGGTGCGTAGACTTGCACGTCAGCATTGAACTTGGCCTTGAATTTCTTCTTGAAGTCATCCATGCCCACTTTGGCCTTGCCTTCAACGCCGCCTGCTTCAGCGCAGAACACTTGGTTGTCAGAGACGGAATCGCCAGCGAGCTTGACCAGTTCCGTCGAGCAGATGCCGTCGCCGCCCATGAACTTGGCATTGATGCCCAAAGACTTCATTTGACGCAACATGGGGCCTGCAACAGCGTCCATGCCGCCGAAGAATACGACGTCAGGTTTCTTGCCCTTGATAGAGGTCAATATGGCGTTGAAATCCGTTGCTTTGTCAGTGGTGAATTCTTTGGCAACCACGTTGCCGCCGGCTGCAGTCACTGCCTTGCTGAACTCTTCAGCAACGCCTTGGCCGTAAGCAGTGCGGTCATCAATCACAGCAATAGACTTGCCCTTGAGAGTTGCAACAGCGTACTTGCCCAGTGTGCCGCCCAATTGGGTGTCATCAGCCACAACGCGGAAAGTGGTCTTGAAACCTTGGCGTGTGTACTTGGGGTTGGTAGCAGAAGGGGAGATTTGAGGAATGCCCGCATCGCTGTAGATCTTGGAAGCTGGGATCGAAGTGCCGGAGTTCAGGTGACCGACAACGCCGGAAACCTTGGCATCAGCCAACTTTTGTGCAACTGCGGTGCCTTGCTTTGGATCGGCCGCGTCGTCTTCTGTCATCAGCTTCAAAGTTACTTTTTTACCGCCGATGGTCACGCCAGCTGCATTGAGTTCTTCAACAGCCATGATCGCGCCGTTTTCATTGTCTTTACCCAGGTGGGCGATAGCGCCGCTGGTGGGGCCAACGTGGGCAATGGTCACCACTGCATTTTGAGCAAAGGCAAAGCCGGATGTGAGAACGAGGGCTGCTACTGCAACGGTAGTAAGTTTCATGGGTAATGAACTCCAGTGTTTAGTTTAAAAATGTGAATAACTTTTTTCACAGCAGGGACGTTAGCGCCGTTTTTGGTAATTGGCTATAGGGCTTTCGCTTAGTTGAAACTTTACAAACCCGGCACCAACCGCCGAAACACTACTTTACGCGCCACGCTACAAAACGGCTATTGTGCAATAAGCATGCCATTGAATTGGATGGCTACTTTCCCGGTGCGGGTAATTTTCGCTTTTATGACGCCAGCAACTTGGCGGCAAATTCGTTGATCGCCGATATGTCAGGTTGCAACGCGGTGTAGCGGATGCCTTCACGAACCAGCAGTGCGCGCAAGCCACGGTCTATGTTTTTGGCTTGCTCTTCGTCCTGGAAACGGCCGGTGTGAACGTATTTTTTCTCGCCGCGCTCGACAAAGATATTGATGTTGTCGTGCTGCTTGTACCACTCCAGAATTTGCGCGCGTGTCTTGCCGACGTCGCAAATGTTTTCGGCGTAGGTTTCGTTGTAGTACAGCACCTGAGGCAATGAGCATTCAGTAATTAAAAACTGCACCTGACCATCGAGTAAATTGAGCATTTCGAACTGCCGCTGTGCGATGAAATACTGGTTTTTCAGCACTTCAAAATTTTGTTGCCAGACCAGTGACTTGGCGTAGTCAGGAATGGTTTCTACAGTCTTGTTGTGCAAATTAAGGTGCAGGATGATGGCCGCCGAAAACAGGGATTTGTCGCACCCCGGCCCGCCAATGATGTTGATCACCTTGGTGGGGTAGAGCCGCATTTTGGTTTCAGGCAGTACGTTGGCGACGGAGGTGTATCGGATGGTCATGGTGTTGCCTTGGTGTAGTTATGTCGAACATTTGACGGTGGGCACAATGGTAGGGCGCCCAGGCGCACTGATCAAGGGCAAAACTGGCCGTAAATGCAAGCTTTATTTGAACCGTATCACTTTGCAGGGGTGAATCTGGAGCAATCGGTGCACTTTCTAGAATCGAAAGATTGAGTTGAATCAAACGATTGCAGGCGTCTAAACTGCTACCTGTCGCAGCAAGGCGTTGCGAATAATTTCTGGAGGATTGTTTTGGACATCGTTTTGCTACTAAAAGCCGCCATCATGGGCGTGGTCGAGGGTTTGACCGAGTTTTTGCCGATTTCTTCCACCGGGCATTTGATCCTGACCGGCGCGCTGATCGGCTTTGATGACGAGAAGTCCAAGGTGTTTGATATTGCCATTCAGACCGGTGCCATATTGGCGGTGGTCATTGTTTACTGGCAAAAAATCCAGGACACAATTTTGCGCCTGCCCAGCAGCCGACACGCGCGTCGCTTCGCCACCAATGTCGTCATCGGCTTTCTGCCAGCAGGCATTGTGGGCTTTACGGTGTACAAGGCCATCAAAACCTATCTGTTCAACCCGGGCGTAGTGGCGGCTGCATTCATTGTGGGTGCCCTGATTATTTTGTGGGTGGAAAAAATCGCCAAACCGGTTCCGCGCATCATCCACATTGACGATATGACACCGCTGGATGCATTCAAAGTCGGACTAGTGCAATGCCTGGGCATGATTCCCGGCACCAGCCGCAGTGGCGCCACGATTATTGGCGGTATGTTGCTGGGCCTGTCGCGCAAGGTGGCGGCCGAGTTCTCCTTCTTTCTTGCGATTCCCACTCTGGTGGGGGCCACCGTTTACAGTCTTTACAAAGAGCGCGCATTACTCAGTGCCGCAGACCTGCCGATTTTCGGCGTGGGATTTGTGGTGTCATTTATCGCGGCCTGGCTTTGCATTCACTGGCTGTTGCGCTTCATTGCCACCCACAGTTTTGTGGGCTTTGCGTATTACCGCATCGCCTTTGGCGTGGTAGTCATCTTTACCGCCTGGAGCGGCGCCGTGCATTGGGCCGCCTGATTGCGCTCAGATGTTGAGGTGTAGTTGTGCCTGCGTGCGGGTAAATCCACCGAAGCACTTTTCTGCCTCTTCGGGGGGAACCGGCTTGCTAAACAGGTAACCCTGAAAGTCTTCGCAGTTCAGCGAACTTAAGAAATCGAGCTGGTCCATGGTCTCCACGCCTTCGGCAATGACAGACATTCCGAAACTGTGGGCCATTGCAACGATGGCGCGCGTGATGGCGGCATCGCCTGCGTCGCGCGTCACGTTACGTACAAAGGCCTGGTCAATCTTTAACGCATCCAGTGGATAGCGCTTGAGGTAGGACAGACTGGAATAGCCGGTGCCGAAGTCATCCATGGCCAACTTCACGCCAAGGGCCTTGCAGGCGTGCAGAGTGCTGAGTGTGGTGGATACGCTATGCAGCGCCAGACTTTCGGTAACCTCCAGCTCCAGCATGTGCGCGGGCAGGCCCGTGTCTGCAAGTACGCGTTGCACCGACTCGGTCAGGTTGCCCGCCACAAACTGGCGCACAGATAAGTTCACTGCCATGCGGAAGTTGGTATGACCGCGTTCCAGCCACTGCGCTGCTTGCAATGCCGCCGTTTCCATGACCCACTCGCCGATTTTGACGATGACGCCGCTTTCCTCGGCGACCGGGATGAACTCGGCCGGAGACACCCACCCCAGCGTTTTATGTTTCCAGCGCAAAAGCGCCTCAAAGCCGACCAACTCACCGGTCTTCAGGCGCACCTGCGGTTGGTAATGCAGTTGTAACTCGCCGGCCTCCAGTGCGCGGTGCAATTCGTTGTGTAGCAGCAGTCGCCGCGCGACGCGCTGGTTCATGGCAGAGTCAAACACTGCTGCCGTCCCCGGTCCGCCCGGTTTGGCGTGATGCAGTGCTGACTCGGCATTGAGCAGCAGCGCGTGCGCGGAATCGGCTTGTTGCGGAAACAGGCTGGATCCGGCACATGCTGTTAAAAACAAAGTGTGGCCTTCCACCTCAAACGGTTTGGACAGCAGATTCTGCAAACGCACGCTGTGCACGCCCAACTCAGCCAGCCCCAATGGGCCTCCTGTTAACTGCACTGCAAACAAGTCGCTACCCAATCGCGCGACCGCTTCGTGTTCAACCGCCTGCAGCTCGGTTCGCATATGCTGGTAAAGCCTTTGCGCTACTTCACACAACACCATGTCACCCACCGCAGCACCTAGCGAGTCGTTCACCTTGGAAAAGCCATCCAGACCCAGGCAAATTACACCTACCGGGGTTTGGCTTATGCGCCCTTCATCGACAGAGTCCTCCAAGGTCTGCCCGAACAATGTGCGGCTGGGCAGCGAGGTCAACGCATCGCGCTGTTGTGCAATGCGCGCCTGCATTTGCAGGCGCTGCGATTCCAGCTCCAGATCGGCACTGCGGGCCAGACGTGCGCGAATCGCTTCCAACAGCTCCTCGCGCCGGTAAGGTTTGGTCAGGTAATCGTCGGCACCCAGATTCATGCCGGCGCGCACATCGCTGCGATCCGCCTTGGCGGTTAGCATCACGATCGGTACTGTCGAGGTGCCGCTATTCGCACGCAAGGCCTTTATCAGCGCGTAGCCGTCCATGTTGGGCATCATCACGTCGGTCAGGACCAGGTCCGGCACGCCTCTGAGTGCCAAAGCCATCGCCTCTTGCCCATCGCGTGCCACCTGCACCGAAAATCCTTCGAGCTCCAGCATCCACTGCAGGTTTTCGCGCAGCGAAGGTTCGTCTTCCGCAATCAGAATTTTCATATGCGATTGACCTCTGCTTTTACGGGTGGTGCGGGCAGTACCACCGTAAAACAACTGCCCTGGCCTTCGGTGCTGTCCACAGAGATGCTGCCACCGTGACACAGTACCGCTTCCTTCACAATCTTCAACCCAAGTCCGGTGCCAGTAATGGTGCCCACGTTACTGGCGCGGTGAAAGCTCTCAAACAAATTGGGCAAGTCCGCCTGCGGAATTCCGATGCCCTGGTCCGACACGCTGATGTGCAAAGTATGTTGCTGTTCCATGATTTTGAATTCCACAGTACCACCCGCTGGCGTGTACTTAATGGCGTTGGAAATCAGGTTGCCCACGATGTTGCGCAGCAGCGCATCGTCCAGCATATACAGAGATTCATCAGGTGGCAATTCCACGACCCACTTCAGCGCGTCAAAATGGCGTGCCTTGGAACTTCGGAGTTCGTCAATCAGGCTCGCGCAGAACTTGCTGACCGGGAGCGCAACCGGTCGAAACTCCATTTGCACCGCATCGCTGCGCCCGATGAGCAACACGTTTTCGAGCATGTGCATCATGCGGCCCACAGCTTCGTCAATCTTTTCCAGAGTGGCACGTTTTTTGTCTGCGGGCATCCGGTCTTCATAGTGCGACAACAAGTCTACCGAACCATGAATGGTGGCAAGCGGAGTGCGGAATTCATGCGAGGTCATAGAGACAAACCGTGACTTCATGTCAGAGAGCTCAATCTGCTTTTGCAGCGCCAGCTTTTGTGCCAGTGCAGCTTGCTGGCGCTCGGTGGCGTCAACGACAAACATCAGCGTGGCAACGCGCTGGTTCCAATCGATCATCACTGCGCTGAGTTCCAGTGCACGCACATCACCAAGGGCGGTAATGATTCGAAAGCTGTATTCGTGCTCCACCGGGTCACGCCGCAGGCGCCGCTGGTGGCGCTCCACTACTGCAGGTACGTCGTCGGGATGAATCGTTGAAGTAAAGGGCTGTGATAACAAAAACTCCAGCGGGTGTCCCACGATACGCACCAAGCTGGGGTTGGCAAACACCATGCGGCCGTCTTGTACCACCACTACGCCCACGCCCACGTTTTCGATCACTGAGCGGTAGCGCCTCTCAGAACTCTTCAACGCGTCAATGGCCTGGTAACGCTCGATCGCGCTACTGAAGTGATTTGCGACAAAGGACAGAACCTCAGCATCGGCCGGTGTGTAAATTACGCCACC
>CANBYM010000105.1 GCA_947373605.1 Comamonadaceae bacterium
CGCCGGTGGCGGGCACAAACAGTGTGGCAGGTGGACCATCAGGAACTGTTGGATCAACTGCTCATCCAACATTGAAACGGGCAGCGCGCACTGCGTCATCCATCGGCCAAAGTGAGCGATGCCCAAGAAATGGCTTCTTGTCGTTTGCGTAGCTTATTTTTTAAAGAATTTCATGACGCATTGGTGTCAGTTCGCTGTTTGACACATGTTTGCTTGCAACTGCATCAAAGAAGCAACACATGGAAGTCACGCATCAACTCCCAAAAAAGACGAGAATTCCCAGCAAAATTCGTACTGAGCGGGCGCTTTGGCGAGGTGTTCCGCAAAGAAGTGTCGGACGGACTCTGTATGCGACTGACTGGTATAGATCAAACGCTTTGCCCCCCGCATTGCAAGCAGATAATTCCAGAGTAAGACCAATGCTGAAGGCGCTAATGCCGCGACAACCGCTATTTGTTTCGCGCTCCCAATTGCCGGGGCTTGAAATGTATTGAAGATAAATTTCGATCGAATATTGGTTTCAATTGTCGGAGGTTACGTGAACTCTGAACTTGCTCATCTTGCATCAATTCTGCAACTGGCAGCACCCGGATCCAGGGAGCTTGCTTTGAAATTTTCACTGGCATGTGCCAAGCGTGTCGAGCATCTCCTCGAAGAAACGGAAGTTCTTGAATGCTTGAGAATGCTTGAGCGATATGTAGCAGGTAATGCCAGTTCAGAGTGCCTTGCCAAGGCGGCTGAAAAAGCGGCGATTTTAGCTAACAGCCATCGAGGTTCAAAGTCAATTGACGGTTGCGGACACGCTGCTGTTTCTGCCAGTTATGGCGTCTCTAAGGCGGTAGCCGGGAAGGCAATGGATGCAGCTCTGTATTGCGCATATGCGTCTGTATATGCTTCCAGTGGATATGGTGCCATCACTGAGCGCGAAGCTTTTGAACCTGAATTTTCTTGGCAGCTTTCATGCTTAGCAACGTTGTCCCAAGGTGTCTGTATCGGCGCAGTTGACGAATCAAAAACAGTTGACGCCTAAGCCGCGATTGTGGACGCGAGAACTGCGAGACCATGCCGAACAACATTGGAAGCATGCCACCTAACGGCGGATTTTCTGATGTCACCCATTGCTTGAACTCTTCCTCGGATTCGCTTGGCACGCGGTCTCATGTATTGCCATGTTTGTCGCGGTGGGCTATCTCCATGCATGCTGGACCGCCGTAGAATAACAGTTCATTGCCGCTACTGGGAACGGCAAGCACAGTGCAGTTGTCGGTACTGCTCAGAATCCAACCGGTGCCGTTCTAATATTGGGTGCTTACGGGCACAGGCAAAGGTCCAAGGTCGGCTTCGTACGCATTCTGTAATTTAAGATGGCCACTTCTGATCGATGTGGATTCTTGATTAGCAACGTTGGAGCTAGCCGCATCGGTATTGACTGCCTTTAATCCAATATTAGAAGGCACCGTATGCATTGATGCAAAAGTAAAAGCTGTCGATAATTTTTAGACTCGACGCAAGCACTGGCAAAAGTCAGTTATGCAATCGACAGATTTTGATAAACGCCGCATCCCACAATAAAGTCATCTAACGCTTGTACATAGGACATTTTGGTTTGAACGATTCCGGTGGTCGGATTCGCAATGTCGTACTCCACCCAGCCCGGTTCGTAACTTGCCTGCCTGCTGATTGTTTCCAGTAAACCGCTGCCATCTATGCCAGGAATATCCTGCACTCGGGTACCGACCTTCGCATTGTTGCCGGCAAAGGCAAGATAAGTCCCCGTGGCATCAAGTACAAAGACATACATATCGCGGTCAAAAAATCCTTGGGACGAATCAGTTATGTCGCGCAAGAACGTTTCCTTTGCTCCACCTCGCCACTGCGCAACTGCGCGATTTACCAGCGACACAGCCTCCTCCGGCGAGCCTTGAAGTAGCTTAAACATAGCGACCGAATCAACCAGCGTTTCAGCACGCGCTTCCATGTCTGCGGCCTTCTGAGCAGCATGCTCGACCATCGTTGCATTTCGTTGCGTGATCTCATCCAACTGGCGAACAGCCGACGTAATTTCACTCAAGCCTGCACTCTGCTCTGCACTGGATTTGGATATCTGCGCCATGCTGTCAGCAAGATCCCTTATGCCCAAAACAATCTCATTGATCGTTTCCCGGGCCAGGTGAATTTTTTGGACGCTCGCTGCAATCTGGGAAGAAGATGCACCAATGAGCTGCCTGATTTCCTTGGAAGACGCCGCCGAGCGCTGAGCCAATGAACGCACTTCCGCAGCAACGACAGCAAACCCGCGCCCGCTGTCACCCGCACGTGCCGCCTCTACCGCAGCGTTAAGGGCCAAAATATTAGTCTGAAATGCCAGGCCATCGATGACGCCGACGATCTCATCCATCCGTTTTGCACTGGCCTCTATGGTTTCTACTGAAACGACTGCATCAGCCATCGTGGCGGCACCATTCACTGCAATGTCGCGCACACCGCTGGCTCGACTGTTGGCGCGTTGCGCTGAATCGGAGTTGAGCTGCACAGCCGAAGATAGCTCTTCAACACTGGCCGCCGTCTCTTCGAGGTTGGCCGCCTGCTGCTCGGTGCGGTCTGACAAGTCCTGGCTATCCCGTGTTAACGTTTTTCCGGAGTGCGAGACAAATGCTGCGTTGCCACGCACATTCGCCACCATTGCGGAAACCGTGCGGCCTAATTCTCCTAACTTGGTAACCATAGCACCCAGCTCGTCACGGCTTTGGGCCGTTTGCGTCTGCCGCAAGTCACCTGCAATCATGCGGTCCACCGTCCGACGCAAGTGCGCTAAATCGCTCGTTACGCTAATGGAAAGAGAAATCAGTAGATAAACCAGTATTGCTGCATCAAAAGTGCATAGCGCGACGACAACTTCAAAGGCGTGCCTCGGCTCGGTCCCCAGGGTAAATGCCCACACCACCACCAGTATTGGCATCGCGCTAAGGAAACCGATAAGCGCCATCTTTTTTGGAAACGATAGGTTTCGTAAAAAAGCGACTCCAAAGCCGAAAATACCGGAAGTTTGCATCAACTTCATCCTCACTCACCTTAAATAGTCTAACTGCTAGCCACTCTCAGCCATCAAATTCGGGGTCTGGAGTTGCAGCTTGCGCTGAGGATATCTTGCGTGGGCCAAAACGTCTAGTTTTCCAGGATTACGACTCCAACAGATCCAACGACTTCACTGGCTTGATATTTTTTGCGTCTGCAAATCCACGACCTTGCCCAGCTGAGTTTGTGCTTCAACCCATCATTTGGTAGCGAGCCAGAAGGGCATTCCAAGTGCTAAAAATTCAAGTCCTTTTTGTTTCTACAAAGATACCAGCGCAGCAATAACCAACAACGCGCTGCCAAGCAAAGAACCAGCAACGCCCACTATATTTCCCAGGTAAACCACCCGTGCCAGACCTTGCGCGCCCGACTGCAGGCCCCTGTCTTTGGTGATTGCAGCCAGTGGAGTAGCCACCAAAAATGCGTAGCCGGAAATAATCAGCGGCACGGCGATGGCCCATTTCATGACTTGCGATACAGCCAGCCCGGTCATTAGAGCTGCTGCTGCAAACAATACAAGGGCACCAATGGTGAGCGACTGATGGGCGACCCGCCAGGAGTTCACCACCTGCGCTTCTGCATTGCGTTTTATGGCTTTCGCGTATGGCGCTCCAAATAACAAAGCCACCAGAAAAATGATGCTTCCATGAAGTACAAGGTGGCGTGACACTGTTTCCATCGCTGATTACTCTTTCTTATTTTAAAATTCAGATTCGAGTTTAGCGACAAGCCGCACAGACCCTAAGCAGGGACGCAGGCACGTTAGCGCAATCATCTCGCCTCCACTAGCGAATCATCAAGTCCGGCCTAGCGCAGCGCATTGGTCCCGGGCAAGGCGCTCTGCGCGGGCTTATGAAGAATCGTGAAAGCAGCGTGATTTATGGGCTGGCGGCTGTAATGCTGGATTGGGCATTGTTCTCCACCTTGTCACTCATCATCGCCTGAATTGTGAAAACACGGGAACGCTTTATGGGCTTGGGACAGGTTTTGACAGTGATTAGCCTGATGCTCATTCCGATTGCGGTAAGCCTGTATCTCGGTCTGGTGCAGTAAGCCTTGGCAAGATCTGTAAACTTTTGCCATGAAATCCGTGGCTATCATCCAGCACGACCCGCACGACGGACCGAGCTTTTTCGCAACCTGGCTTGCTGCGCAAAAAATTTCATTTGAAGTGTTTCGCAAGTGCGACGGCTCTGTCCTAACCGAGCGCATTGCGGACCACAGCGGCTTATGTCTGCTGGGTGGACCCATGAGTGCGAACGACGCCTTACCTTACTTTGCGCCACTTCTCGAACAGGTACGCGAAGCGATGGAGCGGGACATACCCGTCATCGGGCACTGCCTAGGCGGTCAACTTTTGAGCAGGGCGCTGGGTGTTACGGTGCAGGCGTCCGAGCATGTCGAAATTGGCTGGAGCCATCTGGAGCCTGTACACCCAGATGCCGCCGATTGGTTTGGAAGTGAACTGACATTGCAGCAATTCCAGTGGCATGGCGAGAGCTTCAGCATTCCCGCTGGTGCCATGCCCTTGTTGCGCGGTGCGCATTGCAACAACCAAGCCTATGTCGTGGGGAATGGGCACCTGGGAATGCAGTTCCATTTTGAGGTGGACGACGCCAAAGTTCGCAAGTGGCTGGAGTTGGGTGCGCAAGAGATGCGCAGCTGCATTTCACCGGGCGTGAAGCAGGCTGCCGACATTTTGCACAATTTGAGCGCCGATCTGGAGCGCAGCCGGCGCATTGCCAGTCACATTTACGCGCGCTGGGCGCAAGGTTTGGCTTAGGTCCACAAATCCAGAGGTGGGTCGGCCACGACAGCACGCAAGATATCGGAGCGCGATACAAAGCCACTGACCCTACCGCCCTCATCCACCACCGGCAGGCCCGGCAAGCCGGTATCGAGCAGCACACGTGCTACGCGCCGGATGTCGGTATCAGGCGCTACCGCAGGCAAGGGCGTGAACATCAGCTCCGTCACACTTTGCACAAGCAACGCTTTCCACACCAGCGCATGGGTATCGGGACCGGGTATCCGGTCGCTTCGCATTAAGTCCGCCCGGGACAGTAGACCTACAAGCGTGCCCTGTGGGTTAACCACGGGAGCCTGTCCCAATTGGTGTTCGGCCAACAGCGTCCAGGCTTGCCCGATGTTGTCGCTATCGGGGATGGTGACTACCGTGCGAGTCATGATGTCATCGACACGGGTCAGCGGGTGCCGGGGCATCTCCATTTGGTTGGTCTGCGCATAGGCCGCGACCGCAAGATTGCGAACCGTATGCGGCTCAGCAGTATTTGTGCCACCGCCATGTGCAGGATTCAGGGCGGATACAAAATCGGAACCCTGTGCCACAGGCATCACGCGATGGGACCGGGCCACTGCCGACAGCGGGCCAATCTTGCGAAGCTCTTCCATGGATCCGCGAAATATGCGGCCCGCTTTGCCGTACAAAGAGAACATGCCAGCCCCCTATACCGCTTGATGCGACAGATTACTCCGCATTGGACAGGAAAAGCTCCTGTAAGTCACTCAGAAAATCAAAGCCCCGTTCGGTTGGCCGCACACGAGCAAAGTCCCGCTCGATCAAGCCTTTGCGCTCGGCAATCTGCAGCGCGGCTTCTATCGCGGTAATGGACAAACCGGTGCGCTCGGTGAAGTCGCGCAGGCCAAAGCCATGGCGCAGGCGCAACGCGTTGAGCATGTACTCAAACGGCAGTTCCACACGACCCACTTCTTCCACCTGGGCCAGTGCGTTGCCACCCAGCGCACGATCCATATAAAGTCGCGGTTCACGAAAGCGTACCTGACGCACGACGCGGTGCGCAAAACTAAGCTTACTGTGCGAACCGGCGCCAATACCGAGATAGTCACCAAACTGCCAGTAGTTCAGGTTGTGGCGGCAACGGTGTGCGTCCAACGCATAGGCAGACACCTCATAGCGACCGAGTCCCGCCCCGGCGGTGCGTTCGGTAATGCGGTCCAGCATGGCGTAGGCCATGTCATCCGGCGGGATCGCGGGCGGGTACTTGGCAAAGTACGTATTGGGTTCGATGGTCAGGTGGTAGATCGAAATATGTGGCGGCTTGAACTGCAACGCGGTGCGGATATCCTGATCCAACTGCTCCAGCGTCTGACCCGGCAGGGCATACATGATGTCCAGATTGAACGTATCAAAAGCACGGGCAGCCTCCTCGACCGCAGCGATGGCTTGCGCACTGTCATGCACACGGCCGATGGCCTGCAGGTGGCTGTCGTTAAAGCTTTGCACGCCAATGGATAGGCGCGTCACACCCGATTGGCGGTAGGCTTTGAAACGGTCTTTCTCAAAGGTGCCGGGGTTGGCTTCCAGCGTAATTTCGCAGTTCGCCTCCAGCCGCACGCGGGCGCGAATGTCCCCCAACAGGCGATCAATGGCAGCAGGAGAAAACAGGCTTGGTGTGCCACCACCGATAAAAATACTGTGGACAGTGCGCCCCCATATCAGGGGTAAGGCCGATTCAAGGTCCGCTACCAGCGCATCCAGATAGCGTTGCTCTGGCATGGCATCGCGCGCCATCTCATGGGAGTTGAAGTCGCAGTAGGGGCACTTCTTCAGGCACCAGGGCAAATGGATATAGAGGCTGAGCGGTGGCAAGGCTGCCAGTTGCAGAGTGCCTGGGCGCATGTAGTGCGTGATGTCCTGCACCACCGGCTGATCGCCGGCGTCAATGGCCGCAGCATTAACAATGGGAATCACCGTCCCGCCCTTATGCGCCAACCGCTGCGTTCGCGCCCGGGTGAAACCAGTGTTCGCGCATTTGCTGCACCATGTCTTTAGCGGCGCGTCCACGGTGGCTATTGGCGTTCTTGATATGCGGCGGAAGTTGGGCGAAGGTCAGGCCGAACTCTTCGATCCACATCACCGGATCGAACCCGAATCCGTTGTCGCCGACCGGTTCACGGGTAATCAGCCCGACTGCGCGCCCCATGGCAATAAGCGGCTCGGGGTCTTGCGGGGACCGCACCGCTACCAATGTACTGACCAGGGCGGCGCGGCGGTCGTCCACTTGTGCCATTTGTTCCAGCAATGCAATGACGTTGTTGTCGTCACCTTTGGCGTAGCCGAATTGCGTTGCGTAGTAGGCCGTTTCCACACCCGGCAGGCCGCCAAACGCATCGACACACAGGCCGGCATCGTCAGCGATAGCAGGCAGGCCAGTGTGTTGCGACGCATTGCGGGCCTTGGTAAGCGCGTTTTCCACAAAGGTGCGGTAGGGTTCTGCAGCCTCCGGCACACCCAACGCGCTTTGCGCAATCAGCGTACAGCCTAAGGGGCCGAATAAGGCCTGCAGCTCTGCAAGCTTGCCCTGATTGTTGGACGCCAGAACGATTTTCATTACACAGCCAAAGCCTGCTGCTGCATGGCCATCAGCTCCGTGATTCCTTTTTCCGCCAATCCCAGTAACTTATCCATCTCAGCGCGGGTGAAGGGCGCGCCTTCTGCAGTGCCCTGCACTTCCACAAAATGGCCGGCGCCGGTCATCACCACATTCATGTCGGTGTCGCAGGCGGAGTCTTCCACGTATTCCAGGTCCAGCAATGGTGTTCCCTGCACAATACCCACCGAGATGGCAGCCACTTCCGCAACGATGGGAGACTTTGCAATCTTGCCGGTAGCCAGCAGGCCATTGACTGCATCCTGCGCCGCGACAAATGCACCGGTGATTGCAGCGGTGCGCGTGCCTCCATCGGCCTGCAAAACATCGCAATCGAGTTGAATGGTGCGCTCGCCCAGCAGCTTGAGGTCGAACACTGCGCGCATGGAGCGACCGATCAGCCGCTGAATTTCCTGCGTCCGTCCGCTTTGCTTGCCGCGAGCGGCCTCACGGTCGCTGCGCGTGTGAGTCGCCCGGGGCAACATGCCGTATTCGGCAGTGACCCAGCCTTCCCCACTGCCCCGTTTGTGGGGTGGCACTTTTTCTTCGACCGAAGCGGTGCACAGTACTTTGGTTGCACCGAATTCAATCAGTACCGAGCCCTCGGCGTGCACGGTGTAGCCGCGTGTGATGCGCACTGGGCGCAATTGATCAGGCAATCGGGAAGCAGAACGGACAAATTCGGTCATGCAGTACTTTCAAGATACGTAATTGGCTAGACCACTTTAAAAGGGCCATAGGTGCGATGATGCAGGCGGCAAAGCAGGCCGCAAAATAATTGGTATCAGGGTTTGCGTGCCGCAGTGCGCTTGATGACTTCTTTGATTTCAGCAATCGAACGCTCAATCGCATCATCGTCAAGGTCATCGAGGTCGTCAGTCAGACCATCGACCCAGCCCGCCTGCACAGTAGAGGCAAACACACCGTCTTCAATTGCTTCGGTACTGATGCTGCTGTGTGTGGAGTCCGCGCTGTCAGGTGTTTCCCACTCCATGGCGACCAGGGTTACGTTGTCGCTGTGAGTGCCGCCCTTCAGCAGTGCCTGCTCCACCAGCTCTTGCGCAGCCGTTGACACAGTCTTTTGTCCGAGGTGGTAAACGATATCGATATCTTCTAGATTGCCCCACAATCCATCGGAACACAATAGCAATTTGTCACCCTGCTGCAAACTCACCGGCCCAGTGACATCAATCACTGGCTTGCTCGGGGAGCCCAGGCAGGTAAAAAGCACATTGCGATTTACCGTAGCCGGCGGCGATGCGAGGCGTTTAACGTCCTGGCGCTGTTCCAAATAGGAGTGATCCCGGGTACGGGCCAGCAACTCGCCTGCACGTACAAAATACAAACGCGAATCACCGCAATGCACCCAATGCGCCTCGCCCTTTTGCACAATGGCCGCCACCAGCGTGGTGCGCGGGGTGTCGCCGAGCTTTTTGTCGGCGGCATAACGCAGTATTTGCCGGTGCGCTGCCATGACCGCGGTGTTGATAAATGCTTTAACGTCCGGCAACTCGGGCTTGGCCTCTTGCTGAAACAGCGCCGAAATGGCCTGCAACGCCAGTTGAGCGGCTACTTCACCCTCGGGGTGGCCTCCCATGCCATCGGCCAGCAGGAAAATACCGGAGCTATTGGTGTAGCAATACCCCATGCGGTCTTCATTTTTTTCGCGTCCGCCTTTGCGGCTCATCTGGAATACAGAAAACTTCATTTGGGTTTCGCTGCCGGTGCGGGCGCTGTTGGCGTTTTCTTCGTATCGGCAACCATGTTGTCAAATTGCATGCGCACTTTTTCAGCCACACTGAGCTTGGTGTAGCGGCGCTCACCTTCCCGGCTCAACTCTTTTTGCAGTGCAAATACAGATTGCGGACGTGACAGCGGGTCCAATGACATACACCACTCCACCACCTCAATCAGGTTATCTGAATACACGCCACGCAAGCGTGCAAGCGCGATAGCGATACGGTCTTTTTCCTGGCGCTGCGGTGCTTCATTGGGCGGGTATCCCTGCATACAGGCGTAAATGCATGCGCCGATGGCGTAAATATCAGTCCAAGGGCCCATAGAGGAGTCGCGACGGTACATCTCCGGCGCAGCAAAACCCGGTGTGTACATGGGGCGGATGAAATTGCCTTCTTTACTCAGTACCTCTCGCGCAGCGCCAAAGTCGATCAGCACCGATTTATTGTCATCGGTAATAAAAATATTTGCCGGCTTGATGTCCAAATGCAACATCTTGTGCTGATGAACAATGCGCAAACCGCGCAAAATTTCATCAAAGAGCGAACGAATCGTCGACTCCCGGAATACTTTGCTCTGCTTGAGGTCGCGTGCAGTGACAATAAAGTCCTGCAGGGCTGCGCCCTCCAGATAGTTCATCACCATGTAAACCGTTTCGTTTTCACGAAAGAAATTCAACACGCTCACCACCGACGGATGTGAGATTTGCGCCAGCGAGCGGCCTTCTTCAAAAAAGCTTTTCAGACCGAGTCGGTACAGCGAAAGCTTTTCGGGTAATACCTGCGGCAACAGCTCGCCAGGCGCTCGTGAGGCTAGGGAAGACGGTAGATATTCTTTAACGGCAACTTGCTGGCCCTCCGCGTCCAGTGCGAGATACACCAGACCAAAACCGCCCGCTGCGACTTTGCGCACGATGCGATAACCACCAATCATGGTGTCGGGGGGTAGCGGTGAAGGCTTTACCTTTGACATAAATAAGGAGTTAGAACTGGTCGGATGCTGAGAAATCCGGTTATTCTCAACGCCGTTCCCTTGACCCGAGAAACCGCAATGCCAGTTTACAGCATGACTGGCTATGCCAGTGCACAGCACAGCACAGCCAGCAACACTCCCGAAAACGAGACCCGCAGCTTGCCGATCGCCCAGTTGGGTATCGAAATACGCTCGGTCAACAGCCGCTTTTTGGACCTGTCTTTCCGTATGCCGGAAGATTTGCGCCAATTTGAGCCGGTCCTGCGCGACCTGCTGAACGCCAAGCTAAAGCGCGGCAAGGTCGAGGTACGCGCCTCGATCGAGGCCTCGAGCTCCAGCGGCGTTCCAGAACCCACGGCCAAATTGTTGCAGCGCCTCAATTCGGCGCAAGACACCGTCAAATCCTGGCTACCACAGGCCCAGTCGCTGGCGGTCGCCGATGTGCTGCGTTTCGCGGCCGCGGAACAGTCCGGCAGTAGGGACTGGAGCGCCGATGTGGTTCCGCTGGCCGAAAAAGCGCTGAAAGAATTGCTAAGCGCACGCCAGCGCGAAGGCGCACGTCTGGCCACGATGCTCAATGGCCATGTGGCCCAGCTGCGCGCGCTTGCCGAGCAGGCCGGACCGCTGGTTCCCCAACTGGTAGCCCAGCAGCGTCAGCGTTTTCTGGACCGCTGGCAAGAGGCTATGGCCCTGTCTGATGGGGCAACGCTGCCGGAAGCCGCGCAGGACCGCGCCCTGACGGAAGCCACGGCATTTGCCATTCGGATCGATGTGGCTGAAGAACTTACACGGCTCAATTCGCACCTGGATGAAATTGAGCGCCTGCTCAAAAAGGGAGGCGAAGTAGGCAAACGGCTGGACTTTTTGATCCAGGAACTGCATCGCGAAGCCAACACCATGGGCTCCAAGTCGTCTGCCTTGGAGTTGACCCACATTTCGGTGGATATGAAGGTTTTGATCGAGCAAATGCGCGAGCAGGTCCAGAACTTAGAATAGAGCGACTACGCCTCAGTCACACGGAACCCACGTCAATGGACTACCCCGGAAACCTATTCGTCGTCGCAGCACCCAGCGGTGCGGGCAAGTCCAGCCTGGTCAAAGCACTTCTGGAACTCGACTCCCACGTGCAACCCTCGGTATCGCACACTACGCGCGCACCGCGCGGCCAGGAAAAGCACGGACGGGAATACTTTTTTGTATCGCCGGGCGAATTTGATGCCATGGTGGCAGCCAATGCCTTTGTGGACTGGGCCCATGTGCACAGTCAGCGTTACGGCACGTCCAAAAAGGCGATTGAAGAACGCATGGCGCAAGGCGCCGACGTGATCTTGGAAATTGACTTTCAGGGTGCCATCCAGATCAAGAATATTTTCGCCAATGCAGTGTGCATCTTCATATTGCCGCCTAGTTGGGAAGAGCTGCGCTCCCGCCTGGAGCGCCGCGGCGAAGACGCGCCCGACATTATCGACATGCGCATGCGCAACGCCCAGGCAGAGGTGGCGCACGCCGAAAAATTCGACTTCGTTATAATCAACGAACTGTTTGACCGTGCGCTCTTTGACTTGAAGGCCATTGTTCATTCACAGCGGCTCAAGTTTTCGGCACAACGCCGTGCGCGGGCCGAGACATTCAAAGCGTTGCATATTCCGTAAATCGGACCCTTCGCTGTCAGTCACCCGTTTTTTTGGAGAATTTCATGGCCCGTATTACCGTTGAAGATTGCCTGGAGCAAATTCCTAACCGCTTCCAGTTGGTTCTGGCTGCCACCTACCGCGCTCGCATGTTGAGCCAGGGTCACACACCAAAGATTGAAAGCAAAAATAAGCCCGGCGTGACTGCGCTGCGCGAGATTGCTGCCGGCAAAGTCGGTATCGAAATGCTGAAAAAAGTGCCCCTTTAAGTCAACAGCGCACCAAAAAAAGCACCGCGCGCGGTGCTTTTTTTTCGCCTGCGATACATTTAGCGTATGGGCACCCCAATACCGACATCCACCGCCGCCGCAGCTGCCAACGCAGCATCGGCCAGCTTTGCCGGTTTGACGGCAAAGCTGGACTACCTTTCGGCGGCCGATACGGAAAACGTGCGCAAAGCCTACCGGTTTGCCGATGAATCCCATCTGGGGCAACTGCGCAACAACGGTGAACCCTATATCACCCACCCGATTGCGGTCGCAGCCCAATGTGCGGAATGGAAATTGGACGCCCAGGCACTCATGGCGGCACTATTGCACGACGCGATGGAGGACTGCGGTGTCACCAAAGTGGAATTGATTGAAAAATTCGGCTCTCCGGTGGCGGAACTGGTCGACGGCTTGACCAAGCTTGACAAACTGCAA
>CANBYM010000106.1 GCA_947373605.1 Comamonadaceae bacterium
GTACAACAAAAAAACCACGCTCAGCAATACGGAAGTGATTACTGACTTTGCTGCAAAAAAGGTGCAGCTCCTGCGCGCAGACTGGACGCGCCGTGATCCGGCTATCACGCAGGCGCTGACGGACCTGGGTCGCAGTGGCGTGCCGGTGTATGTGTTGTACCAGCCGGGTCAAGCACCCGTGGTTTTCTCGGAAATATTGAGCCAGAGCGACCTGCGGGCTGCTTTGGGCAAGCTGCTGTAATCAGTGGAGTTAAGTCATGACCGACCCCAAGTCAGAAACGCAGACCGTTGCCCACATTCTGGCGCATTACCGCACCGTGGCAGTGGTGGGATTGTCGCCCAAGCCCCACCGCGATAGCTATGGAGTAGCGGCGTACCTGCAGTCGCGGGGCTGGCGCGTCATCCCTATCAATCCCAATGCCAGCGAAATACTGGGTGAGAAGTGTCACGCCACTCTCAGCGAAGCCGCCAGGCACGAAGCTATTGAGCTAGTAGACGTATTTCGTAACAGCGATGATGTGCCACCCGTAGTAGATGAGGCCATTGCCATCGGTGCCAAGGCGGTTTGGCTCCAATTGGGCATTAGTAACGCGCAAGCCGCAACAAAAGCCATGCAAGCCGGCCTGTACGTCGTACAAAACCGCTGCATCAAAATCGACCTGCGAGAATGGACCCCATGACTGTAACGAACACCGCAACCCCTTTCGCCCCCATTCAAAACGACACCTTCCTGCGCGCCTGCTTGCGTCAGGTAACCGACCACACCCCTGTGTGGCTGATGCGCCAGGCCGGACGCTACTTGCCGGAGTACTGCGCCACACGTGCCAAAGCCGGTAGCTTTATGGGGCTGGCCACGAACACCGACTTCGCGACCGAAGTCACACTGCAACCGCTGGAGCGCTATGCGCTCGACGCGGCTATTTTGTTCAGCGACATCCTCACCGTGCCCGATGCCATGGGATTGGGATTGTCATTTGCCCAAGGAGAAGGTCCACGCTTTGCTACGCCCGTGCGCGACGAGGCTGCAGTGGCCAAGCTCGAAGTGCCCGACATGAACAAGCTGCGTTATGTGTTTGACGCAGTGACCAGCATCCGCCATGCGCTCAAAGGGCGCGTGCCACTGATCGGCTTTTCCGGCAGCCCCTGGACATTGGCCTGCTACATGGTCGAGGGCAAGGGCTCTGACGACTACCGCCTGGTCAAGACCATGATGTATTCTCGCCCTGACTTGATGCACCGTATGCTGGCTGTCAATGCAGACTCTGTAGCAACTTACCTAAACGCCCAAATTGATGCAGGCGCCCAAGCCGTGATGGTGTTTGACAGCTGGGGCGGCGTGCTGGCTGACGGGGCGTTTCAGGAGTTTTCGCTGGCCTATACCGAGCGGGTTTTGGGGCAACTCAAGCGCACCGGTGTAGACGGAAAGGTAGTGCCACGCATCGTTTTCACCAAAGGCGGCGGAATGTGGCTGCAACAGATGGCACCGCTGGACTGTGAAGTGCTGGGACTTGACTGGACTGTGAACCTAGCTGCAGCGCGCGCTTTGGTCGGTGGCTCCGAAAACGGCCCCGGAAAGGCCTTGCAAGGCAACATCGACCCCAATGTGTTGTTCGCTCAGCCGGAACAAATTGCAACCGAAGTGGGCAAAGTCATTGATAGCTTTGGCAAACCCTACCAAGGCAGCGGCACCGGTCCGACCCATATTTTCAACCTCGGTCACGGCATCAGTCAGTACACCCCGCCCGAGAATGTGTCGGCGCTAGTTGACGCGGTGCACAGCCACTCCAAACGGGTAAGAATTTAAAAAAAGTGGATTTTCATACCACGTTTTCAGGGCTTGTAAAGCGGTTCGCTACTTAACTTATGCACAAAAATGGTGGTACGGCATTGCAGCAATTATTTCAACACCGTCTCACCGCTACAAACTGTGTAGCGCGCGTAAGTAGTTGATTTAAAAGGGATTAAAAGTTTGCTTTTTTTTCGGGCATTCCAGCCAAACCCTTAAGAATCAACGCTTTGCCGATCGCAGAAGCAAGATATAAACAAAGTTATCCACAGAAACCGTGGGTTGCATAGAAAGTAGTTTCAAATCAAGGACTTAAGCGTGATATCTAAGGTTTACATCAACTAAAGGCCTCAAGTTGGAACCCGAAAATTGGGCACCGGATAACAGCGGCGCATCCGGCACCGGTCACTGGATTTGCGTGCTGATTCAGTCACCCGCGCATGCCGCGCTGGGGCCCTTCCTGACTTATCGCAGCCCCAAAGTCCTGCCACCCGGTACTTTGGTACGAGTGCCCTTGGGTAAGCGTGAAACTTTGGGTGTGGTGTGGCAATCCGATGCGCTGGAAGCAACCGGCGAGATCGACCCCGGCCGCGTGCGCGATGTTGCCGGTACGCTTGAAGGTATCGCACCGCTGAGTGCACACTGGCAGCAACTGGTAAGTTTTGCGGCGCGCTATTACCAACGTTCGGTGGGCGAAGTGGCGCTTGCGGCACTGCCTCCGCAGTTGCGCGAGCTCTCGCCTGCCCAAATGCAGCGGCGCCTCAAACGCCCCGCTTCCTTGGTCACTGCGAAGAACACCACTTCGGTACCGCCGCTGGAGCTAAGTGCCGAACAGTCAATGGCGGTGACACAGATCGAATCTCAAACCGGCCCGTTTTTACTGTTTGGCGCTACCGGCAGCGGCAAGACCGAGGTTTACTTGCATTGCGTGCAAAAACTACTGTCTGATGATCCGGGTGCGCAGGCGCTGATCATGGTGCCGGAAATCAACCTGACTCCGCAGTTGGAGTCACGGTTCAAGGAGCGCTTTGAGCCCATGTATGGGGAGCAGTCGGTGGTGTCCCTGCACAGCGGCATGACCAATCCGCAACGCCTTAAAGCCTGGTTGGGCGCACACAGCGGCGTGGCACGTATCGTACTGGGCACGCGTATGGCGGTTTTTGCATCGATGCCGAAACTGCGCCTGCTCGTGGTGGACGAAGAACATGACCCCAGCTACAAAAGCAGCGAAGGTGCGCGCTATTCGGCGCGTGACCTGGCGGTATACCGTGGGCAAATGGAAGGCGCCAAGGTCATTCTGGGTTCGGCCACACCGTCGCTGGAAAGCTGGCACCAAAGTCGCCCTGCCGCAGACGGCGGACGCTATGTCCGCTTGCATATGCCCTCGCGCATCGGCCAGACCGCCGCGCTGCCGCTGGTGCGTCGGGTTGACATGAACCACCAGCCCCGTCGGGCGGTGTTTTCACTGCCGCTGCTGGACGCCATCAAGGAACGCGTGAGCCGCGGCGAACAGTGCCTTGTGTTTTTGAACCGCCGAGGTTACGCACCCGTTTTGCATTGCACCGAATGTGGCTGGAAAAGCGAATGCCCACACTGCAGTGCATTCAGGGTTTTTCACAAAATCGACCGCACGCTGCGCTGCCACCACTGCGGATTCACCGAACGCGTGCCCCGCGCCTGCCCCGGCTGCGGCAACCCGGACATTGCACCCTTGGGCCGTGGCACCGAACAGCTCGAAGAGCATTTGGCTGAGCTGCTTTCCGATGTAACACGAGCCGGCTCAGTCACCACGGGGTGCCCCGAGGGGTTACCACTGCGCATCGAGCGCATTGATGCGGACAGTACCCGGCTCAAAGGCAGTTTGGAGGCGCAACTGGCTGCCGTACATTCGGGCGAGGTGGATGTATTGGTCGGAACACAGATGATTGCCAAAGGCCACGACTTCCGTCGCATTACGCTGGTGGCGGCCGTTAACCCAGATGGAGCCCTGTTCTCCAGCGACTTTCGTGCGCCCGAGCGATTGTTCAGCCTGCTGATGCAGGCGGCGGGGCGCAGCGGGCGCGACGCTGCATTGGGCGCGCAAAGCGAGGTGTGGATTCAAACCTTTCAGCCCGCGCACCCGCTGTATGCCGCGCTCAAAATGCATGACTACCCCACGTTTGCAGAGCAACAACTTTTAGAGCGCGAGCAGGCCGCCATGCCGCCGTTCAGCGCGCAGGCGCTGGTGCGGGCCGAAGCACGCACGCAGGAGGCTGCCCAAGCGCTGTTGAATATCGCGCGCACGGACGCGCTGGATGCGCAGTCGGGTATGGCGCAGTGGGGCGAAGACTGGACGCAAGTGCTGGAGCAAATCACGCTTTACTCGGCGGTGCCCATGACCATTCAGCGCATTGCCAATGTGGAGCGAGCACAGATGCTGATAGAGAGCCCGTCCCGTACGGCGCTACAAAAGTTTTTGGGCGGATGGCAGGGTGCATTGCATGCCGCTCGCGCAGCGCCGCAATGCAAGGGCGTGGTCCGCTGGGCGATTGACGTCGATCCGCTGGCGATTTAATTCAAGCTCAACCACACAAGCGCAATCATGTGCCTCATCGCCTGGAACTGGCAACCCGGAAGTACAACCCCTTTGCTACTCATCGGCAACCGTGATGAGTTTTATGCACGCCCGGCACTGCCTATGCACTGGTGGACGGATCAACGGGTGCTGGCGGGCCAGGACCTACAAGCCGGCGGAACCTGGCTGGGTCTGAACCGCAGGGGATGCCTCGCGGTACTTACCAATTACCGAAGTAGCCATGATCAACTTGTCGAGGCGCCATCGCGGGGTGAACTGGTGGCGGGATTTCTGCAAGCTTCGTTCAGTGCAGAGTCGTACCTGGAAAAACTCTCCGTCAAAGCCCATCGATACAACCCGTTTAATCTGCTGCTGTATGACGGCAGCATGTTGATGGGTTTTGAGAGCCGCTACAAGCGCTCGCTGTATATCGCGCCCGGAATATCCGGCGTTTCCAATGCCAACTTTGACACCCCTTGGCCCAAACTGGAGCGCGTCAAAAACGGCTTGAGGGCTTTATCGGGCAACGATGCGCAAACTATTACCGATACGGCCATCCTTTCGATATTGCAGGACCGCCGACAGGCGGATGACGCCGATTTGCCATCCACCGGCATTGCGCTTGCGCGTGAACTTGCCCTTTCGGCCCCGTTTATTGCCACGCCGGACTACGGCACCCGGGCTTGCAGCGTGGTGCGCATCGGGCGATCACAGGCGCGGAGCAGTGAATACAGTTTTGATGCAAACGGCGCTACAGGGCAAGTGTTGTTTGAGTTTACTTTTTCATCTCCAAGCATTGATCGAATTTAAGCGGTCATCCAGGCGACTGCGGCGGAAAAGGTAATAAACGCCAGCGCGGTAGAGACCATGATGATGCGGGCAATGCGCCCGTTATCCGCACCAAAGCGCTCGGCCAGCATGGACACGTTACTGGCGCTCGGCAAAGCGGCCACCAGAACCAGCACGGTCAGCGCGAATCGATCCAAGGCCACGCCGCAATAAATCGTCGCACTGCCGACTGCCAGCACCAGCATCGGGTGCACAAACAATTTCAGTGCAGCGACGGGCAGCACTTCGCTCCACACCGCCGCGTGTGCGGCGTCAGTGACCGCCTGAATTTGCGAGCGGGCCAGTACTGCGCCTATGGTGAATAGGGCTACAGGGGTGGCCGCATCAGCCAGCATGCCCAGCGTAGCGGCCCCAGGCTTGGGTAAAGTAATCTGCAGTGCGGAAGCCAATGCGCCACCCAGGATGGCCCAAGGCATCGGATTGGTGGCCACGCCCTTCAACGCATTGCGTGCAGCCCGCGAGGCGGATGCGCCCTGACCTGCATTCAGGCGCGATAAAGCAATGCACAGCGACGAAGTAATCACCATGTCCACAACAATGGTGACGATGGCCGGACCGGCCGCTTTGGCGCCTAGCAATGCCACCAGCAGGGGAACACCCATGAATCCTGTGTTAGGGAACGCTGCCACCAGCGCGCCGAAGGCCGCGTCGTTCCAGCCGATGCGTCCGTGGCGGGTCACTGCGATACACAATGTGACCATGGTCAGGGCGCAGGCCAAGTAGGTCAAGGCAACGCGCACATCCATCAGTTGTGCGATCGGTGTGGTGGCGCCAAAGCGGTACAGCATGCACGGAAGTGCGAAGAAGAGCACAAACCCGTTGAGTCCGGGGATAGATGCCAATGGCAGCAGACCGTGGTGCGCAGCAAGGTAGCCGCATAAAACCAATGCGAAGAATGGAAAAGTGACGGTGAGAATTTGCAGCACGTTCGGATTGTGTCACCCGTTAAGATGCCCGCCTGTCAACTGTTTTACGAATTGCTGTCTCCCTGATGTCTGCACCTGCTCCCCACGGTTTGAATATTGCTCAGCAAGAGGCGGTTAATTTCCTGCATGGTCCCTGTCTGGTACTGGCGGGGGCTGGTTCGGGCAAGACGCGGGTGATCACCCACAAGATCGGCCGCCTCATTCAAACGGGTATGGCGCCGCAGCGCATTGCCGCCATCACCTTCACCAATAAAGCAGCCGCAGAAATGCGGGAGCGTGCCAAAAGCCTGATCGGCAAAGCCGCCAAAGATGTGATGGTGTGCACCTTTCATGCGTTGGGTGTGCGCATGCTGCGACAGGATGGTGGCGTGATGGGCCTCAAGCCCCAGTTCAGCATCTTGGATACCGATGATGTGACCAGCATTCTCAAAGACGCGGGCGGCACCACTGATGCCGCTACCGCACGACAGTGGCAATGGACCATCAGTGGATGGAAAAGTGCTGGGCTGAATGCGCAGCAGGCACTTGCTCTGGCTGTGGATGACAATGCACGTCAGACCGCTGTGGTGATGGGCCGCTATGAAGAACGATTGAGCGCCTATCAAAGTGTGGACTTTGACGACCTGATCAGCCTGCCATTGAAGCTGTTGCAAAACCACGCAGAGGTGCGCGCACGCTGGCAGCAACTCATGGGCCATGTGCTGGTGGATGAATACCAGGACACCAACGCTACGCAGTATGAAATGCTCAAGTTGCTGGTGGGTGGCAAGACTGAAGGTGCGCGCTTTACCGCCGTGGGCGACGACGACCAATCCATCTATGGGTGGCGTGGTGCCACCCTGGACAACCTGAAGAAGCTGCCGGTGGACTTCCCGGACCTGAAAGTTATCAAGCTGGAGCAGAACTACCGCTCCACCAGCGCCATCCTGCGCGCGGCCAATAACGTGATCGGGCCGAACCCGAAGTTGTTCCCGAAGAACCTGTGGAGCGATCTGGGAGAAGGGGAGCCCGTTCGGGTCGTGGACGCCGATAACGAGGAACACGAGGCGGAGCGCGCAGTGGCACGCATTCAAAGTTTGCGCGCGGAAGGCGCGCTAGCGCAGGCAGGTACGCAGTACAAAGAGTTCCGCGACTTTGCCATTCTGTATCGCGCCAACCATCAGGCTAAACCTTTTGAGAAGGCGCTTCGAAAGGCCAATATTCCGTACAAGGTATCGGGCGGCCAGAGTTTTTTTGACCGCGCAGAAATTCGAGACCTTTGTGCCTGGTTTCGCCTTTGGGCCAATAACGATGACGACCCGGCTTTTCTGCGCTCCGTCACTACGCCCAAACGCGGCATAGGTCACCAGACGCTCGGATCGCTGGGTGTGTTTGCCAGCCAATACAAAGTTAGCTTGTTTGAAGCCTTATTCTCTTCGTCCTTGGGCGCAATGCTGAGCGCTAAGGCCTTGGGTAGTCTTCATGAGTTCGGGCGCTACGTTAACGATTTGCAGTTTCGTGCTCGGCACACGGAAGGCGCCGAAAACGCCGCTGCGTTTCTGGCCGACTGGCTGAAAGAAATTGGCTACGAAAAGCACCTGCTGGACGGCGGTGAAAGCGATAAGGTGGCTGCTGCCAAATGGGGTAATGTGCTGGAGTTTTGTGAGTGGATGTCGCAGCGCTGCGGCGGGCAGATCGGCGACGGAACCGGACTTGCTGAGCGTGAGGTTAAAAACCTGCTGGAAGTTTCACAAACAATTGCGCTGCTTTCGACCATCAGCGAACGCGAGAAGGACCAGAATGTAGTCACTCTGTCCACACTACACGCCTCCAAGGGACTGGAGTGGCCGCATGTGCTGCTTGTCGGCGTGACGGAGGGTATGCTGCCCTTTAAGATGGGCGATGGTGCCGAGTCATTAGGCGGCTCAAGTCAAGACCACGAAGCCGCCAATGAATCCATGGCTTTGAGGCTACAGGAAGAACGCAGGTTAATGTATGTGGGCATCACCCGCGCCCAGCGCAGTCTCGCTGTAAGTTGGACCCGTAAACGCAAAAAAGGTCGGGAACTGATCTCCACATTGCCCAGTCGCTTTATTGCGGAAATGGCTCTGGACCAGGCGACCGTCAAGGAAGATCCAAGGGAGAAATTGCGTGCGCTGCGGGCAGAGTTTGCTTTAAAGGCAAGCGCCGCAGCTGCAGTCGCTGCACAGACTCGCTAACAGCGCGCTAAAGAGAGAATCCCAGGCCACCGCCATCATCCGGTGCGCCAAACTGCGCATCGTGGATGTCGGACAGCGCCAACATGGCCTGAACGGCGTCCTGATTGAAACCAACCCTTGCCTGTCCCATTCCATCTCCGCCGGACATGATCAATTTATTGATATAGATCGCACACTCTTTGTAGCCCCAAAGTGTACGAATGGTATTGGCAATACGCCGGTGGTGAAGCTCGACTACTTGCAATGCCCGGTCTTTGCGCTGTTCCAGCGAAAGCTCCTCAAGTGTCATGGGTTGTGTGCTTTGTTCCAGTTCAGCCGGTTTGGTTGTAATAGGCTTGTTGTTAACAATCACCGCACTATCACCATCAAAATTAGCAGAGTCTGCGGGTGCGAACAACTGTTTGGAGTCTTGTTCGGCCAATGCGCTGTCCCACATGCTCCATGCCGTATCTGGATCGTCTTCAACCACTTCCAAGCCGCGCGTATCCCGCGCCTCTTTTGGAGGCGATTCGGCAGACTTGTCGCCCTTACCAAAAAACCTACTGAGCATCCAACACCTTCATTAGTATCAGTCAATATTAACTGACCAGCTCTATTTTTTCTACTTTATGACACTAAAAAGATAATCTGGTCGCGAGACTTAGTGCACAAATTGGGCGTCCAGGGCAAGAAGATGCTGACATCCAAGCTGATTCAGCTTTGGCCCGACCAAGAAACCATGTGCCGTCCACTTGTGGAATGATTTGCAGCACATGGACTACGATATAAATTTTTGTAAGTTTCCAGTAAGAATTTGGTTTCATGCTGCAGTGCAACATGACTCCATTTCTAAACGTTCAACTCAGTCTCGAAGACTTGCTTGCTGATTTACGCTTCGCACGCAAACACGATCAACTCGGGCGATTGGCATTGCTGGCCTATTGCGAAGTTAAGTCTTGGGCAAGGCGCGCTGGCAAGCCAGATGTGGCAGATATGGCGCTGAATATGTTCTCCGATAACCCATGTTTGCGCAAAGAAGACTTTCTTCAAAGCATCGATACCATCATTGCTACCTTGGAATTGCACGAAAGCAATTACCAGAGAAACAGTTCACGAATTGATGCCCACAAGGCGATATCAGAACCAGCCGCCGCGCACTACTAAATCGCGGGCTCGGGCTTGCGAAGTGCCAAAATTTTTAGGGCGAACGGAACTCAGTTCCGTTTTCTGAAGATAACCTCTCCGGTAGGCATGTAGACCACCCGCACTTCCCCCTTGCAGCCCGAACTCAGGCTTTTGGCGGCCATTGCCACCGCCAAAGACCGATCATGCACCAAGATCACTTTGGCGTCCTCAGCAGACCAGTGCTGGGCTTGCAAGCCACAGTCGCTTTCAATCCGGAATTGTCCATGCCCACTTTGCAAGTGCACTTGGTTATTAGTCATTTTGTCTCCTCCTTTTTTGCCATGTCATCGCAGTACATTGCCGCGAAGTTCGATTTGTATTTGCTTCAATTGCCGCTTAGAAATGTTCCATGCACATCCCCGGCACTAGCGTTCCATGCACATCCCCGGCACTAGCAGCAAGTTCCATTCCACTGTAAAGGACGGCTTAGTGCATAAGGGGAAGCAAATGGAGCGGGAAAAGAGTCTCGAACTCTCGACCTCAACCTTGGCAAGGTTGCGCTCTACCAACTGAGCTATTCCCGCATGTAATCCGAATATTTTTCCAAAGAAAAACCCATCGTGATGATGGGTTGATCAAATTGGTGGCCTGGGGCGGAATCGAACCACCGACACAAGGATTTTCAATCCTCTGCTCTACCGACTGAGCTACCGGGCCGAGCCATAGATTATAGCAGTAACTATTAGCGTTTAATACAGAACTTGTTTGTTTAAGCAGCGCTTCGCTTACCACGTGTCAGGTCAACGCCGAGTTGCTTCAACTTGCGGTACAGATGTGTACGTTCAAGCCCTGTCTTTTCAGCCACCCGTGTCATAGAGCCATTCTCTTTAGCAAGGTGGTATTCGAAGTATGCTTTCTCAAACTCATCACGTGCCTCTCGAAGAGGCTTATCGAGGGTGAAACTTTGACAGGACTGCGGCCCGTTATCGGCAGGCAACTGAATGATGGAAGGAACAAAATCAGCTACTTCTTCGTGTACTACCGTACGCACCGGAATTTCTGCTGGCCCGGGTTTGCGCAGGTTGTTGCGTGCCAAACCTTGCTCTACTGCCTTTAGCAGCTTTTGCATGGTGATGGGTTTTTCAAGAAACGCGAGCGCGCCGATTTTGGTGGCCTCAACCGCAGTGTCTATGGTGGCGTGACCGCTCATCATGATGACCGGCATATTAAGCTGACCCGTGGTGGACCATTCTTTGAGCAAGGTAACGCCATCGGTATCAGGCATCCAGATATCGAGAAGCACCAGATCCGGACGCTCACGGGAACGCGCTGCGCGTGCCTGCGCTGCATTCTCAGCCAGCTCTACCTGATGGCCCTCATCATTGAGAATTTCCCAAAGCAGGTCCCTGATTCCGTGCTCATCATCTACTACCAAAATATTTGCCATGTTTACCCGCGCGTTCCCTTTGAAAATTTGACTGTGCTCACCCCAGTGCCTTTTCTTGTGCTGCCAATGATAGCGACACTTGCGCCCCGACAATTTTGCCGTTTACTGTGCGGTTTACGATGTCCACTCGTGAGCCATGTTCGTCGGCAATCTTCTTAACTACGGCAAGTCCCAGACCTGTACCCTTGGATTTCGTGGTGACATAGGGCTCAAACGCGCGTTTGAGTATAGGGTCTGCAAAACCTGCGCCATGGTCCAGCACGCTTAAACGTACACGTGCACTGCTGGAATTCCATTGCGTCTTTATCACTATGGGCTCAATAGGGCGGCCCTCATGGTGGGCGGATTCGGTTGCGTCTTGTGCATTTTGTAATAGGTTATGGATGACCTGACGCAGCTGCTGAGCATCCCCCATGACCATCGGGCTGCTTATATCCAGATCCAACTCGATTGGAGCCACCGCCGACTCCACTTCATACAGATGCATGACGTCGCCGATCAAGTCGTTTAAGTTAACCGGCTTCAGTTCAGCCGCCGGAAGCCGGGCGTAGTCACGGAACTCGTTGACCAGACGCTTCATAGCATCTACCTGATCCACAATAGTTTTCACTGACTTGTTAAGCACTGCTTGCTCAGGCGCTTGTAGCTTGCCGCTGAGCTTTATTTCAAGCCGTTCAGCAGAAAGTTGTATGGGGGTGAGCGGGTTCTTAATCTCGTGTGCCAGACGGCGTGCCACCTCACCCCAGGCTTGGGCACGTTGCGCCGAAACAATGTCCGAAATATCATCAAACACTAGGAGCCGCGAATTGCCGGGCAATTCTGCGCCGCGCGCAACCAGTGTGATCGCCCGATCAAAAGGTGTATGCAAGGGCGCATTGCTGCCACCTAACTCGAAGGACTGTTGCCAATGGTCAAGATCATGCTCACGCTGACTTTCCAGAAACTCATCAAACTGCAATTGAACAGACTGTCCGAAGGTTTCTAAGCCTGGCACCGATTGAAGCGGTTTGCCCTCGAAGGCGCCCAGAGGAATTTTGAGGATCCGGGTTGCCCCCGGGTTGGATGAGCGAATGTGTCCTTGCGCTCCCAGTACGATGACGCCGGAAGTTAAGTTGTCCAGAATCGTTTGCAGATTGGCACGTGCCGCGTCCACCTGGCGCATACTGCGCTCCACTTCGCGACGTGCGTCTGAGAGTTGCGCTGTCATGGTGGCAAAGGCGCGGGTCAATCCACCGAGTTCGTCTTTGCCCTGCATCGCAAGCTTGGGTGTCAGGTCACCGGCGGCGACCTGATTCACACCTTCGGCAAGCACCAGTAATGGTTTTGCAATCTGATTGCCAAGCACAACCGCCAACAATACTGCGCCGAACACGGCCAAAAACAAACTTAAGGTCAGCGTGCCGATGTACATGCGCTTTAAGCCCGAACGCGCAAGTGCGCGCTCCTGGTACTCTCGATTAGCAACTTCAACAGCCAGCGCATTGGCCACGAGATTAGGCGGAAGTGCGCGGGATACCAGCAAATAACGGGTATCTGGATTGAGCCCCAACGTGCTGCTGGCCAAGGGAACCAAC
>CANBYM010000107.1 GCA_947373605.1 Comamonadaceae bacterium
AGACCTTCTTCCGGTACTTTCTGAGCCAGGTTTTGATACTGGACATTGGTACAAATTTCTCTGGCGCGTATTCCAATTTGTCGGAAATCCAACGAGCCTCTTCATCTTGTGAGTCGAACTTTCGTGAGTTTGCCAATGCGATAGCTTTCTCTCGATATGTCTCGTATTTTTTGCTTCTTGCGTCGGCTCCTTTCTTAGCGACAGTTTTCTTTTTTTGCTTTTCCCGATGGTCACGAACTGCATTTAAATCCGCAAGATACCGAGCCCGTTCTTTAATTTGAAGGGCTGATGAGCAACAGGCTTGGGCTTCCATGGCTAAGCTAGTCGCTTCGAAAGACCGAATATCCTTATTTGAGCGTGTGAGGCTAGGGTTAAATTTCCCGACGACCTGCCCATGAGCTATGTTCCATGAATCGATGAGTTTCCAAATCGCCATTGTTGCTAGTAGATGCCATTCCTCTGTGCGGGCTTTCAGGCTTGGATTGACGTCAAGCTTTGAGTGGTCATGCATGGCAAGAAAGATGTTCAGGTCTTCAAAGGCGTCACGAATGGAACCGCTGCTCTTGAAATCAGAATCTGTGAGCCACTCCGGTTTGGCACGAGTCCAAATCCAATGTTCTTTCTCGAAAGGAAAATCTTTCGGATCGGCGTAGGCAGTAAGCAACTTCTCTACCGCTTGAGCAAGCTCAATTAATTCGGCCTTATCAAAACCATTGAGAAGAACCCTGGCGTCGCGCAGCAATATTGCAGGCCACGTAAAAGCAATGCCGCTTGGTAGAAATGAGAACGGATCGTGTCTATCGAATTGGTCGGTGAACTTTGCCATTGGTCGCTGTATCAAAACAGCGGGAAGCATCAGAACGCTTCACTAAGTCTTATAGCGGTTGGCACATTGATTGGTACATATTCAATGAGAACCGGCTGCAACCCGCATGGAATATAGGTGTCCGGCGGAAGCTGTGAGATTCGAACTCACGGAGGACTCACATCCTCGCCGGTTTTCAAGACCGGTGCCTTAAACCGCTCGGCCAAGCTTCCTGTGGCGCGTATTCTAACTGCACCGCAAGGCAGATATCAGAGGGGTGCAAATGAAGACGGGATCTGGTCAGGTTGCAGTCGTGTGGTTGTGCGCAACATTACACCGCCGGCCTGGCGCTTTTGGTTGCCCAAAGACACTTTGCGATTGCCGGCACCGGCCAATGCGCGCAATTTGAGCGCGCCTGCCTTCAGTGCATTCGCATCAACAACTTTGTCGCCCTGTCTGACCAGCAGTTGGTAGGCGTTGTCGATCAGTCGCACGTTGAGCGTATCTTTAGCATGCGCTAACAGCGCATTGACAGCCGCGGTCGTGTCGCCCGCCATGTGGTGTGCCATGGCGCCTTCGGCGTATTCCAGCACTGTGGTTTGCGCGGCTCGTACCCGCTCTGCATAGGGCACGTAGGCGCTGGCGCTGGCTGCCAGCAGCTCGGTCACCGCACGGTTGCTGCAAAAGCGCAGGGCGATGGTTTCAATCACGGTGTCGGCTTCGATGAAGTGCACGCTTCGCAATCGCATCTGTGTAAGCAGGGCCAGCATGTTGGCGGCACTCTCAAAGTCAAATTCGGGGCTCATGATTTCACCTGACAGCAGTTTGGTGGACTCCAACACTGCGGCAACTTCATGGTGCTGTAATAGGTTGAGTAGCTCTACAAACGCTGCGAGTCGCTGGGTGCGGTGGTTGTCCGGGTTGCGCTCTACCAGCCGCGCAAAGTCGTCCAGACAACGTTGCAGGCCCCTACGGTCTTCCAGCTCCAGACGTGTAAAAGCAAAGAGCACCAGTGTTTGCACGTCAAACATTTTGGATTCCAAGCCCATACGCACAGTCCGGTCCAGCAGGCGGCCCGCCTCGGCAAAATCGCCTGCATAAAAGGTCATGAGTGCAGCAGTTTGCAAGCGTGTGATGGAAGCGGGCGTGAGAGTCGCAGCCATTTTGTAGGTGACCAGCGACTTATCAAACTGGCCCAATTCAAACTGCGCACGGCCCATCACATCATAGGCATCGGCAAAATCGGCATCTTCATCAATCAGTTTTTCTAGGGTCGACGTGGCCTGTGTGAAGCGACCCGCTTCAAGTTGTGACCGGGCAATGCCCAGCTTGGCCCATGGCAGGGTCTTGGCGGCCACTACCGCCTGGTACAGCGCTTGTGCATCGTCGTATCGCTCCAGTCTCAGCAGCAACTCAGCGCCCACGCGAGCGGCGTACAACCAGAATAGGCCTTTGGACTCGAACCGCTCCATGCAAAGCGAGGCGGCGCGTTCAAACTCCTGCGCGTCGATAGCGTCAAAAATTTCCTGCAAGGACAACTTGCGGATGCGTGCCACCCGCAGCCGCTCCGCCAGATGCGTGGCCTTGTGGGGCTTGAGCAAATAGCCGTCCAGCGCGGACTCAGCCGCCTCGGCCACCTTGGTGTATGTGGCCTCGCCGGTGATCATGAGGAACACGGTATGAAACGGTAGCAACTGGTTGCGCCGCAGGTCGTCCAACAAATCCTGCCCCGACGTGGACTCGTCGGCAAAGTGCATTTCGCACACCACGAAGTCAAAGCGTTGCGATTCCAAATGCCGGCGCGCATCCACTGTGCGCGTGGATTGCGTGACTTGGCGCACGCCCAAATCCCGCATTTGCGCGACCAGGATCGAACGGGAATTGGGGTTCCCGTCCACCACCAGCGCAGTGCAGTTGGAGAAATCGTCGCCGGGCAGCACTATGTTCAGACCGGAGTGTGCAGTAAGTCCAGTAGCGTACGCGCCACTACCTTCGTAGCACGGCGCAGGTCGGCCAAGTCCAGTCGCTCATCGGCGCGCTTGGCATGCGACTCCAGCACGGTGCGCGGGCCGGCACCGTAAATAACACCGGGAATACCGGCTTCGCAGAAGATGCGTACATCGGTATACAGCGGCGTGCCCAATGCGGGGATAGGCTCGCCAAACACCACACCACCGTGCTTTTGCAGCGCGTCAACCAGTGGCTTGTTGCCGGGCAGCGGTTTGAGCGCGTTGGCCAGCAGCAGGCGCTTAATGTCTACGGTGATGCCTGCTGATTCCTTGGCAGCGTCGGCAATCACTTTGCGCAGGTTGGCTTCCACCTCTGCCGGGTTCTCCTCCGGGATCATGCGGCGGTCAAGCTTGATCGTGACGCGTCCAGGGACGACGTTTGTGTTGGTGCCGCCTTCGATCATGCCGACATTAATGTAAGGGTGGGTGATGCCTTCCACCTTGGAGCGCACCTGCTTATACAGCGTGTTTTGTGCATACAAAGCTTCGAGAATTTTTACAGCGCCCTGCAGCGCATCGACACCCGAATCGGGAATGGCGGCATGCGCCATCTTGCCGTGCACCGTCACTTCCATTTGAAGGCATCCGTTGTGCGCCGTAATCACCTGGTACGAAAAGCCCGCAGCAATCATCAAATCCGGTTTGGTAAGTTTGTTTTGCAACAACCACGCCGGACCAACTTCACCGCCGAATTCTTCGTCGTAGGTAAAAAGCAATTCCACGCCACCGTGCAGCGGCAGGCCCAGCGACTCCAATGCGCGCACTGCGAAGGCGTAGGTGGAGAAATCACACTTGCTCACCGCAGCCGCACGGCCGAAAATTTTGCCATTTTCAATCTCGCCGCCATAGGGATCGTGCGACCACCCCTCGCCTGGTGGCACCACATCACCATGTGCGTTGAGCGCAATGGTTGGACCTTTTCCGTAGGGGCGACGCACCACCAGATTGGTAATGGTTTGCAGTCCAGCGGCATGCACCAAGGCATCCGGTACCGCGTGTTTTTCAGTCGTAAGCCCCATGGCATTGAGCAACTCGGCGGTGCGCTCGGCGTGCGGTGCATTGTTGCCCGGCGGTGTGTCGGTCGGCACCTGGATGAGCTTCTGCAAAAACTGCACTTGCTCGTCAAAGTGGGCGTCAATCCAGATGTCAATTTTTTCGTAGTGGTTCATAAAATTATTTGAGCAATGTAATTTGTTAGCCTGCGGTGGGGGCAGTAGCTTGGTCTGCACCCAGTTTTTCTAGCAGGCAAGTGAATGCGTCAATGGCGAGTTGCATGTCGTCGCTGGTAGTGGACTCCAACGGGTTGTGGCTGATGCCGGAATTCTGGCCACGCACAAACAGCATGGCCTGTGGCAGTATGTCGTGCAACTTCATGGCGTCGTGGCCCGCGCCGCTGGGCAAGCGGTATACCGGCACACCCAGCGTTTGCAGCGCATCTTCCCACCGCTGTTGCCACGCTGCCGCACTGGGTGCAGCACTGGCGCGCATGGTCTGTGTCAGTGTGTGCCGCACGCCGCGGAGTTCACAAATGCTTCGGAGTGCTTGGATGACATCGCGCTCAAGTGCATCGCGCTGCGCATCAGTAGGTGCGCGCAAATCCAGCGAAAAATGGCAGCGCCCGGGCACTACGTTGATCGAACCATTGGGCACGTTCAACATGCCCACCGTGCCCACCGAATCGCCATCCCGTGTCGCCCGGCTTTCTACAAATAGCAATAACTCCGCCACGGCCGCAGCCGCATCACGCCTGCGGTCCATGGGCGTGGTGCCCGCATGGCAGGCGGTGCCGATGATTTCGCCGACATAGCGCACACTGGCGTTGATCGACGTCACCACACCCAGTGGCAGGTTGAGTTCGTTGAGCACCGGCCCCTGCTCAATGTGTACTTCAACAAAGCCTTGGTATTGCGCAGGATCGCGGCGTATCGCAGCAATGGCATCCACATCCAGACCGGCGTGTTGAATGGCTTCTCGCATGGACACACCATCGGCATCGCGCTGTTCCAGCCATTGCGGATCGAAGTCACCGGTGAGCGCGCCGGAGCCTAAAAACGTGGCCTTGTAGCGTTGGCCTTCTTCTTCCGCAAAGGCAACAATTTCCAATGCATAGGGCAGTCGTTTTTCCTGGTCGCGCAGGCGCTTTACGCAGGCCAGCGGCACATAAATTCCCAGACGCCCGTCGTACTTTCCTCCGTTGCGCACGGTGTCATAGTGACTGCCCGTCAACAGTGCGGGCAGGGCTGGAGCGCCCGCTGCAGCTTTGTAGATGCCCACTACATTCCCTACCGCGTCAATGTGCACCTCATCGCAACCGTGGGTCTTCATGTCCGCGCTGATGTGTTGTGCGCACGCCCGATGTGCATCGGTAAGGTAGGTTACCGTGAGTTGGCCGAGTTCCGCATAGCCGGGGTCGGTGTGTTGTGCCAGCGCTTCGTGCCAGTCCCACACCTGATTGCCCGTCTCGGGTGACACGCCGAATTTGTCGTTGAGGCGGATCTCGGCAATCCGGTGCACGTTGCGCAGGCATTCCTGCAATTCAAAATCGGGGTGCCCCTGCAGGCGCTGCTCAAAGGTGTCGATGATGGCCTGCTTATTCAGTCCCATGCCACGCGGCCCGCGTACGGCGAGGATGAAGGGAAAACCGAATTTGGCGTTGTAGGCGGCGTTGAGAGTTTGAATTTTTTCAAACTCAGCCGGTGTGCATTGCGTGAGGCCCGCCTTGCCTTGCTCGTTGGTGGATTCCTCGGTCAGGCTGTTGTCCACCATTGCTTTGCCGGCTAACTCCGGGTGGGCACGCAACAAATTGAACTGCAGTTCGCGGCTACTGTCCGAGACGATGCGTGCCATCACATGCTTGAGATGTGAAAGCGAAGCAAACGGGCGCTCGTGTAGTGCAGCCTCGGCAATCCAGGGTGAGTGTTCGTATAGCCCGTCCAGCCATGCAAGTGCATCGGCGGACGTCGCGGCATTGAGTTGTGCGAGAGTGAGTGTCATGGCTTACCCGATGAATGGATGCACAGCTTTCCAGTGGCGTGCGATGTCCAGCCGCTTGCAGACCCACACTTTGTCAAAGCGCGCAATGTGGTCCAGAAAGCGTTGCAAGGCCGTGATTCGTCCGGGGCGGCCCAGCAGACGACAGTGCAGTCCGATGCTCATCATGGACGGCTGGTTCAGGCCGTCCGGGTCACCCTCGGCATACAGCGTGTCAAAGGTGTCCTTGAGGTACTGGAAGAACGGGTCGGCGTGGGAGTAGCCCTGTGGGAGCGCGAAGCGCATGTCGTTACAGTCCAGCGTGTAGGGCACGATAAGTTGCGGCACTACGTTGCCATCGGTCTTGCGAACCTTCATCCAGAAGGGCAGGTCCTCGCCGTAGTAGTCGCTGTCGTATTCAAAACCGCCATAGTCGGCCACCAGCCTGCGCGTGTTGGGGCTGTCGCGCCCGGTGTACCAGCCTAAGGGGCGTGCTCCGGTCAGGCGGGTAATGGCGTCCATGCCCAAATGCATGTGCTCGCGCTCGGTGGCCTCGTCAATGTTCTGGTAATGAATCCAGCGCCATCCGTGGCAGGCAATCTCATGGCCCAATTCCACCAACGCGGCAGTCAAATCCGGATGACGTTGCAAGGCCATGCCCACGCCAAATACGGTCAGCGGCAGACCACGCTGATCAAACTCGCGCAGGATGCGCCACACACCCGCGCGTGATCCGTATTCATAAATGCCTTCCATGCTGATGTGCCGATCCGGATAACTTGCCGGATTGAACATTTCTGAAAGAAATTGCTCCGAACCCGCATCACCGTGCAACACGCTGTTTTCGCCACCTTCTTCGTAATTCAGTACAAACTGCACGGCTACGCGGGCACCGCCCGGCCACTGTGCATGGGGTGGTTTTGCGCCATAACCCACCAGATCGCGGGGGTAGGGGAGGGTGGAGTCGTATTGGGTCATGCGGTCGTTTTCAGGGGCGGATGAAAGGTCAATGCCTGCTCCACATGGCGCAGGTGGCGGTCCATTAAGTCCAGCGCAAGCGCTTCGTTGTTGGCGCGGATGGCATCAACGATATGCTGGTGTTCATCGTGGGAATGACAGGCTTGGTTGTTGGACTGGTACATCAGGGTTATGAGGGCACTACGTGAAATCAGGTCCATCAATAAATGTGCCAGAACCGTGTTGCCCATGAGCTGCGCCATACGCACATGGAAGTTTCCAAGCAGTTCGGTGCGCGCTGCGACGTCATCCTTGGCCAGTGCCGCGCGTTCCAGCGCCATGTGTTGTTGCAATTCGTCGAAGTGTGCCGCTGACGCCTGCGCCATAAAGGCGCGTGTCATGCCCGCCTCCAGCATGCGACGGACTTCAAATACCTGTTTGGATTCCTCCACCGAGGGGGCGGCAACAAATGCACCGCGCGCAGGTTCGATACGGATCAGGCGGTTTTGCGACAAACGGTACAAGGCCTGACGCACCAACGTGCGAGACACGCCGAACTGGTCCGCCAGCTTTTGCTCGACCAGCTTTTCGCCCGGCTGCAAACGGTGCTCCACGATGCTGCGGGTGAGCGAGTCAACAATGACACTGGTGGTCGTGGCGTCCATACGGGCATGATAGCCTCAAGCTGTAAAAGTGTATACACTTTGACTGAGGCCACACATTTATTGACCAGTAAGGACACCACCATGGGCTTAAGCACACACGTTTTGGACACTATGCATGGCCGACCAGCCGCATCCATGGCGGTGGCGCTTTACACCACGCATGGAGAAAACGCCACGCTGGTCAAACAGTTTGTGCTTAATGCGGATGGTCGAAACCCCGATGGCCTGCTCTATGACAACACCAACTTGCGGGTGGGCACTTACCGGCTGGTTTTTGAAGTGGCAGGCTATTTCAAGTCGTGTGGCGTAGCCTTGCCCGAGCCCAACTTCCTGAACAAAGTCTCGCTGGACTTTGGCGTGGCCCACGCTGACCAGCACTATCACGTACCACTCTTGGTGAGTCCTTGGAGCTACTCCACCTACAGGGGCTCGTAGCCCCTTGAAGGCTTAAAGTTGACCTTCCGAGAGCGTATCGAGTTGAAAGCGCCCGCTTTTGTGCCACAGCCAAGTATCGGTGTAGACCACGTTGCCAAGCTTGGTAGGGGCGGGGAAGGGCGACGCCGCCTTGACGGTGCGAACGATTTCGGCCATCACCTCCGGCGCCTGACTGGGCGAGCGCATCCAGCGAACATCGGTCACGTTGCCCTTGCGGTCGACCTCCACTTGCAAAACACCAATGGCGTACAGCAGAGGGGGCATTTTGCCCTTGTAAACGCGTTCGCCATTCTTGGCATAAAGATGTGCAGCGGCATCGCGCCGGTATTCAAGTGCCGTGTTTGCCGCCGACACCGGTCCTTTGAACTCGGGCTCAATCACAGCAGCTGGTTGCGGTGGAGCTACCGGCTTGACGGGGGCTGGCGTTGGAGCGGGCGGCGGAGGCGGGGTGGCGCAACCGGCCACCAGCGTTGCGATACAAATACACCACTTGCCCCAACGGGTGATCGGGATCGATGCGTGCGAGGGCGAGAAATTTATTTTTGGTCCCATTTGGGCCTCCATGGCTTGAAATTTTTCCAAGCTGCTGCCTATTCTCTCCGTAGATGCACCATCGCAAGTCGCATAAAGGTATCAAATTGTGAACGCCTGCAATCAACTGTTTGAGCAATTGCGCACCTGCTGCACCGTTTTGGTGACGGTGGAGTCGACGCAAGGCTCTGTTCCGCGTGACGCCGGAACCTGGATGGCAGTCTTTGCAGACCACACCATCGCCACCATTGGTGGGGGTAAATTGGAACTTGACGCCATTGCACATGCCCGTGCGCTTTTGAATGGCGATCCGGTGGCGTTGCATTGCACCTATGCCCTGGGTCCGTCCCTGGGCCAATGTTGTGGTGGTGTAGTGCGCTTGCAATATGAGCCGGTCAGTGGTGCGGACATCGAAGCGCTGCGTCAGCGGTTACTGTCCGACCACGTGCCCGTAGCTCTGTTTGGCGCAGGGCATGTCGGCTTGGCGCTGGCGCGCATTTTGGGCACACTTCCCATGGACGTGCATTGGATTGACAGCCGCGACCATATATTTCCGACTGATATGCCCGATACGGTGCACTGCGAGCATTCCGAGCCAGTTCATGGCGCTGTTGGCAGCTTGCCGCCACATACCCGGGTGGTCATCATGAGCTTTAGCCATGCGGAGGATCTGGATATCGTTGCTGCGTGCCTCAAGCGCCAGCGCGATCGTGCGGACCTGCCTTATGTCGGTTTGATTGGCAGTAAAACCAAATGGGCGTCATTTCGCCAAAAATTGCTGGTGCGGGGTTTTGCCGAAGCTGAACTGACACGGATTACCTGTCCCATTGGTGTTGCCGGCATTGCCGACAAACGCCCCCAGGCGATCGCTGTGGCGGTGGCGGCCCAACTCTTGCAAGTTGTCTAAAAAGGCATACGAACTATGGAAACTTATCTTCTTGACTGGGCCAACCTGCTGCTGCGCTGGGTGCATGTAATTACCGCAATCGCGTGGGTCGGATCCTCTTTTTACTTCGTGTTTCTGGACAGTAGCCTGACACCACCCGAAGATGAAGACCTCAAACGCCAAGGTGTTAGCGGCGAACTGTGGGCGGTGCATGGCGGCGGGTTTTACCACCCGGTCAAGTTCGCCGTATCGCCACCGCAATTGCCGGCGCACTTGCATTGGTTTTACTGGGAGAGCTACAGCACCTGGCTCACGGGGTTTTCACTTTTTACGGTGTCGTACCTTTGGAGTGCAGGCACTTACTTAATAGACAAGTCGGTGATGGCTTGGAGCCCTGGCGCTGCAGTAGCAGCCGCTTTGGGTTTTCTGGTGGTGTTCTGGCTCGCGTACGACAGCGTTTGCCGGGTATTCGGTCAGCGCAAGAATGGGGATGCAATCGTTGGTGCCTTAGTCGCAGTGCTGGTGTGCGTGGCTGCGTGGCTGGCCTGCCACTGGTTTTCCGGGCGCGCCGCGTTTTTGCTTATGGGTGCGATGTTGGCGACCAGTATGAGTGCCAACGTGTTCTTCTGGATCATCCCCGGTCAACGTACTGTAGTGGCCAGCATCAAGGCCGGTGAGCCTGTTGATCCGGTGCACGGCAAGCGTGGCAAGCAGCGAAGTGTGCACAACACCTACTTCACATTGCCGGTACTGTTTGCCATGCTGAGCAACCATTACAGCTTTACTTATGGCCACCCTAACAACTGGTTGGTGCTCGTCTGCATGATGTTTGCCGGTGCTGCCATACGGCAGTTTTTTGTACTGCGCCACGGATACAAGTTGCAGCGCAACGCACATCCTTGGCCTTATGCGGTGGCGGGTATCGTAGTGATTGTGGGCCTCGTGGTGTGGATGGCACCCAAGCCTTCGATTCAAAGCGCGGCCGTAGAGGTTCCTACTTACCAAACGCTGACGCCCATTTTTGCGCAACGTTGCTATATGTGCCATGGTGCTCAGGTGCAGATGAAAAACGTGCGTCTTGATTCCGCGCAAGGTGTTGCTTCGCATGCGCAGGCCATTTACCAAAACGTAGTCGTCACACGCATCATGCCCATGAACAACGCTACGGGAATCACCGATGCGGAAAGAAATCTTATCAAAGCATGGTTTGAAGCCGGCGCCAAAGTGGACTAGCTGGTACAAATCTGCCGCGCAAAGGCGTTGTGCTTTTCCATCAACGGGCCTAAATCTACTGTCGTAACTTCCCCGTTGCGCACTACAACATTGCCGTTGACTACTACGACCTCCGCCTGCGCGCTTGCACAAAGCAGGAGTGCCCCTACCGGGTCGTGTACAGCCCCGCCTGCAAAAGACAGGGTAGTTAGGTCAAACATTGATAAGTCGGCGCACATTCCCACGCTCAGGTGGCCGATGTCACTGCGACCCAGAACCTGTGCACCGCCGCGCGTCGCCATGCGCAGCACATCGCGTGCGGTCATCTCCGTCGGACCCAGATCGCAACCGAAGAAGGTACGGGTTTCGCCCGATTCGGTGGTACGCACATCCGGTGGCTGCATGGCCCGGCCCACTCGGGCCAGCAGCAGCGCCTGACGGGCTTCGGCCACCATGTGCGCGCCATCGTTGCTGGCACTACCGTCGACTCCCAAGCCAACTGCGATGCCGGCATTTAGCATGCGTCTTACCGGTGCAATGCCACTGGCCAGTCGCATATTGCTACACGGACAATGCGCCACCCCGGTGCGGCTGGCGGCAAACAGGTTGATGCCATCGGCGTCGAGTTTTACGCAGTGGGCATGCCACACATCGGGCCCCAACCAACCCAGTTCCTGTGCGTATTGCGCAGGCGTGCAGTTGAATTTCTCGCGGGAATAGGCAAGGTCGTGGTCATTTTCGGCCAGGTGGGTGTGCATGCGTACGCCGTAGCGCCGCGCCAGTAGTGCAGATTCACGCATCAAATCGCGGCTGACGCTAAAAGGCGAGCAGGGCGCTACTGCCACATGCGTCATAGCGCCGAAACTGTCGTCGTGGTGGGTCTCGATCAGACGCTGGGTGTCTTTGAGGATAAATGGCTCTTTTTCCACCACCGAGTCCGGCGGCAAGCCACCTTGGCTTTGCCCAACGCTCATGCTGCCGCGGGTTGCGGTAAAGCGCATGCCGATTTCCTGTGCTGCGCCAATGGTGTCGTCCAACCGGACGCCGTTGGGGTAAATGTAAAGGTGGTCGCTGCTGGTAGTGCAGCCCGACAGCAACAGCTCGGCCATAGCGATCTGCGTGGACACATAAATCATGTCGGGATTGAGGCCCGCCCAGATGGGATAGAGCCCGCGCAGCCAGCCAAACAGTTCGGCATTTTGTACACCCGGAATGGCCCGCGTGAGGCTTTGGTACATATGGTGGTGGGTATTCACCAGCCCCGGCGTGACCAGGCAGTCCGTCGCATCAATGACCTCGTCAGCCTCAAAGGCTCCGGGTGGCAGGTCAGCAGTGGAACCCACAAATGCAATGCGACCGCCTCGCACAAATATAGAGGCGTTGACAAGCTCGCGCTCGGCGTCATCCTGCGTGGCAATGGTGTGGGCGTTGTGAATCAGTAGCGTAGACATAGGACTCCTAATTAGGACGAAGTTATCCCAATGTCGAGGCCGAATCCCGCTGAATCTTAAAAATTTTTCAGAGGCGAGCGCCACGTTGCCGTGCATGCCGGGCTGTGCGCAACGATGATATCGCCTTTGACAGCCGCCAGGCCCTGAAGGAGCGGGATTTCTACTGAGGCGCTCGTGTGGTTAGACATGCGCGACTTCTTCTGTGGGTTTCCACGTCACAGAAACTGCGGCTCTGGACTTTTCAATCTTTTGTCGTCTTACGGTTTCTCCATGGACTGACGCCACTTCAAAGCTTGCTGCTGCGGTCCTTGTGGACTTTCAGACAACCAAGCCGTTGACGGATCATTGCTCCAGGTTGTGAGCCAATCAGCCATCACGTCATAATTTGCGTACGTCTCGACGCGCTGCCTGCGGGCTTGCCGCTCGGCAATCG
>CANBYM010000108.1 GCA_947373605.1 Comamonadaceae bacterium
AGCGTGCCAAACAGGTGGCTCAGGTGGCCCCCAAAGCGCCAACTCTCCACGTGCTGGACCGTGGTCAACGAGTTGAACTCGACTTGCAAAAAATGCAAGAACGCATTGAGACAGCGTGCGCCGGACTGGGTGCTGACGTGAAGGCAGACCCCATTGTTTCAGAGACCATGCGCAACTTGTACGACGGTGTACCCATGGATGAGGTTTACAAGGCATCCATCCTTGCTGCACGCACACTGATCGAAAAAGATCCCGATTACACCTACGCTACAGCCCGCTTGCTGTTTCACACGATCTCGCGTGAGGTGCTGGGCCGTGATGTGGCACAAGCTGACATGGCGCAGGCCTATGCAGATTACTTTCCCGGCTTTATCAAAAAAGGGATCGAAAACGACCTACTGGATGAAAAACTGCTGCAGTTCGATCTGAAACGCCTTGGAGCCGCCCTGAAGTCCGAGCGTGACTTGAACTTTGACTACCTCGGTCTGCAAACTTTGTATGACCGTTACTTTTTGCACGTGGGCAAACAACGCATTGAGTTGCCTCAGGCATTTTTCATGCGTGTCGCGATGGGCCTGTCACTCAACGAAATCGACCGCGAATCACGTGCCATCGAGTTCTATGAAGTGCTGTCGTCGTTTGACTTCATGTCTAGCACGCCCACGCTCTTCAATAGCGGCACACTGCGCTCGCAGCTCTCTAGTTGCTACCTGACAACCGTGCCTGACGACCTGGATGGCATTTACGAGTCCATCAAAGAAAATGCGTTGCTTTCCAAGTTTGCCGGTGGCCTAGGCAACGACTGGACACGCGTGCGCGCTTTAGGTTCGCACATCAAAGGAACCAACGGTGAATCCCAAGGTGTTGTTCCTTTCTTGAAAGTGGTGAATGACACCGCTGTCGCCGTCAATCAGGGCGGCAAGCGCAAAGGCGCCGTTTGCACCTACCTTGAAACATGGCATTTGGACATTGAAGAGTTTCTGGAACTGCGCAAGAACACGGGCGATGACCGCCGCCGCACGCACGACATGAACACCGCCAACTGGATTCCCGACCTGTTCATGCGCCGCGTGATGGAAAAGGGCACTTGGACTTTGTTCTCGCCATCCAATGTGCCGGATTTGCACGACCTGTTTGGTGCAGATTTCGAAAAGGCCTACGTGGCCTATGAGGAAAAAGCAGCACGCGGTGAAATCAAACCTGCCCGCACCATTGAAGCCAGCGATCTGTGGCGCAAGATGCTCACGATGCTGTTTGAGACTGGGCATCCATGGATCACCTTCAAAGACGCCTGTAACGTGCGCTCACCCCAGCAGCACGCAGGCGTCGTCCACTCATCGAACCTGTGCACCGAGATCACGCTCAACACCTCGGACACCGAAACTGCTGTATGTAACCTCGGCTCTGTCAACTTGCTGCAACACCTGAAAGAAGGCGCAAACGGCAAAGAACTCGATCACGACAAACTCAAGCGCACAATCACCACCGCGATGCGCATGCTCGATAACGTGATCGACATCAACTACTACGCAGTCAAGAAGGCCCGTGACTCCAACATGCGTCACCGCCCGGTTGGCATGGGAGTGATGGCATTCCAGGACAGCCTGTACGCACTGCGTATTCCTTATGCCAGCGACGCCGCAGTCGCCTTTGCCGACACATCCATGGAAGCCATTTGTTACTACGCATACTGGGCATCGACTGAGTTGGCCCGTGAGCGCGGCAAATACTCCAGCTACAAAGGCTCGTTGTGGGACAAGGGTGTGTTGCCTTTGGATACGTTGGAGCTACTGTCCAACGCCCGTGGCGGCTACGTGGAAGTGGACCGTTCTGCCACGCTAGATTGGGACGCGTTGCGTAAAAAGATCGCGGCTGATGGCATGCGCAACTCCAATTGCGTGGCGATTGCACCGACCGCCACTATTTCCAACATCATTGGCGTTGACGCTTCGATTGAACCCTGCTTCGGCAATCTGTCGGTCAAGTCCAACTTGTCCGGCGAGTTCACGGTCATCAACAGCGCGCTGGTGCGTGACCTCAAGCGTCTGGGATTGTGGGATGACGTGATGGTGATGGACCTCAAACACTTTGACGGATCACTGGCACCTATCGACCGTGTACCCGCTGAAATCAAGCAGCTCTACGCTACTGCGTTTGAAGTGGAAACACGTTGGCTGGTAGAGGCCGCAGCGCGACGCCAGAAGTGGATTGACCAAGCACAGTCACTCAACATCTACATGGCTGGCGCATCCGGCAAAAAGCTTGATGAGACCTACAAACTCGCTTGGGTACGCGGCTTGAAAACCACTTATTACCTGCGCACCATGTCAGCTACACACGCTGAAAAATCTACCGTTAGCAATGGTCGCATGAATGCGGTTTCATCCGGCAATGACAGCGCTGGTTCAACCAAAATGTCCAGCGCACTGGAAGCAGCCGCGGCAGCAGCGCAATCGCAAATTGCATTGTCAGCAACCGCTGCAACAGACATCAAATTTTGCGGAGTAGACGATCCAACATGCGAGTCGTGCCAGTGATTTTTAGTTCCATTGCGTCGCAGTGCATTTGCAATGCGATGCAATTGAACAACACATGGAAGACATGAATCGTATGAAAGCTTTTCATTTCTTTTCGCTGCTCACATAATTCACAGATTGGAATCACCTATGTTGTCCTGGGACGAAGAAGTCAAGCCCTCACTGCAAACAAATTTTTCGCGTACGGCACTGAACGAAGTGCCGCTGACGCAAGAAAACTTTTCTCCCGTTTCCCGTGTAAATTCCGTTGAAGCAGCTGCGCCTCAAACTGCTGCGGCTGCTTTCAAGCGCATGCGCGCATCAGACAAACGCATCATCAACGGCCAGACCGATGTAAACCAACTGGTTCCATTCAAGTACAAATGGGCTTGGGAAAAATACCTCGCAACCTGTGCAAACCACTGGATGCCGCAAGAGGTCAACATGACGCGCGACATCGCTTTGTGGAAAGACCCCAATGGTCTGACCGAAGACGAGCGGCGCATCGTCAAACGCAATCTGGGTTTCTTTACAACGGCTGATTCTTTGGCCGCCAACAACATTGTGCTGGGTACCTACCGCCACATCACGGCGCCCGAGTGCCGCCAGTTCCTGCTGCGCCAGGCGTTTGAAGAGGCCATTCACACCCACGCCTACCAATACATTGTTGAGTCACTGGGCTTGGACGAAAGCGAAATTTTTAACGCGTATAACGAAGTGCAATCCATCCGGGACAAGGATCAGTTCCTGATTCCGTTCATTGAAGCCATCATGGATCCGCACTTCCACACCGGCACACAGGCGGCGGATCAAACCCTCTTGAAATCACTGATCGTATTTGCTTGCCTGATGGAAGGTTTGTTCTTCTATGTCGGCTTCACGCAAATTCTGGCGCTGGGTCGCCAGAACAAAATGACGGGTGCAGCGGAGCAGTACCAATACATCTTGCGCGACGAGTCGATGCATTGCAATTTTGGTATTGATTTAATCAACCAACTCAAGGCAGAAAATCCACAACTCTGGACGCCGGAGTTCAAACAAGAAATCAAAGTATTGTTTGAAAAGGCGGTTGAACTCGAATACCGTTATGCCGAAGACACGATGCCGCGTGGAGTTTTGGGCATGAACGCTTCCATGTTCAAGGGCTATCTGCGCTACATCGCCAATCGCCGCGCAACGCAAATCGGTTTGGAGACATTGTTCCCCAATGAAGAGAATCCGTTCCCGTGGATGAGTGAAATGATTGACCTGAAGAAGGAACGTAACTTCTTCGAAACCCGCGTCATTGAGTATCAGTCGGGCGGCGCACTGTCCTGGGACTAGGGTACTTATGATTTTTAGAACTTCGCAAATGCAATACCGCTTCAAAGAAGGCGGACTGGATTTGCGTCACCGCGTTCATGCCGCTGGGGCTTTCCCCAACGATATGAATCCCTTCCTGTCACCCAACAAGCAGGAAGTGCTCTTTGTAAATTGATCAAGGAGAAAATTATGGCAACTGCAAAAAAACCGGCCGCTAAGAAGGCCGCTCCCGCAAAGAAAGCTGCACCAGCTAAAAAAGCGGCACCTGCAAAAAAAGTAGCAGCTAAGAAACCAGCAGCTAAGAAAGCCGCTCCAGCGAAAAAAGCTGTTGCTGCCAAAAAGCCCGCTGCCAAGAAAGTAGCAGCTAAGAAGCCTGCTGCTAAAAAAGCAGTAGCGAAGAAGGCCGCGGCTAAAAAGCCTGCTGCCAAGAAACCTGCTGCCAAGAAAGCCGCGAAAAAGCCCGCTGCGAAGAAAGCCGCGAAAGCACCCGCTGCCAAAGCAGCGCCTGCTGCACCTGCTGCTCAGACCACTCTGAACCCGCAGGCTGCGTGGCCGTTTCCTACGGCCGGCAAGCCCTAATCAATTTTATTGATTGGCTTCAAAGCCCGGTACCTCACGGTCCGGGCTTTTTTCATGGGTAAAAAGCAAGTACGCGGTAACCGGAAATTTGCCCGCCGCCTGGTGCATGTATTACCGCTATGGGAATCACCCAGCTAACTTCGTCGGCCTGTGCAATGACCACTCCCTTATCACCCACATCGGCAGGCGAAATCACCTTACGAATGAGCGCCTGATCCTGTGAATCCGTTAGCGTGAGCTCTAGCGAAGGTTTGGCCACCTCCACTGCGGCAGTGTTTTTCAACGTGACATTGAGTTTGTAAACATCGGGCTGCACTTTGGAGAATGCAGAGCTGTCAATGACGATGGATTCAATCTGCCTCAATGCATTCACCTTACAGCGCAACACCTCACACACGGCAACAAGCGCGGGTTTCAGCGCAGGTTGTGCGGCCACCAAGCGGTCTCGCTCCAACAGCACAACCTGAAAAATCATTGTCCCCATTAAAAGGACAAGTCCAGCCACCCAAACACCCTGTCCACGCCTGCCCTGCGCGCGCTCTACTGGCTTAGAAGCCATAAATGACAACGGCGCACTGGTCTCCAATATTGGTTCCCCACGCTCATTGACCGGAGACACGGCAGCAAGTTCCTGCGGACTCTTTTCTAAAAATGCATCGTTCAGTGGTTCGGAGGGTGGGTCGGCTGAGTCACTCTCCAGCACGCCACTCCAGTCATAGCGATTGGCCTCATGAGACGGGCTTTGCTCCTGCACACGCTCATGCGTCACAGGCTGGTCGGAGCGCTGCCCGACTTCTATCAATGACGCAGCTAGCGGCGCCGGATCAGTTTCGGGCGATGTTTCCTGTGCCACATTGCGCATGTGCGCATTGGCGTCAAAAACCTCATCGCATTGTCCGCAGCGTACCCAACCTTGCGAAACCCGAAGCTGGTCCGGTACGACTTTGAACATCGTAGAACAAGCGGGGCATTGGGTAATCAGGCTCATTGTCAAACCATTGTAGAGCCCGCAATAAAGCTTTACTTTGCTGCAGACATAAGTATCCAGCCATCTTCGCTGTCGGCTACTGAGAGCTTGCAATACGGCGCATAGGCTGCAATAAGTTCATCGGCCTGACGCTCCAAAATGCCGGCCAAAACCAGATTTCCACCAACGGCAACATGGGCGCACAATAGGGGCGCCAGTACCTTCAATGGCGTTGCCAGAATATTGGCGAGCACCAGGTCAAATGTTCCTTGTGCCAACTCCGGCAAACCCGCTGACAGCGGGGCGGCATTGGCCTCAGCGTTTAACTTTGTCGAGCTGACTGCCGCCTCGTCGATATCCACCGCGACGACACGCTTTGCGCCATATTTGGATGCTCCAATGGCCAGAATGCCGGAACCACAGCCGTAATCAAGCACAGAACCTACCAGCGGATGCGCGGCTATCCAGCGCAAACACATGCGTGTCGTAGGGTGTGTGCCCGTACCAAACGCGAGCCCCGGATCCAGACGAATCACCTTCACCGCTTGCGCCGGCGGTTCGTGCCAAGTGGGAACGATCCAGAACTCAGGCGTGATCTCAACCGGTGCGAACTGCGACTGCGTCAATCGCACCCAGTCCTGATCCGGAACCGCTTGAATGCCAAGCACCTGACAATCTTCAAAAAAATCCTGCAGCTTGAGTAACTCCGCTGCCTGCACTGCACCGGACTCCTCCGCGAAAAGAGCGATCACACGGGAGCGTTGCCAACCGTCTTTGGGCGGCGGCATTCCCGGCTCGCCGAACAGCGCCTGTTCGGCATCAGTTTGCGCATCAGCGTCTTCTACGCTGACACTCAAGGCGTCCAATGCATCGAGCGCATCGCTCACGCTCTCGACCCGGCTCTCCGGGCACATCAGTCGCAACTCAAACATATTGTTCACTCAGCGCTTGTGTTGCTCAAGCCAGTGTTCAAGGTAGTGAATGTTGGTTCCACCCGCCATGAATTTGGCATCCACCATCAGTTCGCGATGCAATGGAATATTGGTGTTGATCCCCTCCACTACCGTCTCCGCCAACGCAGTACGCATGCGCGCCATGGCCTGATCGCGCGTGTCACCGTGAACAATAATTTTGCCCACCATCGAGTCGTAATTGGGCGGCACAAAGTAATTGGTGTACACGTGCGAATCAACACGAACCCCTGGACCACCCGGTGCGTGCCACATGGTCACGCGCCCCGGTGAGGGCGTGAACTTGTAAGGGTCTTCTGCGTTAACCCGGCATTCAATCGCGTGCCCGCGCACCACAATGTCACGCTGGGTGAAAGGCAGCTTTTCACCCGCGGCAACCATGATCTGGGTTTTCACAATGTCGACACCGGTCACCATTTCTGTGACCGGATGCTCCACCTGCACCCGCGTGTTCATTTCAATAAAGTAGAACTCGCCGTTTTCGTACAAGAACTCGAAAGTACCAGCACCACGGTAGCCAATCTTCTTACATGCGGCCACACAGCGCTCACCAATGCGTTCAATCAATTTACGATTGATGCCCGGCGCAGGGGATTCTTCCAGCACTTTCTGGTGGCGCCGTTGCATCGAACAATCCCGCTCACCGAGATAGACCGCATTTTTAAATTTGTCCGCAATGATCTGTATTTCGACATGGCGCGGGTTCTGAAGGAACTTCTCCATGTAGACCGCGGGATTGCCGAAGGCCGCAGCCGCTTCCGCCTTGGTCATTTGCACCGCATTCACCAACGCTGCCTCGGTGTGCACTACTCGCATTCCGCGCCCGCCACCACCGCCGGCCGCCTTAATGATCACAGGGTATCCCACGGTCTTGGCAATACGGCGGATTTGCACAGCGTCGTCCGGCAACTCGCCTTCAGAGCCTGGCACGCATGGCACACCGGCACGGATCATCGCCTGCTTGGCAGACACCTTGTCACCCATGATGCGGATGGATTCGGGGGTAGGTCCGATAAATTGAAATCCGCTCTTCTCTACCCGCTCGGCAAAATCCGCGTTTTCGCTCAAGAAACCATAGCCGGGATGGATCGCCTCAGCGTCCGTTACTTCGGCCGCCGAAATAATGGCTGGCATATTGAGGTAGCTCAGACTTGACGCTGCCGGGCCAATACAAACTGCTTCTTCTGCAAGCTTGACGTACTTCGCTTCACGGTCAGCTTCAGAATAAACCATGACCGCTTTGATCCCCAATTCGCGGCATGCGCGTTGGATACGCAACGCGATCTCGCCACGGTTGGCGACCAGAATTTTTTTGAACATGGGCTGTGCGTTACTTATTCGATCATGAACAAAGGCTGACCGTACTCAACCGCTTGTCCGTTCTCACAAAGAATTTTCGATACCGTTCCCGACTTGTCCGCTTCGATTTCGTTGAGGATTTTCATCGCTTCAATGATGCAGATGGTCTCTCCGGCTTTGATTGCGTCGCCCACTTGGACGAATGCTTTGGCACCGGGCGATGACGAACGGTAAAAGGTGCCGACCATAGGCGACTTGACCGCGTGTCCCGTAGGCACTTCCGGCGCTGCTACAACCGGCTCTGCAATAGGCGCTGCGGCAGCGGGAGCGACCGGTGCCTGGAAATTTTGGGCGTGAGTAAATGACTGAACCATCGGTACACCGCCCTTGACGATCCGTACCTTGCCTTCAGCTTCCGTGATCTCCAGCTCTGACACATTGGAATCAGAAACCAGATCAATCAGAGTTTTGAGTTTTCGTAAATCCATGGGGTCTCCAACAACTGTCGTGAATTAAGCGCGGAATTTACAGCAAATTACCGCAAAAGACGACAAAATTATTTAATTGCAGCCAAATTTATAAACTTGACAGACCTGTCGTAAAGGCAGATCAATTGATGAGGCGCTATTTTAAACCAGACCACTGCGCCAAATCCTCAGTGCTCAGCCGGCCTAGTTTGCGCTTCAAAATGCCTCCGGCAGAACCGATCACTACGGAGAACGGCAAACTCCCGGAAATATTGCCCAGACTTTTACCAAGTTCACTGCCGTTCAAGCCAGCCATTCCGACCGAAAAATCCAGCGTCATGCGCTGGAGAAATGATTGGACAGAAGAAGGTTTATCAACTGCCAATCCAAGGACTTGCCAACCGTTCGACTTATTTTTCAAATAGAAGTCGTTAATTAACGGCAATTCTTCAATACATGGCGGACACCATGTAGCCCAAAAGTTAATCAGCAAGGGCCTGCCACGTAGTTCTGCAAGCTTGACCACTCCACCTTGTGGCGTTTCCCACTGCATTGCCCAAAAACCTTCAACAGGCACCGGAACCACGGGCTCCGCGGGTTGTGAACGCCAAAGCGCAACGCCTCCTCCGGCCATCGCAGCGACAACTCCGGCGCCTGTCAGAATATATCGGCGTGAAATGCCTTGGGTCGGCGCAACTTTCAATTCGGATTCAAGTTCACTCATAGTGCATCATCATGCAGCATTTTTCGCAAAGCTGCTGCATTGCCTCGGGCTGTGCGTCCCCGGCTATCGGTTTTCAGGGCACCACGCAAATCATCGAAATCATAGATGAGCAAATGCAGACCCACATGCTCACCCAAGGGACGGCACAAGGCATGTACGCTGAGCACGTCCACGGGCTTACCGTTAAAACCGGTCACAGAGCTAATCTCGAACCGGATGCCTTTGTCAATCATGGTTATTTCTGCGGATTTAGGGTCATCACAAAATAACTGCAGGTAAACATCGGAGCGTCGCGTCGCAGTCCCGCGCCACACGGCACCGCCCAGATGAGGCCGAAACGCCTCTAACCGGTCCATCCACAAAAGCGCCAGTTCACGCAAAGCACGCAACTCCGCCGGCTGGGTATCGGCGCAAAAAAGGCTGATGTATTCCTCAACCGCCGCCTCAATTTGATCGTTGTCTGGCAATGCGGTTCGCCCAGGCGACCCCAATTGCTTTACGGCACGGTGCTTGGCAGCTCCATATTCAAGCCCCTCTTCAACCACCATTCGTGCCGCAGCGGCGGCAAGTTCATCTTTCAGCGTGTCCATTAGCGCATTGTGCCCGTCCGTAGAATCGGGCTATGCACATTCACATTCTTGGCATTTGCGGCACCTTTATGGGCGGCCTGGCAGTCCTGGCCCGCGAGGCGGGACACAAAGTAACCGGCTGTGACGCCGGCGTTTACCCGCCCATGAGCGACCAGTTGCGTGCTTTGGGCATTGAACTGGTGGAGGGTTTCGGGGCCGAGCAGATGGACCTCAAGCCGGATATGTTTGTGGTGGGCAACGTGGTGAGTCGTGCGCGCCTGGCTGACGGTTCGCCCAAATTTTCACTGATGGAGGCCATTCTGGACGCGGGAGCCGCATACACCAGCGGACCGCAATGGTTGTCTGAGAACGTATTGCAAGGCCGTCACGTGCTGGCCGTAGCCGGCACCCACGGCAAGACCACTACGACCGCCATGCTGGCCTGGATTCTGGAGCAGGCCGGGTTACAGCCCGGCTTTCTGGTGGGAGGTGTGCCCATGAATTTCGGCGTGTCAGCTCGTTTGGGTTCGGGAAATACCTTTGTGATCGAGGCGGACGAATACGACACCGCGTTTTTCGACAAGCGCAGCAAGTTTGTTCATTACCGGCCCCGCACTGCCATTTTGAACAACCTGGAATTCGACCACGCCGATATTTTTGAAAATCTGGCAACCATTGAGCGCCAATTCCACCACCTGATTCGCACCGTACCGGCCAGCGGTCGGGTTGTGGTCAATGGCTTGGAAGAAAGCCTTGCGCGCGTACTCCATCAGGGTTGCTGGAGCGAAACCCGCAGCTTTGGTGCGGCCGTGAGTGACTTTGTCGCCCAAGGCGAGCCACATCACTTTGATGTGCAACAGCAGGGCAAAACAGTCGCCAATGTGCAATGGTCCCTAGGTGGAGTGCACAACCAGCTCAATGCATTGGCTGCCATCGCTGCCGCAGAACATTTGGGCGTTTCCCCGGCAATAGCGGCTGCCGCATTGGGTAGCTTTGAGAATGTTAAGCGTCGCATGGAAGTGCGCGCGCGCATTGTGTTGTCCGCAGACACATCTGCAAACGCGGCTCCGGTCACCATTTACGACGACTTCGCGCACCACCCCACTGCGATCCGCACCACCGTCAACGGATTGCGTCGCCGCATCGGTTCTGAACGCATCCTCGCGGTATTCGAGCCGCGCAGCAACACCATGAAGCTCGGCGCGATGAAGTCGCAACTGCCTTGGAGTCTGGAAGAGGCTGATCTGGCTTTTTGTCACAGCGGCGGGCTGGGTTGGGACGCGGCGAAAGCGCTGCAACCCATGGGCGATCGTGCCTTTGTGAACGACAGCATTGACGGCGTGATTGCACAGCTTCTGACCCACATCCGCAGCGGCGACCATGTGCTATGCATGAGCAACGGCGGCTTTGGTGCGATCCACCAAAAGCTCGCCGACGCATTGACCAAGACTTAGCGCTCGCGGCGCGCCAGAACAGCCGCAGACAACACTTCCAGACACTGCAGGGAATCGTCCCAACCCAGGCAGGCATCGGTAATGCTCTTGCCGTATTCCAGCTTGTTGGAATCGTCTTTGCCGGGGGTGAACTTCTGCGCTCCGGCGTGCAGGTGGCTTTCCACCATCACGCCAAACACACTGTGCGAGCCACCGGCAATTTGCGCAGCAATATTCTTGGAAACATCCAATTGCTTTTCGTGCTGCTTGCTGCTGTTGGCGTGGCTGCAGTCGACCATTAGCGTCGCAGGCAGCTTGGCTTTTTCCAGATCAGCGCAGGCTTCGGCCACGCTTTTGGCATCGTAGTTAGGCGCCTTGCCACCACGCAGAATGACGTGGCAGTCTTTATTGCCCTTGGTCTGCACAATCGCCACCTGGCCGTTCTTGTGCACCGACAAGAAGTGGTGACCACCGGCGGCGGCCTGAATCGCGTCGGTTGCGATTTTGATGTTGCCGTCGGTCCCATTCTTGAAGCCAATGGGGGCGGACAAGCCTGATGCCAATTCACGGTGCACCTGGCTCTCAGTAGTGCGCGCACCGATAGCGCCCCAGGAAATCAGATCGCCCAGGTACTGGGGCGAAATCACGTCGAGAAACTCGCTACCGGCAGGCAGTCCATGGCGGTTGATTTCAATCAGTAACTGGCGTGCGATCCGCAGGCCTTCGTCGATGCGATAGCTCTCGTCCAGGTACGGATCGTTAATCAAACCCTTCCAGCCCACGGTCGTGCGCGGCTTCTCAAAATACACACGCATCACAATTTCCAGTGTATCGGCGTATTTGGTGCGCTGCTCTTTGAGGCGGTGGGCGTACTCCAAGGCCGCGGCGGGATCATGAATAGAGCAGGGTCCGATGATGACCAGCAAGCGGTCATCCTTACCGGCCATGATGTTTTGAATACTGTGGCGGGTGTTAGTGATCAGCGACTCCACAGCCGTTCCCTGAATCGGGAAAAAGCGGATCAAATGTTCCGGAGGTGGCAACACAGTAATGTCCTTGATGCGTTCATCATCAGTAACACCGGTGCGGTCACCGGTGGAGTTGGTATTCGTGCTGGCTTTGGCGTTCATGTCTGGAGCTCCTTGGGGTCAATCATTCAAAAAAGGACCAAAAAAAACCGCCGGGTTTGCCGGCGGTTTTTGGAAGATTCGGTACGTGTTGTTCAGGTACGTTCAGATCTCTCTACCGCCGCAGGCGCTTGAGAACCAAAAGTAGCTAAAGTAAAAACGGGCTGAATGCATGGACAAGAATGTAGCACAGGTTTCAGACCAGCCAACGCCACAAGCCGTAGACCACAAAGCCGCTGACGATCGCAGCCAATGTGTGCCGACTCCAAAAAGCAACGAAGGCCGCAACTATTGCGCCCGGAAGGTAGGCATTGGCGGCGGATACATCAACTACATCATGC
>CANBYM010000109.1 GCA_947373605.1 Comamonadaceae bacterium
GCTGGACACTCCCTGCCTGGGATTGATTCCCGGCGAGGTCGTGAAATTTGAATTGGAAGGCCGCAACCAGCCGGACGGCAGCCGGTTCAAGGTACCGCAAATGGGCTGGAACCAGGTTTGGCAGACTTCGCCGGACGGTAGTCGCCACGCTGTCTGGGGTGATGTGCCGGACGGCAGCTACTTCTATTTCGTACACAGTTACTATGCCCGACCGTCTGATGCGCGCCACAGTGCCGGCGAGACGGACTACGGCGGACGCTTTTCCTGTGCAATTGCGCGCGATAATATTTTCGCAACCCAAGTCCACCCCGAAAAAAGTGCAGAGCACGGCTTAGCCCTCTATAGAAACTTCCTTCACTGGAACCCCTGATCCTCATCCCCGGCCCATCACGCCATCATGCTGCTTATCCCCGCGATTGATTTGAAAGACGGTCACTGCGTTCGCCTGAAACAAGGTGACATGGACCAATCCACGACATTTGGAGAAGAACCTGCTGTCATGGCGCGCAGTTGGGTGGACAAGGGCGCGCGGCGCGTGCATCTAGTGGACCTCAACGGGGCGTTCGCCGGTCATCCCAAAAATGAGATGGCCATCCGCAAAATTCTCAAGGAAATCGGTACCGAAGTCGATGTGCAGCTCGGTGGCGGTATACGAGACCTTGACACCATCGAGCGTTATCTGGACGCCGGTCTGCGCTACGTCATCATCGGCACCGCTGCTGTCAAAAACCCCGGGTTTTTGCAGGATGCCTGTACGGCATTTGGCGGCCACATCATTGTGGGACTTGACGCACGCGACGGCAAAGTTGCCACAGATGGCTGGAGCAAGCTTACCCGCCATGACGTGATTGATCTAGGTAAGAAATTTGAAGACTACGGTGTGGAAAGCATTATTTACACCGACATCGGGCGCGACGGCATGCTCAGTGGAATCAACATCGAAGCAACGGTCAAGCTTGCCCAGGCTTTGACGATTCCGGTGATCGCGTCCGGTGGCCTGTCCAATATGGCGGATATTGAGGCGCTGTGTGAAGCGGAAGACGAAGGTGTCGAAGGCGTCATCTGTGGCCGTGCCATTTACAGCGGCGATCTTGATTTTGAGGCCGCTCAAGAGCGCGCTGACGAGCTGAACGGCTGATTTGAAAGTTCGTATTGCTCGCTAAGCGCATCATTCCCTGCCTGGACGTCACAGGTGGACGTGTCGTCAAGGGCGTCAACTTTGTCGAGTTGCGCGATGCAGGTGATCCGGTCGAAATCGCAGCCCGTTACAACGACCAGGGTGCGGATGAGCTCACCTTCCTCGATATCACCGCCACCAGCGACGGGAGGGATTTGATTCTCCACATCATAGAGTCTGTAGCCTCGCAGGTCTTTATTCCGCTTACTGTGGGTGGCGGCGTGCGTGTGGTGGAAGATGTGCGCCGCTTGCTGAATGCCGGCGCAGACAAAGTGAGTTTTAACTCCGCCGCCATTGCCAACCCGCAGGTGATAGAAGACGCCTCCTTGAAATACGGCGCGCAATGCATCGTCGTGGCGATTGATGCCAAGCGGCGTACCGCGGACGACGAACAGCGTGTGGTCGATGGAAAATTGATCGGTCCAGGCTGGGATGTTTTCAGCCATGGCGGCCGAAAAAATACCGGATTGGATGCAGTTGCGTGGGCGCGCGAAATGGCGCGGCGCGGCGCGGGCGAAATCCTGCTCACCAGTATGGATCGGGATGGCACCAAGTCGGGCTTCGACCTGCAGTTAACGCGTGCAGTGGCGGATGCAGTGGCTGTACCTGTGATTGCGTCTGGCGGCGTGGGCAATCTGGACCATCTGGCGGACGGTGTGCAGCAGGGTGGGGCCGATGCTGTGCTGGCCGCCAGTATTTTCCATTACGGTGAATACACCGTTGCGCAGGCCAAGGCCTGTATGGCTGGACGCGGTATTCCGGTCCGGCTGTAAGCCTGCGGGCCTTTGCGCCCCAAATCATCGACAATTCACTACATGAACTGGTTAGACAACGTTAAATGGGATGACAAGGGTTTGGTACCCGTCATTGCGCAGGAGCTCGGCAGCAAAGATGTGCTGATGTTTGCATGGATGAACCGCGAAGCTTTGGAAAAGACGGCGGCGTTAGGCCGTGCTGTTTACTACAGTCGCTCCCGTGCCAAGCTCTGGTTCAAAGGCGAGGAGTCGGGCCATGTGCAAACGGTGCATGAAATCCGTATCGACTGCGACAACGATGTTGTTTTGCTGCATGTCACGCAGGCCGGAACGGACCATGAAGGTCATGCCCAGTCGATTGCCTGCCATACCGGACGGCACAGCTGTTTTTTCAGCGTTTTGAAGGACGGCCATTGGCAAGGTGTTGATCCGGTCTTGAAAGATCCTGAGTCCATCTATAAATAACGATATGTCCAGTTCTACACACATCCCGGATACCGGTGACGCATTGATGCGATTGGCGCAGGTCATTGAGAGTCGCAAACCCGCCAATGGTGGTGATGCTGCGGCAAGCTATGTGGCACGTCTGCTGAGCAAGGGCCCGGATGCGTTTTTGAAAAAAATCGGCGAAGAGGCCACTGAGGTCGTCATGGCAGCCAAAGATGCGGACCACGGTGGCGACAAGTCCAAAATCGTTTACGAAGTGGCGGACCTTTGGTTTCACAGCATGATCGCTTTAGCGCATTACGGATTGACCCCGGCCGATGTCGTTACGGAACTCGTTCGCCGCGAAGGCATCAGCGGTATCGAGGAAAAGGCACTGCGTAAAGCCGAGGTCAGAGAAGGGCAGGAGCTACGCAAGGAGCCCACACCGTGAGCGGAGACTTTATTGCGACGCCATCGGCTGACCAGGCGTATTTGCAAAAAATGCAGTCGCTCAATACCGTTGGCACCATCAGTTACGTCTTGCACTTGATCGTCGCCATTAGCGCCATTGTTCCGGGTGGGCAATTCGGGCCGGTATTGCTGATTGCCGCGCTGGTGCTCGACATGGTCAAGCGCGATGACGCGGCAGGGACTTGGCATGCTTCGCACTTTCGCTGGCGCATCCGCACTGTTTTGATTGCGGCTGCACTGTATCTGGTGACGGCACCCTTATGGTTGTTTTTTCTATTTCCCGGCTGGATGGCTTGGACAGCCATTTCAGTGTGGTTTTTGTATCGTATCGTGAGCGGCTTTATTGCGATGAACAAGGGTCAACCAATTGGATCACAGGAAATAACAGCATGAGTAGCCTAGTGCAAGACCATCATCCGGACTGCCTTTTTTGCAAAATCGCTGCCAGGAAGATTCCGTCTAAAGTCGTTTTTGACAATGAAGAGTTTTTTGCCTTTCATGACATTAACCCTTGGGCGCCTGTGCACTTCTTGATCATCCCTAAGATGCACATACCTTCGATGGCACAGTTGGAGGCTGAGCATGCAGGCATGATAGGACGCATGATGACTCTTGTTCCACAACTGGCTGCTCAGGAAGGCTGTAATCCTTACCCTGAAGGGGGGTTTCGCCTCGTAACCAATACGGGTGCGGAAGGTGGGCAGGAAGTTCATCACTTGCACTTTCATGTCATGGGTGGACCGCGGCCTTGGGCGCGCGGTTAGCGCAGACTAGAATTCAGATCAATCGTTAGGAGAAATTCATGGGCTCATTTTCTATTTGGCACTGGCTAATTGTTTTATTGATCGTCGTGATGGTTTTTGGCACTAAAAAGTTGAAAAACATTGGTAGCGATCTAGGCGGTGCGGTCAAAGGCTTCAAAGACGGCATGCGGGACGGTGCTGCTTCGGTGGACGAAAAGCCCGCAGCCCCAGCGGCACAGGTGTCCGGCGCTGCTGCGGCTGACAAAACAACCATTGACGTAGAAGCGCGTCACAAGTCCTGATCCCCGGCAGCGGATTGCAATAGCCCTCCGCTTGTCTATTTTTTCCTGACAACTAGCAGGTAACGGCTCGCGTGATTGATCTCGGCATATCCAAAATGGCGCTCATTGGAGCGGTTGCGCTCCTTGTGATCGGCCCTGAAAAGCTACCCAAAGTGGCGCGTACGGTGGGCACGCTGCTTGGCAAGGCGCAGCGCTATGTTGCGGACGTTAAGGCGGAAGTGAACCGATCAATGGAGCTGGACGAACTCAAGAAGATGCGTGAAACCGTGGAGACTGCGGTGCGCGACGTGGAGAGCGCGGTGCAGACGCAGGCCAGTGATTTTGAAAAATCCTGGTCTGACACTACGGGTACCGCCGCGTTGCCGCTGGAGCCCATTTACCCGAGCTATAAGCGTCCCCAGAAGAACTGGCGGATCAAACAATCTGCCACCCCCAATTGGTACAAGGCGCGCAATGGCGTTCGCAGTAAAGCACTTTCCGGTGCGGCGCGCGTTGCTCGCTACCGGCCACGCTGATTAACCCACAAATATTCATGGCCACTGACCAAACGCAGGACGACGAACTCGCCGGCACTGAACAACCCTTTGTGCAGCATCTGGTGGAGTTGCGCAACCGGCTGGTGAAAGCCATTATTGCTATTGGCGTTTGCGTGATGGTGTTGGCGGTATATCCCGGACCGGCTGCGTTGTACGACATTCTTGCGGCGCCGCTGGTGACCTCTTTACCCAAGGGAGCCACGCTGATTGCCACTTCAGTGATCTCCCCTTTTATGGTTCCGTTGAAGATCATGGTGATGGCGGGTTTTCTTTTGGCCTTGCCGGTGGTACTGTGGCAAGTGTGGGCATTTGTCGCGCCTGGACTTTACTCACACGAGAAGAAGCTAGTTTTGCCACTGGTGGTGTCGAGCACATTGCTGTTTTTTGTGGGTGTTGCGTTTTGCTACTTTTTTGTTTTCGGACAGGTATTCAAGTTCATACAGAGCTTTGCACCCAAAAGTATTACTGCTGCGCCTGATATCGAGGCTTACCTCGATTTTGTGCTGTCCATGTTCCTGGCATTCGGCCTGGCGTTCGAAGTGCCGATTGTGGTGATAGTTCTGGCCCGCATGGGCATTGTGAGCATTGAAAAATTGAAAGGCTTCCGAAGCTACTTCATCGTGGTGGCATTTGTAGCCGCTGCGATTGTTACGCCGCCGGACGTAGTCTCTCAATTGGCACTGGCCATCCCCATGTGCCTCTTGTATGAGTTGGGCATATGGGCTGCGCAAGTGTTTATCAAACACACGCAGGCACCAGAAAATGACGCCTGATAAGCGCTTATTTGCTCGGTAACTTAGGCCTCGGGCGTACGCCAGGCGTGACGTCCAGTGTCAACTTTTGTCCTTTGCGTTCAATGCCGAATGGCGCTGCGACGCCGGGCTTTAGCGAGGCAACGACCGACAGCAGTTGCGTGACATCCGCTACTTTGCGCTCCCCGACGCTGGCGATGATGTCACCGGGATGAATGCCCGCTTTCGCGGCTGGCCCATTTTGTAAAACGCCGGTGATAATGACTCCTTCGCTGGTTTTAAGGTCAAAGGTTTCCGCGAGTTCGGGCGACAGGTCGTTAGGCTCGACGCCGATCCAACCACGCGTAACCTGCCCGTCTTTGACCAAGCCGTCTAGCACTTGTTTTGCGGTGGAAACCGGGATGGCGAAGCCAATGCCCATGCTGCCGCCCGAGCGCGAGTAAATGGCGGTATTGATGCCCAGCAGATTTCCATTGGTGTCTACCAGCGCGCCACCGGAGTTGCCTGGGTTGATTGCCGCATCCGTCTGAATAAAGTTTTCAAACGTGTTGATGCCCAATTGGTTGCGGCCCAGTGCACTGACAATGCCACTGGTTACCGTTTGCCCCACTCCGAAGGGGTTGCCGATGGCCAGCACCTGGTCACCCACCTGAATCGAGTCAGAGTTGCCAAGCACCATGATGGGCAATTTATCGAGTTCAATTTTGAGTACTGCCAGATCGCTGTCCGGATCGGTACCGATCACCTTCGCCTTGCCGTGGCGGCTGTCATTCAAGAAGACTTCAATCTCGTCCGCACCTTCTACGACGTGGTTATTGGTCAGGATGTAGCCGTTGGGGCTGACAATGACACCGCTACCCAAGCCACCGCTGGGTTCGTTGCCTTGATCACCGTAAAAGAACTTGAACCATGGGTCATTAGCGTTGGGATGCTTGCCCGCAGCCTTGCTGGTGTTGATACTCACCACAGCGCCCGATGCCTTTTGGGCTGCCAGGCGCAAACTCCCGGGGGGTATTTCACCTGGCGCTGTGGCCGGGGCTTCCAATATTGACACAGCGCGTGCCATGGTGGGCGCATTCCCCAACCATTGGGGTTTCAGCGTAGCCACCACAAAATAGGCAGCCAGTAAAACAGTTGCAGTTTGGGAAAATAGGAGCCAGAGTCTTTTCATGATTTCAAATTGTAGGGCGCAAGCCTTAAATGCATTTCCCGGCCATGCACATCATCCATATTGAACCGTCCGCTCCCACGAAACCCGCGCTTGGAAAGCCTTGCAATGGCTGTGGTGTCTGCTGCCTGTTCGAACCCTGTCCCTTGGGTGTTCTTTTGTTTCAGCGGCGAACGGGGCCCTGTGAGGCGCTTTTGTGGGATGCAACAAGCAGGGCTTACCGCTGTAGTGCAATTACCGAACCCGATTTGCTGGTAAGGCGCGCGATCTCGACCAGACTGCACTTTGTCGCGCCCTTGCTTGGGTTTGTGTTGCGGCATGGCGCGCGCCGGTGGATTGCCTCAGGCATAGGCTGCGATAGCGCTTTGGAGGTTAAACAGCCTGTACCATCCAAAGTGACAGTTGCAGACCCCACCCATAGCAATCCCCGAACCCATGATTAAGCGCGACACACTGTTGAAGTCCTTGGACGCCTTGCTGGAGCCTGCGCGGTTTAAAGACTATTGCCCCAATGGACTGCAGGTGGAGGGGCGCGATGAGATTCGAAAAATTGTCTCCGGCGTCACCGCCAGTCTGGCTTTGTTGCAGGCGGCGGTCGATGCGGGTGCGGATGCGGTATTGGTACACCATGGCTTGTTTTGGCGCGGGCAGGACGGGTGCGTGACGGGGTGGATGCGCCAGCGTCTGGCCGTGGCTCTGGCCCACAACATCAATGTGTTCGCCTACCATTTGCCCATGGATGCGCATCCAGAGCTAGGAAACAACGCGCAATTGGCCAGTCAGTTGGACTGGCTTGTTACCGGACATTTTGGTGATCAGCAACTTGGATTCCTTGGTAGGCCGAAGCTAGGTTCATTGCCGGACGTTGCTGCCTTGGCGCAACAGATCGAAAGCACATTGGGACGGAAAGTGACGCTGGTTCGAGGGCACGAAGGAACGGTAGAACGAATCGCATGGTGCACCGGCGGGGCCCAGAGCTATTTTGAGGAAGCAATTGCGCAGGGGGTTCAGGTGTTTGTAACCGGCGAGATATCGGAGCCTCAGGCCCATTACGCGCGTGAATGCGGTGTTTCCTATATCGCTTGCGGGCACCATGCCAGCGAGCGGTTTGGTGCTCCGGCTATTGGCGCGTATGTGTCTGATACTCTGGGGCTGGTGCACGAGTTCATTGACATTGAAAACCCTGCCTGAGGCAACTAAAGACATGCAATTGCCAATTGCCATCACGATGGGCGATGCCGCTGGGATCGGCCCGGAAATTATTGTCAAGCTTTACCAAAACCAGCCCACACTGTCTCGGGGAACTTTTGTTGCCGGGGATGTGCTGACTATGCGTCGCGCAAGTGCCCTGGTGGCAAATGTCAGTGACACGGTTCAACTGCCTGTGGTGCAGGTGCAGTCCAGTGGTGAGTCCTTTGCCTGTCCGGAAGGATGCATTCCGGTTTTGCAGGTGGGTCCGGCACTTGAACCCGTTCAGCCGGGCCAGGTTAATTCGAGTGCTGGAGAGTTTTCGGGACGATGCATATTTTGGGCAGCCAAGGCTGCACTGCACGGTGAGTTGGCAGCCATAGTTACCGCGCCCATTCACAAAGAGGCCTTGCACGCTGCGGGAGAGCCCTACGCAAACTATCCAGGCCACACCGAGATGTTGCAAGCAGCTGCCGCCACCTACCTGAATCGACCGTTGGAGCAGTTACCCGTTCGCATGATGTTGGCGAACGACGAATTGCGTGTCGTGTTGGTTAGCATTCATGTTTCGCTTCGAGACGCGATTGAAGCGGTCACCACTGATAATGTCTTGCAAACCATTGCAATAACCCATGGGGCTCTGGAAGGCATACTGGGCCGCTCGCCGCGTATCGCCGTGGCGGGACTTAACCCGCACGCAGGGGAAAGCGGGTTGTTTGGCCGCGAAGAATTGGATGTGATTGCCCCCGCCATTGCTTTGGCGAGGAAGCTGGGTTGTAACGCCATTGGTCCTCTGGCGCCGGATACCGTTTTCATGCGAGCCCGGCGTGGCGTTGCGGGCAAGGTAGATGAATTCGATGCAGTTGTGGCGATGTACCACGATCAGGGATTGATCCCCGTCAAATATCTGGGAGTGGATACTGGCGTAAACGTTACATTGGGACTCCCCTTGATCCGCACGAGTCCCGATCACGGGACCGCTTTTGACATTGCGGGTAGGGGCGTAGCCGACCCGGCGAGCCTCATGGAGGCTCTGCGGGTCGCCAAAACGTTGATTACTTCTTAAGGCTGTCTCGGATTTCGCGAAGCAACATGACGTCTTCAGGTGTTGCGGGCGCTGCTGGAGGCACAACTGGCGCTTCTTTTTTTAGACGGTTGATCTGTTTAACCATCAAAAAGATGATGAACGCCAAAATTGCAAAGTTGACTGCCACCGTAATGAAGCTGCCATAGGCAAAAACGGGAACACCGGCTTTCTTGAGAGCCGCCAAGTTCATCTCGGTTCCTGCCGGAGCGTTGCCTAAAACTACAAACAGGTTGGAAAAATCCAATTTGCCGACCAGTGCGCCGATCAAGGGCATGATCAGGTCGCCAACGATCGAATCGACAATCTTGCCAAAGGCTGCCCCGATGATCACGCCGACTGCCAAGTCGACCACATTGCCCTTGATTGCAAACTCTTTGAACTCTTTAAACATTGCCATTATTCTTGCCTCGCATGTAAATAGGCGCCTATTGTCCATAAAAACTGCTAAAGGCTATGCCGGTGTGTAAGGTGTTCGTGAAAGTTTGCCATGCAGGTGCCCGAGTCGGGGCTTGGCGTCAGCTACAATCCGCGCTTTCCCATAGTACAGAAATTCATTGAGGATCCTCATGAGTGAAACTCTTGTCGACACAAACCGGATCGACCCCAGCAAGCGGACATGGCTCATTGCCTCTGGATGCGCCGGTGCAGTTGGTGGCATCGCCACCGCAATCCCCTTTGTCAGCACATTCCAGCCCTCAGAGCGCGCGAAAGCGGCCGGCGCTGCGGTGGAAGTTGATATCGGAGCGGTAAAGCCCGGTGAAAAGATCACTGTGGAGTGGCGCGGCAAACCGGTTTGGATTATTCGCCGTACACCGGAACAATTGGCTGCTTTGTCCAAAGTCACCAATCAGTTGGCAGATCCCGAGTCCAAGCGCAAGCAGTCGGAGTTGACACCTGAGTACGCCCGCAATGAAGGCCGCTCTATCAAGCCGGAGTACTTTGTCGCTGTTGGAATTTGTACCCACTTGGGTTGTTCGCCCTCGGACAAGTTCCAGATGGGTGCGCAGCCTTCGCTGCCTGACGATTGGCAAGGTGGATTTCTTTGCCCCTGTCACGGTTCTACGTTCGACATGGCGGGCCGTGTCTACAAGAATAAGCCGGCGCCAGACAATCTGGAAGTGCCTCCCCATATGTTTCTCTCCGATAGCAAGCTGCTGATCGGTGAAGATAAAAAAGCTTGAGGATTTGAAACATGGCTGTATTCAAAGAAATATCCCCCAACGCTTCTGCCGGTGAGAAGGTGACGAATTGGTTTGAGAACCGTTTCCCGACAGCATTCGATGCCTATCGCGTTCATATGTCGGAGTACTACGCTCCGAAGAACTTCAACTTCTGGTACGCCTTTGGCGCGCTAGCCATGTTGGTGCTGGTGATTCAGATTGTCACTGGCATTTTTCTGGTCATGCATTACAAGCCCGATGCGGCGCTCGCGTTCGGTTCCGTGGAATACATCATGCGTGATGTTCCGTGGGGTTGGCTGATTCGTTACATGCACTCCACTGGCGCGTCAGCGTTCTTTATCGTGGTTTACCTCCATATGTTTCGTGGACTTTTGTATGGGAGCTACCGCAAACCCCGTGAACTGGTCTGGATATTCGGTTGCGCCATCTTCCTTTGTCTGATGGCGGAGGCCTTTATGGGCTACTTGCTGCCATGGGGACAAATGTCTTATTGGGGTGCACAAGTCATTGTGAATTTGTTTGCCGCCATTCCTTTCGTCGGCCCCGATCTGGCTTTGCTGATTCGCGGTGACTATGTGGTTGGTGATGCAACGTTGAACCGATTCTTCAGTTTCCACGTCATTGCAGTGCCGCTGGTATTGTTGGGGCTGGTTGCGGCGCATTTGTTGGCTCTGCATGATGTGGGATCCAACAATCCGGATGGTATTGAAATCAAGGGTCCTAATGCGCCTAAAGATTCCAAAGGGCATCCATTGGACGGAATCCCATTCCACCCCTACTACACCGTCCACGACATTTTCATGGTCAGCGTATTTTTAATGGTATTCACCGCAATCATCTTTTTTGCGCCGGAATTCGGTGGGTACTTCCTTGAATACAACAACTTCATTCCTGCTGATCCGCTGAAGACGCCACTGCACATTGCCCCTGTTTGGTACTTCACGCCCTTCTACTCCATGCTTCGCGCCATTACCAGTGAAATGATGTATGCGCTGATAGCTTGTGTGTTGGCAGGTGCGGCATTTGGAATTTTTAAAACTAAGCTTCCTAGCTTCCTGAAGCCAGTGATAGCAGGTGTGGCAGTGGCGGTTGTTGCCATGATGCTTTCGATCGATGCCAAATTCTGGGGTGTCGTTGTGATGGGTGGAGCTGTGATCATTCTGTTCTTCTTGCCATGGCTGGATTACAGCCCGGTCAAATCGATTCGCTATCGCCCCGACTGGCACAAATACCTTTACGGTATTTTCGTGATCAATTTTGTGGTTCTTGCTTACCTTGGCGTGCAACCACCGTCTGCCGTAGGTGAGCGCGTATCGCAAGTGGGAACACTGTTCTACTTTGGCTTCTTTATCCTGATGCCTTGGTGGAGCAAGATCGGTGAATCCAAAGCCGTTCCGACCCGTGTGAATTTCGTAGCCCATTGAGTTGGAGACGATCAAAAATGAAAAAACTAATCTCCATCGTTTGCCTGACATTCGGTTTGGTAGCTGGTGTTCAAGCCAATACAGGCGGTATCGCCTGGGATAAGGCGCCCAATAAAACCAACGATCTGGCGGCATTGCAGAACGGCGCCAAGGTCTTTGTCAACTACTGCCTGAACTGCCACTCGGCGGCCTTTATGCGGTTTAACCGCCTGAAGGATATTGGTCTTACCGAGCAGCAAATCAAAGACAACCTGTTGTTTACGACAGATAAAGTCGGCGAGACCATGAAGTCTGCGATTGATCCCAAGCAGGCAAAAGACTGGTTTGGTGGCAATCCTCCCGACCTCACTGTGATCGCACGTTCGCGCTCTGGTAGCCAGGGTACTGGCGCTGACTATTTGTATACCTATCTGCGCACTTATTACGCCGATGACGCCAAGGCCACTGGCTGGAATAACTTGGCGTTCCCTAACGTCGGTATGCCGCACGTACTGTGGGAACTTCAAGGTAAGCGCGCTCCTATTTACGAAACGGTTGAAGAGCATGGTCAGGAAGTTCATGTATTCAAGGGCTGGGAACAGTTGACGCCCGGCAAGATGACACCTGAAGAATATGATCAAACGATCGGTGACTTGGTGAGCTACTTGCAATGGATGGCAGAACCAGCCCAAAACACTCGCGTAAAAGTTGGAGTGTGGGTCTTGTTATTCCTGTCCGTTTTGACGGTGTTTACGTGGCGCCTGAATGCTGCATTCTGGAAAGACATTAAGTAGCCAGTAGTCACAAAGTCGCACGCGTTGAGTCGCGGCGGCAAATTCGGAGTGGGCAAGCAATCGGCTGCCCACTCTTTTTAATTTTTAGGAGCCCCCCGCCATGATGGTGCTGTATTCAGGTACGACTTGCCCTTTCTCTCACCGCTGCCGCTTTGTGCTCTTCGAAAAAGGCATGGACTTTGAGATTCGTGATGTGGACTTGTACAACAAGCCCGAAGACATCAGCGTGATGAATCCTTACGGCCAGGTTCCGATTCTGGTGGAACGCGATTTGATTCTCTATGAATC
>CANBYM010000110.1 GCA_947373605.1 Comamonadaceae bacterium
CATCGGGGAAATCATCAGCCCCATGAAAAAGGTAAAACCCAACAGGACCGGTACGCCGGTTGCGGAATTCTTGGTCTTTTCAATGGCAAACATAAACCCGAAGGCAACGGCAAGAAATAGCACCATCCCCAGCACGCCGCGGAAAAGCGGAGCCACATTCAAGGCAACGCCAGCCCAAGCGCCAAGCACAGTTGGTACGAGACTCAGTGACAACAGCCAATAGGTATTGCGCAGCACTTTGTTGCGCTGCTCGGCGGACACGCCATACCCGAAACTGGTGTCCAGCGTGGTGAAGCGATCAGTCATAAGGTTAACTCCTGGAAAAAAACCTAAGTTCTAGGTGGAAGCATTTTAGGGTTTATCAAGACCAAACCCGCAAAAAAAACCGTGATTAGCCTGATTATTGGCAGGGCTGTTGTGCGCTCAGGCGGTGCAAGTCCATGTGCAATGCCGGCTTGCTAAGGTTATGCTTTCACTTTTAACCTGTTTGAGACTCGTATTTATGAAAACCAAACCCGTACTGGAACTGGCCGATGTCAAAGCAATAGCGGCTGGTGCTGAATCGGAAGCGCTGAAAAACAATTGGGCTGTCAGCATTTGCATCGTCGATGATGGCGGTCATTTGCTGTGGTTTCAACGTTTGGACGGTGCGGCACCCGTGTCGTCACATATCGCTCCCGGCAAGGCACGTACTGCTGCTACGGGACGCCGCGAGAGCAAGGCCTACGAAGACATGATCAACGGTGGTCGCGTGTCATTTTTGAGCGCACCAAGCCTGGAGGGCATGCTCGAGGGTGGCGTGCCCATCATCAAAGACGGTCAATGTCTGGGCGCGGTCGGGGTCAGCGGCGTTAAATCGACCGAAGACGCCCAAATTGCCAAGGCCGGTATCGCTGCCATCGGTCTTTAACGCTTCAATACGCCAGCCTGTCAGGGTGAATTTCCTGAAGGATGGTGGTTGCGATTTCCTCGATGGATTTGGTGGTCGTGGATAACCAGCGAATCCCGGAGCGGCGCATCATGGCCTCGGCTTCGCTGACTTCCATACGGCAGTTCTCCAGCGATGCATAGCGAGAGTTTGGCCGGCGTTCATTTCTGATTTCGCTCAAGCGCTCCGGCTGAATGGTCAGGCCGAATATTTTGGATTTATGGGCGGCCAGAGCCGGCGGGATCTGCTTGCGCTCAAAATCTTCCGGGATCAGGGGGTAGTTGGACGCCTTAAGCCCGTATTGCATAGCCAGATACAGTGAAGTTGGGGTTTTGCCGCTGCGGCTTACCCCCACCAGAATTACATCTGACATTTCCAGATCCCGATTGAGCTGGCCGTCATCGTGTGCAAGTGAAAAATTGATCGCCTCAATGCGGTCGTTGTATTCCTTGCTCTTACTGGCATCGCTAAACCGGCCGATCCGGTGGTTAGATTTAATTCCCAGTTCGGTTTCCAGCGGATGCACAAACATGCCAAACATATCTAAGAGCATGGCTTGGCTTTTGCAACTTTCCTCAATGACCCGTAGGACGTCCATGTTGACCAGGGTGGAAAACACGATAGGACGATTGCCATCAATTTCAGCAGCGTGATTAATCTGGCGAGCGGCCTGGTGTGCCTTGTCGACGGTGTCTATAAAGGGCAGTCGCACATGTCGCACCGACGTCTCAAATTGCGCCAGGATGGCATTGCCGAAGGTTTCGGCAGTTATTCCGGTGCCATCAGAGACGAAAAATACGGAACGGTGAGGCATGTCAATTCAACTCCAAATGGCTGCGGGGCTGCGCCCTACAATGTAGGCAATTTAGCGCATTTTTTTTTCGTGGCTTGAGTTTCCAAAAAAACGACAACAGAACGCCGCTCGAAAAAGCACTGCGACTCGCCGGTTTTTAACTTCTGGAGCTTTGGTATGTCTACACTTTTTAGTGCAACGGACTTGGTCGTCCCCTTTGAAAAACTGCGAATGGCCGATGTCGAATTGGTTGGTGGCAAAAACGCCAGTCTTGGCGAGATGATTTCGCAACTTCCCGGTGGAGTTAAAGTGCCCACCGGTTTTGCCACAACAGCGCATGCATTTCGCGAGTTTCTGAAATTTGGTGACTTGTCGGGCAAGATCAACGCAAGGCTTGCAATGCTGGATACCGAAGACGTGCGTGCGCTGGCGCTTGCCGGCGCCGAAATCCGGGCCATGTTGGAGGCGCAGCCATTCCCCCCGGAATTGGAGCAGCAAATCCGCGATGCCTTTGTAGTTCTGAGTGCGGGCAGCCCGCAGGCGTCATTTGCGGTCCGGTCGTCTGCAACGGCAGAGGATTTGCCCGATGCGTCTTTTGCAGGACAGCAGGAGACTTTCCTCAATGTCGTCGGCATTGAAGACATTCTTCACAAAATCCGTGAAGTGTTCGCTTCGCTCTATAACGACCGTGCCATCAGTTATCGCGTGCATAAGGGCTTTGCCCATGAACACGTGGCACTGAGCGCAGGCATTCAGCGCATGGTGCGCTCCGATCTTGGGGCAGCCGGCGTCATGTTCACGATTGACACGGAGTCCGGATTTTCGGACGTGGTGTTCATCACCTCAAGTTATGGCCTGGGTGAAACGGTGGTGCAAGGTGCAGTAAATCCGGATGAGTTCTACGTGCACAAGCCCATGTTGCGCGCTGGCAATCGGGCCCTGATTCGCCGCAACCTGGGCTCAAAATTGCTGCAGATGGAGTTCACTACGCCGCAGGAAAAGGCGGCGGGTGGAAAGCTGGTCAAGACCACGGATGTTCCTACTGAGTTGCGCAATCGCTATTCGCTGACCGATGCCGAAGTTGAGCAACTTGCCAAATACGCGCTGATCATTGAAGAGCATTACGGCCGCCCGATGGATATCGAGTGGGGCAAGGATGGTGTGGACGGACAGCTTTACATCCTCCAGGCGCGTCCAGAAACGGTCAAAAGCCAGGCGGCAGACAAAGTGGAGCACCGCTACAAATTGGTTGGAAGAGGGGCGGTGCTGGCCGAAGGCCGCGCTATCGGCCAGAAAATCGGCACCGGGCCGGTGCGAATTGTTCACAACATCAGCGAAATGGACACGGTGCAGGCCGGCGATATTTTGGTCACCGATATGACGGACCCGAACTGGGAACCGGTGATGAAGCGCGCCTCAGCCATCGTTACCAACCGGGGTGGACGTACCTGCCACGCCGCCATCATTGCGCGTGAGCTTGGTATTCCTGCGGTCGTTGGCTGTGGCAATGCGACGGAATTGCTCAAGGACGGCATGTTGGTCACAGTCAGCTGCGCTGAGGGCGATACCGGCTTTATCTACGACGGACTGCTTGAGACCGAGGTGTCTGAAGTTCAGCGTGGTGTGATGCCGGAAATCCCCGTCAAGATCATGATGAACGTTGGTAACCCGCAGCTTGCGTTTGACTTCTGCCAGTTGCCCAATCAGGGCGTTGGACTGGCCCGCCTTGAGTTCATCATCAACAACAACATTGGTGTGCACCCCAAGGCGATTCTGGATTACCCTAACATTGATGCAGACCTGAAAAAAGCGGTGGAGTCTGTGGCGCGCGGCCATGCCTCTCCACGAGCGTTTTACGTGGATCGCGTTGCTGAAGGGATTGCAACGATAGCTGCTGCATTCTGGCCCAAACCGGTCATCGTTCGCCTGTCGGACTTCAAAAGCAATGAATACCGCAAGCTTATCGGCGGCAGCCGCTACGAGCCGGAAGAAGAAAATCCAATGCTGGGTTTCCGCGGTGCAGCGCGTTATGTGAGCAAAGAGTTCGGCGAAGCGTTTTCCATGGAGTGTGAAGCGCTCAAGCGCGTGCGCAACGATATGGGTCTGAATAACGTTCAGATCATGGTGCCGTTTGTTCGTACGCTGGGCCAGGCGCAAAAAGTAACGGAGTTGCTAGCCAAGCAGGGGCTGAAGCGCGGTGAGAATGAACTCAAGCTAATCATGATGTGCGAGATACCCAGTAACGCCATTCTGGCGGATCAGTTCCTTGAATATTTCGACGGTTTCTCCATCGGCTCTAACGACTTAACGCAACTCACATTGGGCTTGGACCGTGACTCAGGTTTGGAATTGCTGGCCGCTGACTTTGATGAGCGCTACCCGGCGGTGAAGGAACTGATCAGTCTGGCGATCGCTGCGTGCAAGCGCCAGGGTAAGTATGTGGGCATTTGTGGTCAGGGACCCAGCGACCATCCGGACTTTGCGCAATGGCTTGACGAGCAGGGGATATCCTCCATTTCGCTCAATCCGGACTCCGTCATTGCAACCTGGCAACAACTCTCCTCTAAATGACAGAGTCGGCAGCAAAGCGCAACGGGCCCCTTGTTTGGGGCTTGTTGGCTTTGTGGTTTGCGGCCTCATTCGGGGCCGTTTTTTTTGCCCGTGATTTGCAGTGGTTGGTTGCCGGCTGGCCGTTTGGATTTTGGTTTTCTGCGCAAGGCGCATTGTTGGTGTTTATGTTCATCGTGATAGTTTTCGCCTGGCGCGAGAACCGCGGCGATGCAGATGACAGGGGATATGACAAGCAGGCGTTCGCAGCGAGAAAGGCATCGCTACATAAGCGTTTTGTGTGGTTTGTCGTGGGCCTGTTGGCATTGATGCTATTGCTGGGACTTGCACAGCATTGGGGATTGCCAAAAGGTTGGGTTGCCGGCATTTTTCTGGCCGCAACCTTGGTTGTCTATTCCGTAATCGGAGTGTATGGGCGCACTGCAGATGCTGCCGAGTACTACGTCGCAGGTAGGCGGGTGCCGGGGCTCTACAACGGCATGGCCACTGCTGCGGATTGGATGAGTGCGGCCTCATTCATCAGTCTGGCCGGTGGCTTGTATTTGCAGGGATATTCCGGCGCACCGGGCCAGCCCGGCGGGTTGGCCTATGTGCTGGGATGGACGGGTGGATTCTGCCTCGTAGCGTTGTTGGTTGCACCGTATTTGCGCAGCCTCGATATTTATACCTTGCCTGATTTTTTTGCAAAGCGATTTGGCGGGCGTTGGCCCCGACTCATTGCCGCTATGGCTGCGGTACTGGTGTCATTTACTTACGTGGTGGCGCAAATCTATGGCGTAGGTCTGATTACTTCGCGACTCACCGGAGTGCATTTCGAAATCGGCATTCTGTTGGGTTTGGGTGGCGTGCTTGTCTGCTCTTTTCTGGGCGGCATGCGGGCGGTTACGTGGACGCAGGCTGTCCAGTATTGGGTCATGATCCTCGCGTTTTTGATACCGGTTTCCTGGTTGTCCTATCAACAAACCGGCAATCCGTTTGCACCACTGGCATACGGACAACAATTAGAAAAAATTAACCGGATGGAATCCGCGTTGATGGATTCGCCGGCGGAAAAGCAGGTGGCCGACGAGTTTTCCCATCGCGCTGATGCGCTGGACGCCAAGTTGGGCAATATTGAGCAGTCGCTCTACGCGGAGCGTCAAGAGTTGCGGGCAAAGTTAATTTCTCTTGGTGGTGCCAAGGCGGACGATGAGGCATCTGTTACGTTGCGCCGCGAATTGGCTGCACTGCCCCGCGATGTAAGTGCGGCGCGTGAGCGATGGTCCAAACTGTCGCGGGAATACAGAGAGCGCGCGCAGCCCTTAGGAGGAGCAGGGCGTTTTACGACCGCATTTGCCGGTAATCCTGAGGGCAGCGCCGAAGAACGTAAGTTGTTTGAAAATTCCCGACTTAATTTTCTTGCGTTGATGTTTTGTTTGATGGTGGGAACGGCCGGTTTACCGCACTTGTTGATGCGATATTGCACGACCCCCAGCGTGGCGGAGACCCGCAAATCGGTAGCTTGGTCATTGGTGTTCATTTCTTTGTTGTATATCTCGGCGCCAGCGTTGGCGGTGCTCGTGAAATATGAAGTAATGGCGCATCTGGTGGGGCAACACTTCGATGCCCTGCCATTGTGGATGGCCCAATGGGCAAGAGACCCGTCATTGTTGAGTTATGCCGACGTCAATCATGACAATATTCTGCAATTTGCAGAACTGAAAATCGGTCCGGACTTGCTGATGCTGGCTTCGCCTGAAATTGGTGGATTGCCCTATGTCGTGTCCGTACTTGTGGCAGCCGGCGGACTCGCCGCTGCGCTCTCCACCGCGGACGGTCTTTTGCTGACGATCGGAAACGCTTTGGCCCATGATGTGTACTTCGAGGGCGACAGCAATAAGGCGCAGTCTATGCGCCGGGTTATGTGGTCTAAGTTCGCCTTGCTGGTGGTTGCCTTGCTTGCGGCATACGTCGCAGCACAGCGTCCGGCGGGCATTCTGTATTTGGTATCCGCGTCATTTTCTCTGGCGGGAGCTGCCTTTGTGCCGGCCATGGTGACCGGAATATTCTGGCGAGGTGCAAACCGGGCCGGCGCTGTAAGCGCGATGATCACCGGTTTGTGCGTCACCCTTTATTACATGGCCAGTAACCATCCATACATTCGCAGAGCCTGGGAGCTTGAAGGCGACGGTTTGTGGTTTGGGATTGCACCCGTTTCCGCAGGAATCTTCGGTGTTGCAGCTGGATTCGCGGTCATTGTCGTCATCAGTGCTTTGGCGCGCCGTTGTGCCCCGCTGTCGACCCAAGATTAGCAGTTTGCCCAGCCTTGCATGGCTAGGCTATAATGTTGGGCTTACCTTGTCGCACCCTGTTTAGACGCCGGGGGCGGCTTTTCCACCCGATTTGCGGGACATCCATAAGGAGTATCAATGCGTCATTATGAAATCATCCTCATGATCCATCCGGATCAGAGCGAACAAGTTCCTGCCATGCTGGAGCGTTACAAGGGCATGATCACCACTGGCGGTGGCCAGGTGCACCGTGTTGAAGACTGGGGTCGTCGCCAGTTAGTGTATATGATCAACAAGCTTGCTAAAGCCCATTACCTGTGCGTCAACATCGAAGCCGATCAGGCTGTGATGTCAGAACTGGAACACGCGTTCAAGTTCAATGACGCTGTATTGCGCCACCTCACCGTGTTGAAGAAGAAGGCTGAAACCGGCCCGTCTTCCATGATGAAAACGGTTGAGCGTGAAGAAACACGCAAGGCTCAGCAAGCTGAGTACCAGGCCTAAGCGACCGATTGAACCTGGAGAGTGCCAACCAATTCACTGGTTTTGACGGCTTGCATCGCAGAAGTTGAAGCGATGCGTTACACACCGGCCGGACTTCCTGCGCTGAATTTCAAGCTTGAACATGAGTCTGAAGTGGTGCAAGAAGGCGTAAACAGAACAGTGAAGGCAGCCATAAAGGCGGTGGCTTTCGGAACATTGGCTGAGCGGCTTGCAAAGCAGGCGATAGGCAGTGTCTGGAGGTTCAAGGGTTTTTTGGCCAACGCTCGACAGGGAAAAACCGTTGTTTTCCATATTCAAGAATTTTTGCAAGACTAATTTTTAGGAGTCCATCATGCCCGGACCAAAACGTTTCAATAAAGACAAGCGCCCCAAGCGCAATACGCAATCCCTGCTGTTCAAGCGCAAGCGCTTTTGCCGCTTCACCGTGACCGGTGTGGAAGAGATTGACTACAAAGACATCGACACGCTGCGTGATTTCATTGCTGAAAATGGCAAGATCATTCCCGCGCGTTTGACCGGCACCCGCGCGATTTTTCAGCGCCAACTCAACACCGCTATCAAGCGCGCTCGCTTCCTGGCGATGCTGCCTTACAGCGACCAGCACAAGATCTAAGGAGTAACGACCATGCAAATTATTCTGCTCGACAAGGTCGTGAACCTCGGCAACCTCGGCGAAATCGTCAAGGTTAAAGATGGCTATGCCCGCAATTTCTTGATCCCCTCGGGTCGTGCACGCCGTGCTACCGAATCAGCAAAAGCGGAATTCGAAGCCCGCCGCGCCGAACTTGAAAAAGCTGCTGCGGCCAAGCTGGCTGAAGCACAAGCACTGGGCGCCAAGCTCGGTGGCACCACGATCAAGTTGACTCAAAAAGCAGGCGTTGACGGCCGTTTGTTTGGTTCTGTGACCAACTTTGACATCGCTGAGGAGCTGGTCAAGGGCGGCTACAAAGTTGCAAAGGCCAATGTACGTATGCCCAATGGCCCGATCAAAATTGTGGGTGACAGCACTGTTAGCGTTGCCTTGCACACAGATGTGGTCGTGGACATTACTGTTTCTGTCTACGGCGAAACTGCTTAAGTTTTTTCCGTTTTCCCGGTGGGGGTGACCCCGGCGGTATGACACAAAAGCCGCAGGAACGTCAGTTCCTGCGGCTTTTCTATTGGGACTTTGAGTTGTCCCGACATTTGCACAAACTGTCCACAACTTATTCTGCGCTTATGAACAGCCATTCCCTCGACGCGCGGGCCTGTGCGACGTAGCATCTAGCGATAAAAGGAAATCATCATGTCAGCCGTACTTTCTTCCATTGACGAATACGGTACCGACCGTCAAATTGCCCAGCTACGGATCCCGCCGCACTCGATTGAAGGGGAGTCCAGTGTGCTTGGTGGCCTGCTTCTGGACAACACCGCCTGGGACCGCGTGGGTGATGTGGTGGTTGACAGTGACTTCTACCGCTACGAACACAAGCTGATATTCAGCGCCATTGGCTCGCTGATTAACGCCAACAAGCCGGCCGACGTTATTACCGTTTTTGAGCATTTGCAAAGCCAAGGTAAGGCTGAAGAGGTGGGTGGGCTTGCCTACCTCAACTCGCTGGCGCAGTATGTACCCAGTGCCAGCAATGTGCGCCGCTATGCCGAAATCGTTCGTGACCGCTCGATTCTGCGCAAGCTCGTGACTGCAAGCGATGAAATTGCGACCAACGCCTTCAATCCGCAGGGGCGTGCGGTGTCGCAGATCGTGGATGAGTCCGAGCAGAAGATTTTTAATATCGGCGAGCAGGGCAAGCGCAATAAAGAAGGCTTTCAGGCCATGGACGCGCTGGTAGTCAAGCTGTTGGACCGTGTGCAGGAGATGGCCGACAACCCGAATGACGTCACCGGCGTTCGGACAGGTTTTTATGACCTTGACCGTTTGACCGCGGGGCTTCAAGCCGGCGACTTGATTGTGCTGGCCGCACGCCCGTCAATGGGGAAAACCGCACTGGCCATCAACATCGCAGAACACGTTGCATTGAACGAGCAGTTACCGGTGGCCGTGTTCTCCATGGAAATGGGCGCTGCACAGTTGGCGGTGCGTATTGTGGGCTCCATCGGCCGTATCGATCAGGGACATTTGCGCACCGGTCGTTTAACGGATGAAGAGTGGCCCCGCCTGACGGAAGCCATTGAAAAATTGCGCACTATTTCTCTGCACATTGATGAAAGTCCAGGCCTGAATTCCAGCGAAGTACGGGCGAATGCGCGACGCCTTTCACGCCAATACGGTCAGCTCGGCCTTATCGTGGTGGACTACCTTCAACTGATGAGCGGAAATAGCTCGGATACCGACAACCGCGCCACGGAGCTTGGTGAAATTTCACGGGGCCTCAAAATGCTGGCACGCGAGCTTAAATGTCCGGTGATCGCCTTGTCACAGCTCAACCGCAGTGTGGAGCAGCGCCCCGATAAGCGGCCCATGATGAGTGATTTGCGGGAGTCCGGCGCAATTGAGCAGGATGCAGACATCATCATGTTTATTTACCGCGACGAGTACTACACCAAAGACGCTTGCAAAGAGCCAGGCGTGGCCGAAGTGATCATTGCCAAACAACGTAACGGACCGACCGGTACTGTCAAACTGGCATTTCTGCGCAATATTACCAAGTTCGAAAGTCTTGCCAGCGGAAGTAACGGGGACTATTGAGCACCCCAACAAAAAAGGGTGCCTGGCCCAGCCACCCTTTTTAACGCTGCAATAGCGCAATTGTGGTTTAAAGCACCTCGCTGGCAAAGTCAGCCAACCGCGAGCGTTCACCCCGCGCCAGTGTGATATGCCCGCCGTGCGGCCAACCTTTGAAACGGTCCACAGCAAAGGTCAGCCCGGAAGATCCTTCGGTGAGGTAAGGTGTATCAATTTGTGCCAAGTTCCCCATGCAAATGATCTTGGTGCCCGGCCCCGCGCGGGTAATCAAAGTCTTCATTTGTTTGGGTGTCAGATTCTGAGCTTCGTCAATGATCACGTACTTGTTCAGGAATGTACGGCCCCGCATGAAGTTCATACTTTTGATTTTGATGCGGCTGCGTATCAATTCATTGGTTGCTGCTCGACCCCATTCGCCGGCACTGGTGTCGGTTTTCCCCAGGACCTCCAGGTTGTCGTCCAGGGCACCCATCCAGGGACCCATTTTTTCTTCTTCCGTGCCCGGCAGGAAACCGATGTCCTCACCCACACTGACTGTGGCCCGGGTAACAATGATTTCCGTATAGCGGCGGTCATCCAAAACTTGCGTCAGTCCGGCGGCCAGCGCCATCAGAGTCTTTCCGGTACCGGCAGTACCAGTCAGGGTGACGAAATCGACTTCCGGATCGGTCAGCAGATTCATAGCAAAGTTCTGTTCGCGGTTGCGCGTTGTCACTCCCCATACGGCATTTTTAAGGTGGTTAAAGTCTTTGAGCGTCTTTAAAACCGCAGTCGTGCCGCGGATTTCTGTCACGCGCGCGTACAAGCTGGGTTCGCCGGGAGACTCAAAATATACAAACTGGTTGATCATCATGCCCGGCACGGACGGGCCGTCGACCTTGTAAAAGGTGTGTTGGCCTTGCTGCCAGCTTTCCACGCTTTGGCCGTGTGTGGCCCAGAAGTCAGAGGGCAGGGCGAGCGCGCCCGAATAGAGCAGATCTCCATCTTCCAGAGTTTTGTCATTCTGGTAATCGTCGGTTGCCAGGCCCAAGGCACGGGCTTTAACCCGCATGTTGATGTCTTTGGATACCAGTACGACCTCGCGCGGCGCATACCTTTTGCGCAGGGCCTCAACGACTCCCAAAATCTGGTTGTCGGCCTTGCCCTGAGGCAGACTGGTAGGTAGGGAGTAGTCCAGCGGTTGGGTCTGGAACAAAAGTTTTCCACCGGCATCTTTATGGCCGGTACTGTCGAGTTGAAAGCCTGCACTGATGTCCGCGCCGGGAGTGCCTGCCAATGCATCAAGCGTGCGACTGGTTTGGCGTGCGTTGCGCGCCACTTCGGTCATTCCCTTTTTATGACCATCGAGCTCTTCCAGCACGATCATCGGCAGGTAGATGTCGTGCTCTTCGAAGCGGAACAGGCACATCGGGTCGTGTAGCAAGACGTTGGTATCCAGCACAAAGAGCTTGGCCGGTCCGGTACGTGCCCGCTTTTGCGGCTTGACCGCCGACATCGGTGTTACTTTACGTGCACTGCTTACGGGGGCAAGTGCTTCAGCAGGCAACACAGGCTGCAGGTATTTGGGTGAGGCCTTCGTGCCTAGTTTTGCCACCGGATTTTCCAGAGGCACGACTAGGCGGGGTGGAGTTGCTACTTCAGGACTTTCAGACTTTCGTTGCGACCGGCTGGGACTGCGCGCTGGAGTGTCAAATGCTTTGGCAGTGAGGCGATCAGCACGCTTTGTCGGGGCGGGAGGAAGTGGCATGTAGTTTGGCTCTTGAAGGGTGAAGTTGAAAAAAACCTAGCCGTAAAAGTGAAAAAGCCGCCTTGAGCCAAGGCGGCTTTTTCAGTAAACGCGGTTGCGAGTATCAACGGCATGAGGCCCATTATGCATAAGCCGGATGACGCTACCAGTGCAGCGTGTCTCAAAACAGCAACGGACCGCAAAATGCGGCTCCGGGACTTAAGCGGCCTTTTTCAGCGCCTTGACAGACTTCAGAACCTCGTCCACGTGGCCTGGCACTTTAAGGCCGCGCCATTCTTCTTTCAGCAAGCCATCTGCTCCGATCAAAAAGGTACTGCGCTCAATGCCCTTGACCTTCTTGCCGTACATGATTTTGTTTTTGACAACGCCAAACATGTGGCACATTTTTTCTTCGGTGTCTGCAATCAACTCAAAGGGCAGTTCCAGCTTGGCCTTGAATTCGTCGTGCGATTTCATGTTGTCGCGGGAAACACCGAAAACCTGCGCTCCGGCTTTGACAAAATCTTTGTACTTGTCGCGAAATTGCATTGCTTCAGTAGTGCAACCCGGTGTATT
>CANBYM010000111.1 GCA_947373605.1 Comamonadaceae bacterium
ATTGCTCCCGGGCATCCTACCTCGCCGCAATCCGCTCCCGCGCCCGGCGCACTTTTTCCAGATTCACCGCCACGTGCACCTTCTCGAAGGTGACAGCGCTGGCGATGGCATTGTGCGGATCGGCGGTGTCTTTGCAAACGTATTTGCTGCTGGGCATACCGTCTTTGTCCGCGATGCTGATGACCCAGGGCATATTGGCACGTACACCGCGCTGGACACACACTGCCGTGTCGCCATTGACAAGCTGCACGTAGCTGCCGGGCGGGTAGAAACCTACTGCCTGCGCCATGGCGGAGCCCAGGCCCACCACTTCGCCTTCGGCCCCCATGACCATGGTCTTGACGGCTTTGAGCGGCGACAGGCTGGAGCGCGTTTTGCGTGCCGCCGTGCGGGCCACAAATATGTCGGCCAAATTGAGAATTCGCCGGGCGCGTTGGTTGTGCGGCATGGCGTCACGGCTATCGGGCACATGGTGCCAACGCACGATGTCGAGCTGGTCCTGATTGTCCACGCCGAAGCCGGTCAGGATCGCCGCGCTTGATTCTGCATGCTTCGCAATCAGGGCGCGTTGCCAGTCGGTCACGGCAGAGCCCTGGCGGGCCATGCTGTCCTGGTCGCGGGCCATGCCGATGTTCATGGTCATGGCCGCGGCGCCCAGCGTCTGTTGCTGCAAGGCGTCCAGCCCCAATTTGGCGGCCGTGAGTTCGCATACCGCCATGCACAACAAAGCGTGGGTAGCACAGTAGCCTAAGCTGTCGTCAGCCAGTGCCTGAAACAAACACAGCAGGCTGTCATCAGCATCCGCAGCGATCAATGCGCGTGCCTTGTATTCAATGCTGATCAGGCGGTGCAGCGGATTGATCGCCAGACCTCCCTGGTAAAGAATGCCGCGTAGCACTTCCTGTAAGTCGAGCCAGCCGCCGTTCAATTGGCGGGCAACCACATAGTCGCTCTCGCGGATTTCGGCGGGCATGGGGGCTTTGGCGATTTCCTGCACGTCTGCGCCACTGCGCAGCAATTCGTGCACCATGCGTTCGTAGGCACGCTGCCAGGCGTTGCCATCCGCCTCCGTGGTGGATGCGTTAAAACCGTGCAACTTTTCGCGGTGCTGGTCCGAGACGATGGGCTGGCCCTTGCGCAACAACAACTGTCCGGAGTCGCTGACAACATTCACCGGTAGCGGTTTGCCGACTTCCAGCATGGCGATGGGAATTGGGACGTATTTCATGGCGACCCGATTGTCGCGCTGATTTACGCGCCAATTAACGTGCTGGGGGCGTGGCCGTTCAGTCCGCCACGATGGCGGGCACCCGCTGCGCCAGCGCACACATGAGTTCATAACCCACGGTACCAGCCTTGGCTGCCACTTCGTCAATGGGCAGCACAACACCATTGGCGGCACGGCCCCACAATGTAACTTCGCTACCGGGCACTGCGGCGGGGGTCGGGCTCAGATCGACTGCAATCATGTCCATGCTGACGCGGCCGACGGTGCGGCTGCGCACGCCGTCAATAAGCACCGGCGTGCCGGTCGGGCAGATGCGTGGGTAGCCGTCGGCATATCCGCAAGCCACCACACCGATACGCATGGGGCCATCGGCAACGAAGTTGGAACCGTACCCTACCGCGTCGCCAGTTTGCAACTCTTGCACTGCAATGATCCTTGCGGCCAGCGTCATGCTGGGCTGCAGGCCCCAGCCCTGTGCGGTGCTTTGAGGATAGTCCGGCGCACTGCCATACATGGCTATACCGGGGCGCACCCAGTCCGAACCTATCAACGCTTCAGGATGGCGCAATGTGGCCGCGCTGTTCCCCAACGTGCGCTCACCCGGCAGGTCGCGCGTGACCGCGGTAAAAGCTGCAACTTGTGCGGCGACACCGGCTGGGCCATCAGCATCGCTGAAGTGGGTCATGAGTGAAATTTCATCTACCTGCGGCAAGGCGTTCAGGCGCGTCCAGGCGCTGCGGTACTGCGCGGGTTTGAAGCCCAAGCGGTTCATACCGGAATTCATTTTGAGGAATACGCGGTGCGGCTCGTAGGTTTTATGGGCCGCCAGCATGTCAATTTGCTGCTCACAGTGCACGGTGTGCCAGAGATTCAGGCGTGAGCACAGCTCCAAGTCGCGCAGCTCAAAAACACCCTCCAGCAGCAGCACCGGGCCGCGCCAGCCCAACTGGCGCACGCGCTGGGCCTCGTTCAAATCCAGCAGGGCAAACCCGTCTGCACCGCGCAGTCCGTTAAACACACGTTCAATTCCGTGGCCGTACGCATTGGCCTTGACCACCGCCCAGATACGGGCATCGCCAGCGTGCGCACGCACGGCTGCGAGGTTGTGAATAAAGGCTTGTGTATGGACCGTGGCAAGAATGGGGCGGGGCATATGCAGATTTTGACACTGCCCAGCATGCTATAACCGCAACACGTATGGAGACATATAACAACACCCACCGCATTAGCGCAGCTAATGCACCCAGTTCCGATAAATGAAACGCGGCTTTTTTACCATCATGTCAGCGCAGTTTTTCAGCTCGCTGGCAGACAACGCTTTGTTTGTAGCCGCGGTGCAATTGCTTCGCTCCAGCGGCGCTCCCGAATGGCAGCAGGCGGCACTGGTTCCCATGTTCGCACTGTTCTATGTAGTGCTGGCGCCGTTTGTAGGTGCGTTTGCCGATGCCTACCCCAAGGGCAAGGTCATGCTGATGAGCAACGGCATCAAGGTAGCGGGCTGCCTAATGATGCTGTTTGGCACGCATCCGCTGATGGCCTATGGCATTGTGGGCTTGGGTGCTGCCGCCTATTCGCCCGCCAAATACGGCATCCTGACCGAGCTACTGCCAGCCTCGCAGTTGGTAAGGGCCAACGGCTGGATTGAGGGACTGACGATTTCGTCCATTATTCTGGGGGTGTTGCTGGGCGGGCAACTGATCGGACCCAACATTTCGGCGCACTTGCTGGCTTTTGATTTTCCGGTGATCGACACCGGCATTGACACGCCGCCCGAGGCAGCCATTTGCATCTTGATCTTTGTGTACGTGTTGGCCGCCTGGTTCAATACCCGCATTCCTCACACCGGTGTTGCAATGCGCATACTGCCGCGCAATATGTTAACGCTGTTGCCTGATTTCTGGCACTGCAACATCCGGCTCTGGAACGATCGGCTGGGGCAAATCTCGCTTGCGACCACTACGCTGTTTTGGGGCGTAAGCGGAAACCTGCGCTACATCGTGCTGGCGTGGGCAGCCGTCGCATTGGGATACACCGTCACACAAGCTTCCGCCTTGGTGGGTGTCGTGGCCATTGGGACTGCGGTGGGCGCGGTGGCAGCATCACTGCGGATGCGACTGGACCAGGCTACGTTGGTAATGCCACTGGGCATCGGCATGGGTCTGTTGGTGATTTTTCTCAACTTCATCACCAATGTGTGGGTTGCAGCGCCCTTTTTGATTTTGCTGGGCGGCTTGGGCGGTTTTTTAGTGGTGCCCATGAATGCCCTACTGCAACACAGGGGTCATAACCTGATGGGTGCAGGCCGTTCGATTGCAGTGCAAAATTTCAATGAGCAGGCGTGCATTCTGGGATTGGGTGGTTTCTACAGTCTGTCGACCGGACTAGGCCTTTCTGCCTTTGGGGCCATCACGGTGTTCGGCGTGGTGGTGGCGGGCTTCATGTGGGTGATCAAGCGCTGGCACGCCGGCAATTGCATCAACCACCGCACCGAGGTCGAGCACCTGCTTGAGATTGCACGTAGCGACAACCAACACGGTTAAAGGAGATTTTTGCCATGACCACTGTTTACGACTTTGAAGCTTTGCAGATTGATGGCAAACCTGTTTCGCTCAACAGTTTTAAGGGTAAGGCGTTGCTGATCGTAAACACGGCAAGTGCCTGTGGCTTTACCCCGCAGTTTGCCGGCTTGGAAAAACTTCACGAGGCCTACGAGTCCAAAGGCTTGGTGGTTTTGGGATTTCCTTGCAACCAGTTCGGCGCCCAGGACAAGGGCAGCAACGAGGAAATTGGTGCCTTCTGCCAAAAAAACTACGGCGTGAGTTTCACGATGATGTCCAAAATCGACGTTAACGGCGGCGATGCCCATCCGCTGTACAGGTGGCTCAGTGCCGAAAAAACGGGACTACTTGGAAGCAAGGCTATCAAGTGGAATTTCACCAAATTTCTAGTGGGCAAGGACGGTGCAGTGTTGGCCCGCTACGCGCCCACCGACACGCCCGAAAGTCTGAAAAAAGATATTGAGGCGGCGCTGGCGGCTTGAATGGCCGAAGTGCTTGGGCGCTTAAGGCGTGACTGGCGTCCAGGCGTACCAGGGCCCAGTCAAGGCCCCGGCTTGCTGCCAGATCGACAAGTAGACATTGCGTCCGTAAAAGAACGGCATGCCCCAGGCAAAAGAAGTTGACCCGACGGGCGCAGATCCTGCTGAGTCGCTGAATGCGGTGTTGTTGGTGGAAAACAGGCTCTCTACGTTGCCAATCTGAAACGCCACACCTACCGCATTTGAACTCGGATTGTCACCATCGGATATCACCGCCGTGGTGTTCATGGTGTTTATCGGACAGTACCAGGTAGCGCCATTGCATAGCGTTAGGGTGGGGTCGGTGAAGAACAATCCGTTGGTTCCAGTATCCAAGTAACTGCTTCGATAGGTGATGCCGTGGAATTGGGTGGTGGCATTCAAATAAGAAGACAGATTATTGACAAAGTCAACGCCCAGGTAGACCTTAGTTGCGGACGCGGGTACTGTGTTGTTGGGGGTGGAATCCAAGCCGAAAATCATTTCGCCACTCGCTGTAGCCGCGCCGGGATGCGTTACTGCAGGCATTTTCAACACAACTCCATTGTTGTATCGAATTGGCGTGGCGGGCAATGCCGCTATCGGGTTGTAGACCTGCTGATTGCTTTGCACCGCAGCCGCACTGCATGCAGCCGAGCTGGTTGCGCCCTGCGGGCAACTGTAATACTGAATAAAACTACCGGTATATGTGCCTTGCAAACAATTCTGGCCACAATCAAGCGTCGTACTGCCAATGCCCAGAATCCCGTTGGAACCCAATGCACTGGCCGAACTCAATATATTGCTGTCCGCTGCTTTATTGCAGTCGCTGGTGTATTGAACCGCAGCCTGCGTGTCGTCTTGAATCAGTTGTACGGGCAGGGCAGTGGCGGTCTGGCGGCCCATGACAACATCGGCCACTGCCAACTGACCCCAAAGACCACCGATCACAAACGGAAAGCATTCCCAAGCGTTCGTGACCGGGGATGGTGCTGACGTCAGTTCTATAGTAGGCAAATTGAGGCTTTTGACCTTGCTCGCCAGAATGCGTAAGCCCACAGAGCCAGTGTCCACCTGCACGTGGTCAATGGTCTGGCACTCGGTCGGATTTACTACGTTGCCGCCGGGAATGCACACCGTCACTGTGGCATACAGAATGTTGGCATTGGGGCTAAACGTGAATCCGTGCGGGCCGTCTTGCACCACAACCCTTAGGTTGTTATCGGTCTGCGTGAACGCAGTAGCAACTGCGGGGCTTAAACCCAGACTATTCAGTCCGTTACCAGTCACTGTCGTTGTGGTGGAGTCGCCACCACCGCAGGCTGCCATGAGCATCACCATGCCACATGCCATGGCATATTTCAATCGCTTACCCATGCCCTATTGCCATCCCATCAGTTGAGGACTGACGCCTGCCGGAAGCTGCGAACGCAGATAGGCATAGCCGGAAAAAACATGAAGGTGCCCACCGGACTGCACCACCAGGTCATTTGCATCATGATGGAACTGACGATGAATACCACCTTGCTGTGCCGAAAGTTTGGCAGCACCAGCGTAACTCGAAAAATACTCTCCCAACAAGAGCGACAAATCGGGCTTGTATAGCGTGTTCCAGCTTACTGCAAATATCTGACCGTTTTCAGCCAGGTACTTATGTATGCGCGAACCATCGGCCAATTGCACTTCATCCACGCTATATCGCACCTTCTGAGCCAACAGGTGGCGTGCACCCGCAGTGATTACATTTGGAGCCGCGTTTGCACCTGAGACGGAACTGTGAATTTCGCCCAGACTATCTTTAGCCCAGAGCGATGGCGCCACCACTAGCAACACAGCCGCGGCGCTTGCGCGCACGCGGTCACTGAAAGTCATATCGGTAGCCGAAGTAGAAGAAGTAAGACTCGCTGGTCTCGTGATTGGTCGGGCCATCTGTTTGCGAGGTCTCGTAGATTCCTTCTGCCATCAGGCTAGCCCGATTATTAAGTTTGTAGGATACGCGCAGCCCAGGCGATATCCGACTGACCTTGGTCTGGGTGTTGTCGACCTGTGTGTAGTACCGGATGCTGGGCTCCACGCTAATGATGTTGTCCATGAAGCCTGTCAGGTTGTTATAGGCCAACTGCGTGCCATTAACTGTAGCGCTGTTGAGGAGGCTTACATTGAAACCATTGATGTCACGGCTGGAATACAGGTTCGAGCCTGTCAACTGGAGTGACACGTTGTACTGTGCACCCGTAGCAGGTTGCGCCTGGAAGTTTCCAATGGCGGGCAGTGCGCCAACTTCGCTATATCGGAAATCCACTGATCCTTGCCACTTGGGTGAGAGCGCCCTTGACACACTCACCATGGCCTGACGGGCTTGCGCGGCTGTAGCCAGCGCCATGGCCTGCGCTTGGCTAAGGCTCATGGTCTGCAACAGAGTGCTAAGTGAGGGTTGTCCTGAGCTGATGAGCGCATCACTGAGTTGAAGGGACGGCGCCTTACGGTCATCCAATAGCATGGTGATGGTAGTGTCATACGGGCCTTGCGTTGAACCTTGTATCGTCATAGCGTTGATCGCATTGAAGTTCAGGTCGTAGTCGAGCTGTGTATACATGGACACAGTCTCACCAAAATAGCGCACTTCTAGCCCCACGGCACGGCGGTCCGAGATATCTTCAGTTGTCTGATCCACCAGCGAAACATTTCCGCCCCAATGTTCAAAAAGGTTATCCGCCTCCAGCATCACACCCATTAGCCTTTGTTGCGGTGCATTGATCAGGGTATTGGCCGGCACACCGATCATGGCATCCAGCTTGTAGCTCTCCCACACCGGTGTAGCCATCGAAACGCCATCAAACAGACCAAACAATGATCCTCCGATAGCCGACTGGCGTCCCAAACGCACATCGGTACGGCTTGCAATATCCCGATAGTCCACATAGGCGGCACTAACGAGCCCCTGGGTGGCAGTACTGGTGGCGCTGGCCGAAGACAAGTTGTCAGAGCGCGATCCGCGCATTACCAATTTTGTGATGGACTCGTCTGTCTCGTACTTGCCGGTTGCATCCCAACTCGAAACCACCACCGATTGGTTAGTACGGGTCAGCGTCTGCTGATCAATGCCAGACGCAATATTGACCAGTGAATCCGTCTTGGTCTGGCCACCGTAGTAATACTGCGATACGCTGCCGGTCGCGCTCAGACGTTTTTTGTCGGACTTATTTTTTGTAGCCCCTGGCGCTCTGGCGATTTGCATTGCACCTTTAATTGCCTTGATGCGCTGGTTCACGCGGTCAATGGCTTCACCCTGCGGGTAGAGGCGCGCGTACAACTCGTATTCGGTGATGGCCTTGTCAGGGCGCTCCAAGGCTTCCCATGTGCGCCCGATCAGTTCCTGTGCCACGGGGGTATATGCGTTGGGTGGCAGCATGAGCACCATATTGAACGCATCGACTGCATCCTGCAGGCGGTCCTCTTTAAACGCCTTTTGACCCTGGGCGAGCAGGTCTATGCCTTTGCCATCGGAGTCACTGACATTGACTTCTACTTTTGGCTGCACAGCAGCAGTGGCCGGATTGGGCGTTACGGCGGGCAGTGGTGTTGCAGTTACCGGCGCCGAAGCCACTTGCGGAGGGGCGCTCAGGCTGCGCACGCTGGCAGTCGGGAAGGTGCGTAGAGCCCGTTGACGCACGACTTCGGCATCTTGCTCGGTTTTGAAATAACCCAACATCAACTCATACCCTACGCCATTGGAACCGGCTGGGCTTTGGGTATATACGGAGTAGTTTTGAAATTCTGCGGGAATGCGCGGTGTGGCAGCCGCTGCACCGCCCGCGGCGCTTTGCAGCACCACGGCATAGCGGCGCTCCGCAGCGGCCTCGGCCATGTCGGGCAGTTTGGGACCTTCGGGGATGGCGCTACGCGCATTGAAAACAAGGTCAATCGTGCGAGCACCCGATCCCTGGCGCACCAACAGCAGGGCTTTGGCACCCAGTCGCACGCTGATTAGCTTGGTTTGGGCACGGGCAACAGGCACGTAGGAAATGTCGATGTCCGGTGCATCCGCTATCGCTTTAAGTCGTTTTCCCTCTTCAACAGTCTGTAATTGCACTGTGTCTTCGGCAGCCACAATCTGAAAACTCAGCTGTGCCAAATCGGTGGCAGTAGACGCAGCAGGTGCCTGCCGCAAAAACCGCACGTTGGCATTGAAAGTAATGCGTGCAACGGAACCGGCAGCGTCGGGCAACCACTCAAAGCTTTCAATCGTTTGCGCAGAGGCGCTCCCGGCCACCAGAGCAAGACCAAAGCATAACCAACGGAACTTTTGAATCATCAATTTCAATTACGGGCCCACCGGTATAGGTTTGGTACGGTTAAGTCCACGCATCTGCCGCGGAATGATTTCGCCGTTGGTAATGTGGCAGCCGGTACAGGTCAGCACAGTAGGGGACGGCTGATACTGTGGTGACATGTGCTGGTACTGAACAGGCACCCAAGCTATCGTTTTGTGGCAACTATCACACGATCGAGACGTCATGAAATGTCCTGATGGCTTTGTAGATGCTTTCAAACCATTGTGGCAAGCCATGCATGTATTGGGCGACACACCGTTATGACTGAACTGAGCAGGAAGCCAGCTTGTAGACCGGTGGCAAATGTCGCAAGAGGTTGTAACCATAAGGTGGCGTGCGGGCATACCAGAGGCTAATTTGCCATCGTGGCAGTTTTTGCACTGGCCCGATTTCACGTTGGAATGGTCATAGGTATTGCCAAGACTACCGCGCGTCAACATTCCAGTTTGAAGATCGGGTCGAACGCGGCTTGTATCTGGGCTCACAAGTGCGCCTCTCATTATTGGACTAAGCAACGCTCTAAATCCACCGTTATAGGTGTGGCATCCAGAGTTTCCGCAATCGTTTGGCGCTGCTTTCGTCTTTGTATGATTGGATGGACGGGTTTTCGGCGATGCATTTGTCCAGGTAAGTCCCGCCTCATGGCAACTCATACAGGCCATAGCAGCGAGCTTCACATTGGCATGACCTATTGAGCCCAGCTTTGTTGTGGTTCCAAACGCGGTAAACACCGCATGGCAGGCATTGCAATCTAAAGTGCTAATCGGCACGTGCTTTGCAATCGCAGACATCATCTTCGGCTGATAGCTAATAGATGGAGGGCTAGTGCAAGTAATGTCCTGCTTTGCGCAACCGGCAAATGGTGCTGTGCCGCTGGTGCCGCCCGTGCCGGCTACGTGGCAGGTTGTGCAGGTCTTTTTAGCCAGCGTTGCCGCAGTAAACGTTACCTGTCCACCCGTTATTCCTGTGTGCAAGTTAGCTAGAGACGTGAGCGAACCTGCCGCATATGCACCGTTCGCGGCTGGGAAGTACGAATAGTCCCCCGCAGTTCCATGGCAAGTGACGCAGGTAGCGGCCGTCGTTGGCATGTGACCAGCAGGCTTGCCTTCGCCAGTAAACTGTGTGGTCCCTATATGACAAGTCGCGCAGTCCGCTGTATCCAAGGAGTTTGCAGGAGTTCCTGCATGATTGGGGTCGTTATAACCGTAAGTGCCCCCGCTCACTCCAGGACGCGTCTGGAACCCTGTATAGGCAGTGGTCGCTGGTGCTGTACTTGAGAAAGTCAGTGGTGCACGCGTGTATTTCCCCATTCCTAGCCACTGATAACCACGCTCATGGCACGTCATACACGAGAAGCTAGTGCTATTGTTGTGAAGAGTTGTATTCGCTACCAAAGGCGTCGCGAATCCTGTACCTGTGGAGGTAACGCCTAAAAGCGCCGTGGGAGTTGACCCAGCGTGGCAAACTTCACAGCCAACAGTGGCTGCATATGGAATGTGGGTGTTTGGCCCATTGACCGTCGTAGATGCTGGAATTGCGACGATTGCTGTTACACCAATAAACGTGCTCGTGGTGATACCTGCGCCATGGCATGCAGCACATCCTGTGGTGATGCCAGTGTGCGTGAAAAGGCCCCCTGTAAAGTCCGCATACGTGCTTACTGAATTAGGTGCGGTATGACAAACGTTGCATTCCGACGTGCCATACGGTATGTGGTTAATAGCTACACCAGCCTTCGTTTTGGCGGGCGACGTTATTGCAAAGGGAACCGCGGAGTTCGCGTACGTTGTTGCATTCGCTGCACTATGGCATTGTGAGCATTTATAGCTGGTCGAATATTGGTGAATAACGGACACCGCCGGAATTGAAGAAAAATCGGTTGCGCTGCTGACGGGCACACTACCTGTGCCCAAATTGGTATGGCAAAGGTTGCAGGCGGTTCCCGTGTTGTATGGAATATGGTTCGTTGGAAGAGCAGCGGCAGAAAAGTTGACGGTACTGCCATGGCATGTTGAGCAATCCGCAGTCCCCGTCGGGTGGCCCGGAATATAGAAAGCGGTAGGGGTGGCCGCTGATTGCGACGACACAACAGGACGCGTATTGAAACCTGTATATACGTTGCCCGCAGCGGTAGTTGTCATGGTTTTCGGATAGAGGCCAACGCCTAGCCAAGTCATTCCTGTTTCGTGGCACGCACTGCATCCATTGATGATGGAGGTGTGAATCATTACTCCACTTGGCATTGGCGAATAGAACTTCGTATTACCGGCGGTAATACTCGCTGCATTGCCACTGATCACGCTTATTGGCGTGTTGGCGAGGTGACATGTCTCACAGCTCGCGTTCGTGGGCGACGGAATATGACCACTCAATGAGTTAATCGTCACAATGGAGTTGATATTGTAGAACGTGTTGCCAGTTACAGAACTGCCATGGCAAGCACTACAGGTTGTAGTGATTCCGCTGTGGCTGAACTTTCCATTCGCAAAGCTTGTGCTGTTGCTGGAACTGTTAAGTTTGAATAGACCCGTGAGAACATTGGTGTGACAGGCGCCACAATCTAAGTTGGCGGGGTTCGATATGTGGCCGGGTGTCAGTGTCGGTGACGTTGTACTGACCGGTGTGAGGCCGCCGCGGAAGGGCGTAGTTACAGCGTGGCACGATGCGCAGGTGCCCGTGGCTCCCGTGTGGCTGAAGGCGGAGCTATTGAAGTGGGCGCTGTCCGCCATTCCGACAACCGTAGTGAGGCTGGTATTGTTTCCCACATGGCAATCAGCGCAGTCAAGCGATGCCATCCCGATGTGGGTACCTGTAGCTGTTGATCCGACGTTGGGCCCCACAACTGGCATGTTTGTTGTTTTATACAGTTGCGCATTGCTGTCGCTGTGACATTGAGAGCAAGCTCCAAGTGTTCCTGTTGCACTGTTAGCGTTATCGTGAATCGACGCATAGGTTGGCATGGTTGTGTAATTGATTCCCGCTCCGCTACTAACGTGGCAACCCGTGCATGTGTTACTACTCGGAATATGATTTTTCGATTTAACCGCTGTCGCCCAAACAGTGAAGCCGCTGTGACATTGGGAGCAATCCCCCGAACTCAAAGCACTTGGATGGTTTATGTCAACCACTGAGTAGCCGGTTGGCGAAGCATTCCCTGGACGGGTCTGGAATCCAACGTAAGGCGGACCGCTGGGCGTGTAGTTTGGATCCGTAATATTTACACTCATCCAGTCCATGCCACTTTCATGGCAATTTGAGCAGCCACCAGTCACGCCGGAATGCACCATACCTGGTGTTGGTGCGGGGGTTTTAAATCCACTGTTTGGTGCTTGGTGTGCAGCATTGCCTGCAACCTGCAATGAAG
>CANBYM010000112.1 GCA_947373605.1 Comamonadaceae bacterium
GTGTGGATAAATTTGGAAACTAGTGCTGCACCAGCCTGCAGCACGTAATCATTGAATGGTCAGGCTGCCGGCGGAAGGCATTTGCCTCGCTGCTGCGCGCCGTACCGGTAAAGAGTCAGCTGGAAACCATGACCGTCGAGCACTAAAACGGTGCGCTCCTGATCTTTGGCTACCGTATGGGGTGACAAAAAACTGATACCCACGCCATCAAGACTGCCTACTTGATGGTCTTGCGTGATCGTTTTGGACTGGCGAATGGGCGGCCTGGCAGAGCACTTTCATCCGAAAGTGATTACGCAGCCGCCCCGCTAGATGCTGTAATTCAACTGCAGATAATGCGAAATATATGCGTGCCAAGCGGGCTTTCGATTTAGAGCTCCGATGTTAGGTAAACATTGAATTTCATATCAGAGCAACCAGTTGGGCTAAGCGCTCCTTCTGGTCAACGGCAGACGCTTAGTCCAATTGGTGATGGGTGCGATTAAATGGCACCTTCTAGGCGCAGCGCACCAATTTCACTGGCATCGAATCCCAGTTGCGCCAATACCTCGTCCGTGTGCTCGCCCAACAGGGGTGAGCGTGTCACTTCAGTCGGACTATCTGAAAGCTTGATGGGATTTCCCACGCTCAGGTATTTTCCTCGCGTAGGGTGGTCCACTTCCACCAGCGTTCCGGAATCGTATAGCGAGCGGTCGGCTGCGATTTCCTTCATTGAAAGGATGGGGCCGCATGGAATGTCATAGGTATTGAGTATGTCCATGGCCTCGAACTTGGTCTTGGTCTTGGTCCACTGCTCGATACGGGCGAAGATGGGCTTGAGGTGCAGCAAACGCGCCTGTGGAGTGGCGTAAGCTTCATCGGTGATCCATTTGGGTTCGCCAATGACCGTGCAAACCGAGTGCCATACGGCGGCCTGCGTGATGAAATAAATGTAGGCATTGGGGTCAGTTTCCCAGCCCTTGCATTTGAGGATTGCGCCGGGCTGCCCTCCACCCGAGGCGTTACCTGCGCGTGGCACGGCGTCACCAAACTTTCCATCGGGATACTGAGGATACTCGTTCATCGTATGTGTGCGCTCCAGTCGCTGCTGGTCACGCAACTTCACGCGGCATAAATTGAGCACTGCGTCCTGCATAGGGGCAAGCACCTTTTGTCCCCGCCCGCTATGGGTGCGCTGGTAGAGCGCGGCAACAATGCCAAGTGCAAGGTGCAAGCCGGTGCCACTGTCGCCGATCTGGGCGCCGGTTACCAGCGGAGGGCCGTCATCAAAGCCAGTTGTTGAAGCTGCACCGCCAGCGCATTGCGCTACATTTTCATAAACCTTGCATTCCGCGTAGGGACCAGCGCCGAATCCTTTGACGGATGCGACTATCAGGCGCGGATTCAGTTCCTGGATTCGCTCCCAGGTTATACCCATGCGCTCCAATACGCCGGGCCCAAAGTTCTCGACCATTACGTCACAGTTTTGGATGAGGCGGTCCAGCACGGCCATTCCACCAACCTTCTTGGTGTTGATAGTGACCGAACGCTTGTTGTGGTTGAGCATTGTGAAATACAGGCTGTCGACACCAGGAATGTCGCGTAGCTGTCCGCGCGTCGCATCACCTTCCCCCGGGCGCTCAACCTTGATAACGTCAGCACCGAACCAAGCCAGCAATTGCGTGCAGGTCGGGCCTGACTGGACATGGGTGAAGTCCAGAATTTTTACGCCATCAAGGGCTTTTTTGCTCACCTCTCGCTCTCCTATTGTGACTTGGCCAACTGGGCCTCGAGTTCAGTCAGGCGCCGTCGCAAGACCTGCTCCTGAGTGTAGTGGCTAGTTTCGTCGCGAATCATGGACGCGATCGCATTTACCTTGCCATCTGGTGCATACAGCAAGGCCACGGAGAAAGCGATGGACATTTTGCGGCCGGCCTTATCGACAGCTGGGACCCGTAGCACATCGGTGCCATACTTAGTGATGCCGCTGCTCATGGTCTTGTGGTAACCCTCCCAATGGCGTCCGCGCAGGCGCTCGGGAATGATGAAGTCCATGGATTGCCCCATTGCTTCCGCTTCCGTGAAACCAAACATGCGCTCGCATGCCGGATTCCACAAAATGATAGCCCCGGTCGCATCGCACACCATGACAGCGTCTCCAAGTGCTGCAACCAATGCCGCAGGATCAATGTCAGAGCTTATGCGCACGGAGTACTCCAGTAATGTTAAGGGGCCGGAGCCGTATTGTCGGCCGGATTAAAGCGAGAACCCGGCCGGTTCGGCAATGCCTCCTATACCGCCTTCGCCTCATGCATGGACTTGACCTGCTCACTGGTATATCCCAGTTCGGCCAGCACTTCGTCCGTATGCTCACCCAGCAAGGGAGACGCGGTGACCGTTGGCTTCATGCCGGAGAATTTAATCGGGCTGCCCACTGTGAAGTAGCTGCCACGTACCTTGTGCGGCACTTCCACAATGGAGCCGCTGGCGCGCAGCGACTCGTCGTTTAGGAGTTCCTTCATCGAAAGCACCGGTGCGCAGGGTATATCGAACTTGCGGAATATGTCGACTGCCTCGAACTTGGTCTTGTCCTTGATAAAGTCTTCGATGGTTGCAAAGATGTCCATGATGTGCGGTTGGCGACCACTCGGAGTGTTGTACGCTGGGTCATCTTTCCATTCCGGCTTGCCCAGTGCGTCGCAGATGGGGCTCCAGGCATGGCCTTGCACAGTGAAATAGATGTATGCGTTGGGGTCGGTCTCCCAGCCTTTGCACTTCAGAATCCAGCCGGGCTGGCCGCCGCCGCCGGCATTCGCACCGCGTGGCACCACGCCGTCCTTGAATGCCTCCATTTCATGCGGATACTGTGGATACTCCTCCAGATACCCAACTTTGTCCAAGCGCAACTGGTCGCGCATTTTGACGCGGCACAGGTTGAGCACTGCATCCTGCATGGACACAGCGACTTTTTGGCCTTTGCCTGTTTTTTGCTTGCCGATGTATGCGGTGAGAATGCCAATGGCTAGGTGCATGCCGGTGTTGCTGTCACCCAGCGCAGCAGAACTAATAGTGGGCCCCGAATTCTCGCCCTTCCAATAGCCGGTGGTAGAGGCAGCGCCTCCTGCACACTGAGCCACGTTTTCGTAGACCTTCAAGTCTTCATAGTGGTGCCCGTCGCTGAAGCCCTTGACCGAAGCCAGGATCATGCCCGGGTTGAGGCTCTGGATGTGTTCCCAGGTGAAGCCCATGCGGTCCAGCGCGCCCGGACCGAAGTTCTCGACCATCACGTCAGATTCCTTGATCATCTTCTCAAGGATGGCTTTTCCCTCGGGCTTCTTAGTGTCCAGCGTGAGCGAGCGCTTGTTGCTGTTGAGCATGGTGAAGTACAAAGCATCGGCATTGGGCATGTCACGCAACTGGCTGCGCGTCACGTCGCCCGAGCCTGGTCGTTCCACCTTGATCACATCGGCGCCGAACCAGGCCAACATCTGGGTGCAGGCCGGACCAGCTTGAACGTGGGTGAAATCGATGATCTTGATACCGCTGAGTGGTTTGTCTGACATATAAATATCTCCTGTGAATGGCTGGTTGTGAATTACTGAATTACTTTTTCTGCGCGGCAGTCTGGGGGTTCAAACTGGTTATACGTCCGCTCTCGGTGCCGGCCGTCTCATCGATAATGGCGTTGATCAGGGTGGGCTTGCCCGAAGCAATGGCTTCGTTCAGGGCCTGGCTCAATTCTGCCGGTGTGCGGGCGGTGACTCCTACGCCACCAAAAGCCTGCATCATCAAGTCGTAGCGCGCGCCCTTGACAAACACTGTGGGTGCAACATCGGTGCCGCCAGAGCCGTTGACATCGGTGCCGCGATACACGCCGTTATTATTGAAGACAATCACACAGACCGGCAGCTTGTAGCGACAGATGGTTTCGACCTCCATGCCACTGAATCCAAAGGCGCTGTCACCCTCAATAGCGATCACTTGATTGCCGGTAACCACGGCGGCGGCTACCGCATAGCCCATGCCGATGCCCATAATGCCCCAGGTTCCCACGTCGAGCCGTTTGCGCGGCTGGTACATGTCCACAATGCTGCGCGTGAAATCCAGCGTATTGGCGCCTTCATTGACGAGCATTGCCTCGGGGTTGGCCTTGACGATCTAGCGGATTGAGCCCAGGGCGCTTTGAAAATTCATGATCGGCGGATTCTTGGCCAGGGTCTCGGCCATCTTGACAATGTTCTTGTCGCGGCGTGCATAAACATCGGCTGTCCAGTCGCCCGGCGCCTTGGGCCAGTTCGAACCCATGCCTTCAAGCAATGCGGCTACGCAGGAGCCAATGTCACCAACCAGGGGCGCGGCAATCGCAACATTGCTGTCCATCTCGGTTGGTGCGATGTCGATCTGTATGAATTGGCGCTCGGCGGCTTTTGCTCCACCCCAGGTTTTTCCCTTGCCGTGCGAAAGCAACCAGTTCAGGCGGGCACCGACTAGCATGACCACGTCCGCCTCGGCCAGCACATGGGAGCGTGCCGCCGAAGCCGACTGCGCATGATTGTCGGGCAGTAAGCCTTTGGCCATGGACATGGGCAGATAGGGGATGCCTGATTTTTCCACCAGCGCACGGATGTCTTCATCGGCGCGGGCGTAGGCTGCGCCCTTGCCCAGCAGGATTAGGGGGCGCTTGGCGCTCTTGAGCAGAGTCAGCGCACGCTGCACCGAGTCTGCTGCCGGCAGTTGGCGCGGCGCGGCATCGACCACCTTGATCAAGGAACGCTTGCCAGCGGCCGCATCCATTGTCTGCGCAAACAGCTTGGCGGGCAGATCCAGATAGACTCCGCCTGGGCGGCCCGACACGGCCGAGCGAATGGCCCGCGCAATTCCTACGCCAATGTCCTGCGCATGCAAGACCCGAAACGCCGCCTTGCAAAGGGGCTTGGCGATGGCCAGTTGGTCCATCTCCTCGTAATCGCCCTGCTGCAAATCCACAATCTCGCGCTCGCTGGAGCCGCTGATCAAGATCATTGGGAAGCAGTTGGTTGTGGCATTGGCCAGTGCCGTCAGTCCATTCAGGAAACCGGGCGCAGATACGGTCAGGCAAATGCCGGGCTTTTGCGTCAGAAAGCCGGCAATGGCGGCCGCGTTACCGGCGTTTTGCTCGTGGCGGAACGATATGACACGGATTCCCTCGGCCTGCGCCATGCGGGTCAGGTCCGTAATGGGAATGCCGGGTAGGCCATAAATGGTGTCGATACCGTTGAGCTTGAGTGCATCGATGACGAGGTGAAATCCGTCGATCGTCTCTTGCGTTGTATTTTCATCTGTCATTTTGTGTCTCTCCATCTTCTTAACTTCAGGGGCGGTCGGGTGAAATGATCACAAGTTCCCAGGACGGCTAATCCTAATCGCTTGCGGTATCTCTTCTAGCTCGCTGCACATCGCCGGGACGTATACTTCCACGCGGACTCGCAGTATCAATTGCCCCTTGCCGGTGAGCGAATGACTGCGGTCAAGATTCTGAAAAATAGATGGAGATGGGTCCCGATATGACGACCTTGGTTGATCACCCGGAACTTAACGAGGTGCGCTTGCAAGTGAAGAGGCACCAATCGCTGCTGGGGCTGAGCGAGGAAGATTACGCAGCCTTGGAGCCGCACTTGGAAATAATCGATGCTCGCAAGGGCGACTTGCTGCGTAATCAGGGTGCGCGTGACATGGTGCAGTACTTTGTTCTCAATGGCATTCTCAAGCGGGTCGTCTCCAACCCGGCGGGCAAGGAAATGATTCTGCGCTTTTCCGACGAGTCCGATATGGAGACCAGCTACGCTGCATGGCGTACTGGCACACCCATGCCGTATGCCATTGTCAGTGTTACCAAGGTGCGCGTGGCCTGTCTGCCGCTGGAGCAATGGGCCGCTTTTCTCGACCAGCGCGCGACGCTGAAACAGCGCTTCGAGTTAAGCGTGATGGAGGTGATGACCGAGATCATGTCGCACATCATCACCCTGCACCTGCTGGATGCGCCGGGTCGCTTCCAAAGGTTTGTGCGCAAGCACCCTGACATGCTCAAGCGCCTGCCCCAGAAAGAACTGGCGTCGTACTTGAACCTCGCACCGGAGACACTTAGTCGGCTAAAGCGCAGCGGCAAAATTTGAAATCCCGCGCGGTTTGCTCACGCCTTCCAGCCTGAGTAAAACTTGGAACGATTGAGGCGCTGACGGCCTCGCGGCGGTGCTGCCTGACAGCCGCCGTGCGCTATTCGCGCGACACGGTAAGCAGCACTTTGCCTACGTGAGTCGACTCCTGCACAATCGTGTGCGCTTGGGCCGCAGCTGTGTAGGGCAGGCGACAGTGGATGATCGGTTGGATTTCTCCGGTTTGGACGAGCGGCCACGCGTTTTGCAGCACGCTTGCAACAATGTCGGCCTTGTCTTGCGCGCTCAGGCTGCGCAAGGCCGTGGCGTAAAGACTTCCACGCTTTGACAGTAGTGTTGCCAGGTTGATTTCAGCTTTGATGCCACCCTGCAGGCCAATAACCACAAGACGCCCTTTATAGCCCAAGCAGTCCAAGTTTTTGCCCAGATACTTAGCGCCCATGATGTCCAGGATGACGTTCGCGCCGCGTCCCTGGGTATGGGCATGCACTTGCTCGACAAAGTCCTGCTCGCGGTAGTTGATCAACAGTTCCGCACCTAAGGCACGACAACGCTCCAGCTTGTCTGCGCTACCCGCCGTGACCGCAATCCTGGCACCCATGTGGCGTGCTAGTTGAATTGCCATTGTGCCGATGCCGCTGCCTCCTCCGTGTACCAACAGCCATTCGCCAGCTTGGAGTCCCGCCACCATAAACAGGTTATTCCAGACCGTGCACATCACCTCAGGCAAGGCTGCTGCATCTTCCAACGATATGTTGGTCGGTACGGGCATCAACTGGGTCGCAGGTACCGCCACCTTTTGCGCATAGCCTCCACCAGTCAGTAGTGCACACACCGGATCCCCCAAAGCCCACCCGCTTACGCCCTTACCAATCTCGCAAATCCGGCCGCTGACCTCAAGCCCCGGCCAATCCGGTGCGCCCGCCGGAGCGGGATATACGCCTTGGCGTTGCAGCAGGTCTGCACGATTGACCGCAGTCGCAACTACTTCTATGACTACCTCAGCTTCTGCGGCGTGCGGATCTGGCACCTCAGTGCACTGAAGAACTTCCGGTCCTCCTGGCTTGGAGATTGAGATGATTTTCATTTTGTAGTCTTTTGGTTTAAAGGTTAATCACGTGAAGCGCCATACGATCTACCGTCCTGTTGAAGTGATCATAGGCGCACTTGATTCCGCGGTAACGGACCTCTGAGTATGGTGCCCGTAGTTGTCGGTGCGAGTTGCAGCTATATGTTTGAAACCGCTATGACGAGTTTGGAGCGCAAAGCACGCACCTGACACTTAGGGACGAGGAAAGCGTGGCAAGTTACCGCTGCACTTTATACTTTATGCAAGACGCTCTTACTCGAGTAAAGTCGCTGAGAAGCGCCGCCACTGGGCCACCGTAAAAAACGGAGAAATCTAATGCGGTAGCGCTGTATGTTGCAAATGATATTTTGATGCTAAAAAATATCCAACAATTCTCAATTGGAGAAATGAATGTCAGTTTTTAGTTTGGCTCCAAACGATACAAAAATCGATGAAACTGCTTGGGTGGCCCCCAGCGCAACGGTCATCGGGCACGTAACATTGAGTCGTCAATCCAGCGTTTGGTTCAATGCAGTTATACGCGGAGACAATGAGCGTATCGAATTAGGCGAAGGCAGCAATGTGCAAGAAGGTGCTGTGTTGCATACCGATATTGGCTATCCATTGCACATTGGCCGCAACGTGAGTATTGGAATCAACGCCATGCTGCATGGATGCCAAATTGAGGATGGAGCAAAAATCGGGACAAATGCCATTGTCATGAATGGTGCTGTAATAGGAAAAAATTCGATTGTTGCAGAAGGGTCCGTTGTCACAGAGGGAAAAATATTCCCCGATGACGTTCTTATTCTTGGCTGTCCAGCTAAAGTTATTCGTCAATTGGACTCCAAAGAGATTTTGGCAAATGCTAGTCATTCAAATCAATGCAATGACTTAGCACAGCGGTACAAAATTTCATTGAAGGATATTGGTTGAATATTAAGAAGTTTCAGTTTATTCTGTGTTCTTCTCGATAAAGTCAAGTTGGGGGTTAGCCTTCCACAACGGGCCAAACTCGCCCTTGGCGCAATTTATGTGAAATTGCGCTACCGTGGTTTGAATTCGAGCACCGCCTAACCGGTTGCGAGTTACTCAGACCATCCGTGACCTGCTCACCCGCCTGAAGGAAGGTGTTTCTGGTTAAGTCCAGAAATACCTTTCCTTAGGATGTAGGACTGCTCGGTTGGTACACGGCATTTTGTCTCAACTTACCAAGCGTCGAAAGTATCGACATAGCCCATGGTTTTGACCTGAATGCGTCGTAGAACGCTCAAGTGTCCACACGGTGCACGTGCTGATGGGCAAAGGCACGCAGACCGTCACTGCATGCGGCATGCGGGTCACCAGCTTGCGTCACCGCGATTACTGCCGCCACTCTGCGCGACACCGCTGGCCTCCACTGCCGGCAGGCGCTCCAGCGAGATACGTTAAAGGAGCTTCTGTTCGAGGCGCATTACACTAATAATGCGTTAACACGCTTCACATACGCAGCCGGATCATCCGGCAGGCCGCCTTCGGCCAGAAGTGCCTGATCAAACAGGATGTGCGCCAGATCGTTGAAGTGCACGCTTCCATCGAGCTTTTTCACCAGTGCGTGTTCGGCGTTCACTTCCAGCACCGGCTTGACTTCGGGTGCGGCCTGCCCGGCTTGCTTGAGCATACGCGCAAGTTGGGTGCTCATACCGTGGTCTTGCACCACCAGACATGCGGGGCTGTCCACCAGACGGGTGGTGACGCGCACGTCTTCGGCCTTGTCTTTAAGCGCTTCCTTCAGTTTAGCCAGCAATGGTTTGAAAGCCTCAGCGGCCTCTTCTGCCGCTTTCTTCTCGGCCTCGTCTTGCAGCTTGCCCAGATCCACGGCACCCTTGGCGACGGACTGCATGGGTGTGCCGTCAAAGTCGTGCAGGTAGTTCAGTGCCCACTCGTCCACGCGGTCTGTCATCAGCAGGACTTCAATGCCTTTTTTCTTGAACACTTCGAGTTGCGGGCTGTTCCTTGCTGCTGCCAGCGTGTCGGCAGTGATGTAGTAGATGGCCTCTTGGCCCTCTTTCATGCGGGCTTTGTAGTCGGCCAGGGACACGCTCACCGCATCGCTGGTCGAGCTGGCAAAGCGCAGTAGTTTGGACAGACGCTCTTTGTTGGCAAAGTCTTCGCCCAAGCCTTCTTTGAGTACTGCACCGAACTCGTTATAGAACTTGGTGTACTGGCCGACTTTCTTTTCGGCTTCCGCCTTTTCTTCGGCAGTTTGAACGTCGGTAACGCCATCGGCATTTTGTTCGGGCAGCTTGTCGTGCTTGGCCAAATCTTCCAGCATTCCCAGCACGCGCTTGGTGCAGCCTTCGCGGATCGCTTTGACGTCGCGGCTCTCCTGCAGCAACTCCCGGCTCACATTCAGCGGCAGGTCGGCGGAGTCCACCACACCTTTGACAAAGCGCAGGTAGCTGGGCAACAGCGCCTCGGCATCGTCCATGATGAACACGCGTTTGACATATAGCTTCAAGCCGCCCTTTTTGTCGCGGTTCCACAAGTCCATCGGTGCTTTGGACGGGATGTACAGCAGCTGCGTGTACTCGGTGCTGCCCTCTACCCGGTTGTGGGTGTGGGCCAGAGGGGCTTCAAAATCGTGGCTGATTTGTTTGTAGAAGTCGTCGTACTGCTCCTGGGTGATGTCTTTCTTGGCGCGTGCCCAGATGGCGTTTGCCTTGTTCACCGTTTCCCACTCACCAGTCTTGACCATGGCGCCGGGCTGGCGACCGCCGTTTTCGTCCGAGGGGTTGATCAGCTCGCCGTCTTTCCACTCTTCCTTTTCCATCTGAATGGGCAGGCTGATGTGGTCGGAGTATTTGTTGATGATGCCCTTGACCTTCCAGGCCTGGGCGTAGTCCAGCGCGTCTTCACGCAGGTGCAGGATGACACTGGTGCCCCGCGCTTCGCGGGTAATGGATTCCACTTCAAACGCGCCGCCGCCGCTGGCGCCGCCATCGCTGACCCAGCGCACGGCTTCGTTGGCTGGCAGACCCGCGCGGCGGGATTCGACCGTAATCTTGTCCGCCACGATAAAGCCGGAGTAAAAGCCCACGCCGAACTGACCGATGAGTTGGGAGTCAGCCTTCTGGTCGCCGCTGAGTTTGCTCACAAAGTCTTTGGTGCCGCTCTTGGCAATGGTGCCCAAGTTGTCAATGGCTTCCTGTTGGGACAGGCCGATACCGTTGTCGGTGATGGTCAGTGATTTGGCATCCTTGTCAAAAGTCACCTTAACCTTGAGGTCGGGGTCGTTTTCGTACAGGCCGGAATTGTTGATGGCTTCAAAGCGCAGTTTGTCGCAGGCGTCCGACGCGTTGGAAATCAGCTCACGCAGGAAAATTTCCTTGTTGGAATACAGCGAATGCGTAACCAAATGCAACAGTTGGGCTACTTCGGCTTGGAAATTCAGGGTTTGCTTGCTCATAGGTATGTCGAGGGAGTAAGAACAGAATGCAGGCAGATTGGGGTGCACCTGCCGGCTTTCAAGGGGGCGTGCGGCACAAATAGGGGTATTCACCCGGACTGCCATTTCATGCAGAATAGACTGATGGCTACCTCTTCCGACAAGTCCAAAAACCCGTTCCCTCCCAAAGCGCCAACGCGGACGCATGATTTTTCATTCGACCCGCTGCCGGTTCCGGACGCCATTGAAAGCGATTCAGACACTGCCTGGGGCCTATGGGAGCACACCTTGCAAGCGCATGACACTCCTGACACTCCATCCGACACGGACACCGTGTACGACGAAACCATTCCCGGCGACTTGACATTGCTGGACGGTAAAAAGTTTAAATAATCCTGTGGCGTTGGAGTTATTCGCCGCTTGTAGTGGGCGGGGTCAGCCATTGCAGCAGTTTGGTCGTCACTTCCCGGCTGTGCAGCAGTTGCATGTGGTGGGTGCGATATGCGACGAATACCGAATCTTTGGCAAATTTCAACTGTCGCGCCGTTTCATCATGTTGTCCCAAGGCACTTGGCAACGGGACCAGACCGTCACCCAGTACGCGTTCCGATAACGGGCTGCGTTTGGCCGCGAGCGTTGCGGCCACCGCGTAGCAGGCCACGCCTTCGGGCAGTGGCAAGGCGTGCCGGCCATCGGGTTTACTATGAAAGCGGTCGTGCCCTTGCCAGTCGGCCTGCACCACATGTCCGTAACGCAAATCAGTAATGCCCGCGCTGCGCAACTGCCCCAGTTTCGCAAAGGGGCGGCTATAGGGCGTGCTACCCAAAATGGTATCGACCCAGTTGCCCGCCTTTTCCAGTGGCGCACCTTGATGCGGCGTACCCAGAAAAATCATGTTTTTGAGCACAGCGCGCCATTGCGGTTTTGCGTTCTGCACCGCACTGCGCGCCGCCAGCCCGCCCATACTGTGCGTGAGTAAAGTGATTTCCTCCACCGGCACCGGCCATTGGCACACCAGCTGCTCCAGCAAGTCGGACAAGCCTTTGCCGTTTTGCGAGATGTGCAGCCCGGTGTTGTAGCGCACATAGATGGGTGTGTAGCCCAGTTGCGCTGCCAGCGCATCGGCGTGACCGGTCTGGCCGCTTGGAGTCCACTGCAACTCGTTCATGCACAGGCCGTGCACCAGAATCAGGATTCTTCCCGAAGCCGCAGTTACGCTCCCATTCCAAGGTAGCCAAGGCTCACTGTGTTGGTTTTGTACGCGATAAAGGCCCATGCGGGTGGCTAGCGGATTGTT
>CANBYM010000113.1 GCA_947373605.1 Comamonadaceae bacterium
GGCCGTTGTCTGACCGCGGTGGGCACGTTTGAACCCATGTCGGTGAACGAATTGGCGCACTACGCCAATTTGAACAAGGGTCAGGCCAGCCGCGCTGCACAGTCGCTGGTAGACCAGGGTCTGATCAGCAAAAAAAGCAGTGAATCGGACGGACGCGGCGTGACGCTGTCGCTGACGCCGCTGGGCCGCAGGGCATGGAAGCGCACCATGGACATGGTGCGCCGGCGAAACGAAGAAATATTCGGATGCCTGACCAAAGCAGACCTGCAGCAGTTTGAGACCTTGCTGGACAGGCTCATTTCCCACAACCAAAAAGCCTGAGCGGCAAAGCGTTTTATGCACCAACCGACAACAACGCCGCGACCGTCCATCTATTACCCGTACAAGGTATTTGCACCCTGGCTGGCCACCCACCATCGACCGCAGGAGCGCAAAAAGGTCGTCATTGTCGGATCAGGTCCGGCAGGCATTGTGACAGCGCTGGAGCTGTCGCGCCATGGCGTGCCCAGCGTGATACTCGAGTCTGAATTACAGGTATCTCAAGGCAGCCGCGCCATCGTATTTACCCGGCGGTCCATGGAAATTCTGCAGCAAGTCGGCGTTGCTGCGCGTATGAGTGAGACCGGGCTGCCTTGGCGCTTTGGCAACTCGTACTTTCGGGGGCAGCGGGTGTTCCGGATGGAAGCTCCGCACGATCCGGATGACCGCTTCTACCCCATGCTCAATATCCAGCAGCAGTACATGGAAGAGTACCTGCACGACGCGTGCAGTGCCAACCCGCTGATTGACTTCCGTTGGGGTAACAAGCTCGAATCGTTGGAGCAAAAAGATACGTACGCCGTCCTGACCGTAGAAACCCCGCAAGGACCGTATACCTTGGAAAGCGATTGGGTGGTTGCCGCCGACGGCGGACGCTCTGCGCTGCGCACGCAACTCGGACTGAAACTCGAAGGCGCATCGTACGAAGGCTTGTTCGTCATTGCCGATATCCGCATTGATCTACCGCTGCCCACCGAGCGGCTGGCGTTTTTTGATCCACCCTGGAATCCGCAAAACACCATCCTCATGCATCGGGAGCCGCACGGAATCTGGCGCATCGATTACCAATTGCCGCGTGGCGAGACAACCGAAGATGCGCTGCGCCCCGAATCATTGAAGCAGCGCATTGATGCACAACTCGAAATGATCGGTCACGGCGGACTAGCCTGGGAAATGGACTGGAGTTCGGTCTACTCAGCGCGCACCTTAACGCTGCCGGACTTCATCTGCAAGCGCGTGATTTTTACCGGCGATGCTGCCCACCTGTTGCCCATCTTCGGCGTGCGCGGGGCCAATACCGCGTTTCAGGATGCGCAGTCTTTGGGCTGGCATCTGGCCTATGTGGTGCAAGGCAAGGCGGGCAAATCATTGCTGCGCAACCACAGCCGCGAACGCGTGGGCGCAGCGCGGGAAATTATTGACGAGGCCGGCAAAAGCACGCGCTTCATGGCGCCGCCCTCACGCGGATTTCGCCTGCTGCGCGACGCGGTGCTGTCGCTGTCGCTTACCGAAGAATTTGTCCGCCCGCTCTACCACTGGCGCACCTCCCGTCCGCATGAGTACACCGATTCCGCACTCAACAGTCCGGGTGACGACAACGCGCTGTTTACCGCCGGCCCGGCGCACGGCGCGCCGCCGCGCAATATCCGGCTGGGCAGCGATAACTATCTGCTTGACCATTTGGGCGGCGGGTTTGACCTGCTGTATTTCACGCCAGACGCAGCGCTGCCACCGGCGCTTTTGCAAGCTATCGACCGGGAGCGCGAACAAGGCACACCCCTGCGTGTGATCGCGGTAGGTTGTAGCGTGACGGTGCGGGGTGCCGACCTGACCTTGCCCGATAGCGATGGCCACTTGCGCGCGCGCTACGGCATACCCGTCAGTGGCGGTGCATATCTGCTGCGTCCCGACCAGCATGTGTGCGCGCGCTGGCTGATGCTGGACAGTACCCGCTTGCATGCCGCGCTGCGCGCTGCCTTGCCCTGCTAAGGAGTCACCTATGACAGTACACCGCACTGCACCTCTGACGATTGCCGGCCTTGAAGAGGTATACGACTGCCTGGCCGGGGCCATCGACCAGGCCGGCCCTGAGAAGTCCGAGCTGTTTCTGGTTAAGCTGGCCTTGCTCAATGCGCGCGAACTGGGCAGCGCCAGTCAATTTGCCGCGCAGGTGCAGGCTGCACTTCGCGACCTCTGAGGCCCCATTCAACGGAGCACATCATGAAAATTTCCAAAATTCACCACGTGGCCTATCGCTGCAAAGATGCGAAGCAAACTGTCGAGTGGTACCAGAAGTACCTGAACATGAATTTCATTCTGGCCATTGCTGAAAACGAGGTCCCATCCACCAAGGAGCCGGATCCGTATATGCATATTTTTCTGGATGCTGGAGGTGGCAATGTGCTGGCCTTTTTTGAGCTTCCGACCAAACCGCCCATGGGGCGCGATGTGAACACGCCGGAGTGGACCCAGCATCTGGCCTTGCAGGTCGAGAGCATGGAAGAACTATTGGAGACCAAGGCCCGGCTTGAAGCCGATGGCATCGCCGTGGTGGGGCCGACGGACCACACGATTTTCAAATCCATTTACTTCTTCGACCCCAGCGGTCACCGGTTGGAGCTGGCGGTGAACACCGGCACACCCAAAATGTCCAAACTACTGGACGAGGCCAAATGGGACATGCTCAATGAATGGGCCATCACCAAGAAGGCGCCGCAGCAAGCCCGCTGGATGCACGACGGCAGCTACGCCGGGGAGTAAGCATGAAGCTGGCAACACTGAAAATTGGCGGGCGTGACGGCACGCTGGTAGTAGTCAACCGCAGCCTGACGCATTGTCGCGCTGTGCCGCACATTGCGCGCAACCTGCAAGCGGCGCTGGACGATTGGGAAACCTGCGAGCCGCTGCTGCGTGCGGTGTATGACGCGCTCCAAAGCAGCGATTTGGCAGGCCCAGAAGTGTTTGACCAACAGCAATGCCACTCGCCGCTGCCGCGTGCCTACCAGTGGGCGGATGGCTCCGCCTATGTCAACCATGTGGAGCTGGTGCGTCGTGCGCGTGGCGCAGAACTTCCACCGGAGTTTTGGACCGACCCTTTGATGTACCAGGGCGGCTCTGATGCGTTTGTCGGACCGCGTGATCCGATGTGTGCGCTGTCAGAGGATTGGGGCATCGATCTTGAAGCGGAAATTGCCGTCATTACAGGCGACGTCAGGATGGGCGCTACACCGCAGCAATGCGCACCGGAAATCCGCTTGTTGATGCTGGTGAATGATGTGTCGTTGCGCAACCTGATTCCGGTAGAGCTGGCCAAAGGCTTTGGCTTTTTGCAGTCCAAGCCGGCCAGCGCCTTCAGCCCGGTAGCAATAACGCCGGATGAACTCGGCGATGACTGGCACGACGGCAAGGTGCACCTTCCGCTGACCGTTCACATCAATGGCGGCATGTTCGGCCAACCTGATGCCGGTCGGGACATGGTGTTCAACTTTCCCCAACTAATGGCACACGTCAGCAAGACCCGCGAGATGGCGGCTGGCTCCATCGTCGGTTCGGGCACGGTGTCCAACAAACAGGGCGGATTGCACGGCTCATCGATTGCCAATGGCGGTGTGGGCTATTGCTGTCTGGCCGAAGTGCGCATGTACGAGACCATTGAATCGGGCAAGCCGCAAACCGGTTATCTGAAGTTCGGTGACACTGTTCGCATTGAAATGCTCAGCCGGGATGGGAAGAGTATTTTTGGTACCATAGAGCAGCAGGTTCAGCCGTACGTGGCATAAAAAGCGACAGCCGGATTCTGGATGCGAGTCGATAGCTTATCAATCGACCAGGGCCACCGATTTCAATTGCGCCCACACATCGCTGCCTTCTTGCAAGGCCAACTGGTGCGCAGAGCGCGCCGTAATGCGCGCCAATACAGTAGCCCCACCACACCGCAAGCGCACCAGACATTGCGACGGGTGCGTGTCGGTCGTGATGCTCATCACCCGACAGGGCAGCAGGTTTTGGATGCTGGTGCTGTGTGGCTGGGTGGTGGCAATACTCACGTCACGCGCCAGGACGCGCACGCGTACCCGCTCATCCAGGCGCAAGCCATCGCCCCGCAGCCACAGGGTACCGCCGGAAAAACTCACCTGTGCCAGATGCCATTGCGCATCGATGGCGCTCACCGTCCCTTCCAGCAGCGCTGCGGCATCGTGTCCGGCCATGCCATAGGCGCTCTCGCCCGAAAGCACCTGGGCCACAGGTCCCACCGCCAGGGCACGTCCTGCGTCCATCACCACAACAGTGTCCGCAAGGCGCGCGAGCTCATCGGCCGAGTGGGTGACATACAGCATGGGTATGCGCAACTCATCACGCATGCGTTCCAGCCAGGGCAGGATATCGGCTTTGCGCGCCGCATCCAGCGCAGCCAGAGGCTCGTCCAACAGCAGCAGCTTAGGTTGCGTCGCCAATGCGCGCGCGATGGCCACGCGCTGACGTTCACCACCGGACAACTGATGTGTGCGCCGCTTGAGCAGGGCGCCAATGCCCAGCAACTCAATCGTGTCGGCCATGGCGTGTGGGCCTTTGGACTGCGAAACCGTAGCAGCCGCACTGCGCCGGTACGCGTAGTGCAAATTGCCCTGTACATCCAGATGGTCGAACAGGCTGGCCTCCTGAAAAACATAACCCAGCGGTCGCTGCCAGACCGGCAGGCAAATGCCCCGGGCCGTGTCCTGCCACCATTGGCCGCCCACTTGCACTGCTGCAGTCCCGGCCTGTTCCAGCCCGGCAACACAGCGCAGCAGACTGGTTTTGCCGCAGCCGGAGGCACCGTACAACACGGTAATGCCTTGGGCGGGCAGGGTCAGGTCCACATTCAAGGCAAAGGCGCTGCGCTGCCATTGCAGGCGGATGGTGTTGGTGTCCGTATTCACAAGGGCACCTTGATCTGGCGTTTGCGTAGCAGGCCCAGTGCCAGTAAAACTACAAAGGAAAACAGCACCATGAGCACCGCCAATGCATGGGCCTGGCTGTACTCCATGGCTTCTACATGGCCGTAAATCTGGGTGGACACCACACGGGTTTGGCCGGGAATATTGCCGCCTATCATCATCACCACGCCGAACTCGCCGACGGTGTGCGCAAAGGTCAGCACGGCTGCGGTCAGAAAGCCGGGCAATGCCTGCGGCACTGCGACGCTGAAAAACGCATCGATAGGCCGCGCGCGTAGCGTGGCTGCCACCTCCAGCGGCCGCACGCCCATGGCCTCAAACGCATACTGCAAGGGCTGCACCGCAAAGGGCAGCGAATACACCACCGAGCCCAACACCAGCCCGGTAAAACTGAAAGACAGGTTGCCCCAGCCCAAGGCGGAGGTCATTTGCCCGACCCAACCCTGCGGCCCCAGCGTGAGCAGCAGATAAAAGCCCAAGACGGTGGGCGGTAGTACCAGCGGCAGGGCTGCCAAGGCGCCTATGGCATTGCGCCAACGCGAACGCCCATGCGCCAGCCACCAGGCCAGCGGCGTTGCCAGCAAGAGCAACAGCACCGTGGTGGTAAGCGCCAGCTTGAATGTAAGCGCAATGGCACTGAAATCTTCTGCGCTAATGGGCATCGTGCGTGGTCTGCAATTTAAGGGTCGTAGCCATAGCTGTACATGATCGCACGCGCCTTTTCACTTTTCAGATAGATGAGCAAGGCTTGCGCAGCAGTATCACCTTTACCGGGGTTCAGCAGCACCGCGTCCTGCTGCAGTGGTTCGTGCAGCGACTGTGGCACCACCCAGGCTGAGCCTTGCGAAATTTGACGGTTCACCATCACCTGCGACAGCGCGACAAAGCCCATCGCTGCATTGCCGGTGGCGACAAACTGGTAGGCTTGCCCCACGCTTTCGCCCGTCACCAGTTTGGGCGTCAGGCTGGAGCCTAGACCGAGCTTGCTGAGGGTCTGCATGGCGGCCGCACCATAGGGTGCCAACTTGGGGTCGGCCATGGCAATACTCTTAAAGTTACCGACCTTCAAGACCGCACCCTTGTCATCCACCAGGCCGCGTGTCTTGCTCCACAGCACCAAGCGGCCTGTTGCATAGGTAAAGCGGCTGCCGACTTGTGCAAAGCCTTCGCGCTCCAGTCGCAAGGGGGTTTCATCGTCGGCGCTGAGCAGTACCTGAAACGGCGCGCCGTTTTTGATCTGCGCATAAAACTTGCCGGTGGAACCGAACGACAGCAGCACCTTTTGTCCGGTGTCCTGCTCAAACAGCGCAGCGATTTTTTGCATCGGCACGGTGAAATTGGCAGCCACCGCCACACTGACTTCAGCCGCATGGGCGTTGACCAAGTACAGGCCGGCAAACAGGGCGGCAAACCACGGATAGCGTTTCATGCCAGCGAGTTTAGTAGCACGGACTGCAAGGCTTTAAGCAATTGCGCTATCGTCATGGCATGAAACTGTCTTTCTGGCGCCTGGGCTGGCGCACCCTCTGGCGCGATCTGCGCAGCGGCGATTTACGTCTTTTGATTGTGGCGGTGACACTCGCCGTTGCGGCGCTCAGCGCCGTTGGATTTTTCGCTGACCGGCTCACCGGTGGCTTGCAGCGCGATGCGCGCCAACTGCTCGGCGGCGATGCCGTAGTGTCCAGTGACAACGCAACCCCTGTGCCCTTTGTGGAACAAGCCCGCAAGCTGGGCCTTACCACCGTAGGCACGCTGGGTTTTCCCACCATGGCGCGGGCGACCGATGACAAAGGCGGAGCGGCCAAGCTGGTCGCGCTCAAGGCCGTGGAGCCGGGCTACCCGCTGCGCGGCGTTGTACGGCTGGCCCTGCCGGATGCGCCCGGCACACAAGGCGATGGTAGCGCCACCGTTGCAGACAAGGCTGCGCAAGGTATTCCGCAGCCGGGCCAGGCCTGGGTAGACCCGTCCCTGCTGGAGTCTTTGGGGCTGGCTGTGGGTGACACTTTGCTGCTGGGGGATAGCCGCTTCACCATTACAGCGGCCATTGCCGTAGAGCCGGACCGGGGAGCGGGTTTTATGAACTTCTCGCCGCGCGTGATGGTTAACGCGGCAGACTTGCCCGCCACCGGTCTGATCCAGCCGGCCAGCCGCCTGAACTACCGATTCGCCGTGGCGGGCGATGATGTGGCGGTCAAGCAGTTTGTCGAATGGGCTGATGCACAGGTCAAGCAAGCGGGCAGCCGTGCCGAGCGCGGTGTGCGCGGCGTGCGGGTGGAGTCCTTGCAAACCGGCAGGCCCGAGATGAGCCAGACGCTGGACCGCGCCGGAAAGTTTCTGAGTCTGGTGGCGTTGTTGGCGGCGCTGCTCAGTGCGGTAGCAGTGGCCCTGGCAGCCCGCGCATTTGCCGCTAGCCATCTGGACGACTGCGCCATGCTGCGTGTGCTGGGCCTGAGCCAGCGCGCGATTGCATCCGCCTATACCTTTGAATTTGCGCTGGCCGGTTTGTTTGCCAGTGTTGCCGGTGTGTTGATCGGATTTGCGCTGCACTATGTATTTGTTGCGCTTATGGCAGGGCTGGTGGATGCGGCCCTACCGGCGGCAACCTGGTGGCCGGTGGGTTTGGGCGTCGGCATGGGGCTCACGCTCCTGTTTGCGTTCGGTTTGCCACCAGTCTTGCAGCTGGCGCAGGTGCCGCCGCTGCGCGTGATACGCCGTGACGTGGGCAACCTGCGGCCCGCGTCCTTGGGCGTGTTGGGCGTCGGCATAGCGGGCTTTGCAGCGCTGCTGCTGGCAGCCAGCAGCGACCTGAAATTGGGTCTTATTGCAGTGGGCGGCTTTGCGGGGGCGGTGCTGGTTTTTGCGTCGCTGGCGTGGGTGGCGGTGAAGCTTTTGCACCGCAGCGTGAACGAGGCTACGGCGCCGCGCTGGCTGGTGCTGGCAACGCGGCAGATTTCCGCGCGCCCCGCTTACGCGGTGGTGCAGGTGAGTGCGTTGGCGGTGGGGCTGCTTGCGCTGGTGCTGCTGGTGTTGCTGCGTACCGATTTGATCGGCAGCTGGCGCAAGGCCACACCGGTGGACGCGCCCAACCGCTTTGTCATTAACGTGATGCCCGAGCAAAGCGCGGCATTTCAGAAGGCATTGACCCAAGGCGGCGTCATCAAGTACGACTGGTACCCCATGATCCGCGGACGACTGATCGCCATCAACGACCGCACCGTGACCCCCGAAGATTACCCCGACGAGCGCGCCAAGCGTCTGGTGGACCGCGAGTTCAACCTCTCCAACAGCGCCACCAACCCCGCGCACAACGACATCGCTGCGGGCAAGTGGACGAATGAGGAAGTCGGTGCCATCAGCGTAGAGGAGGGGCTTGCCAAAACATTGAGTCTGAAAATTGGCGACAGCCTGCGCTTTGACATCGGCGGCATGCAAACCGAGGCGCGCATCACTTCGCTACGCAAGGTGGACTGGGGCTCCATGCGGGCCAACTTTTTTGTGATGTTCCCGGTAAGCCACTTGGACAACGTCCCTACGACCTACATAGGCGCCTTTAAGGCGCCCGAGGCACGAGGCTTTGACAACGCGCTGGTGCGCCAGTTTCCCAACGTGACCAATGTGGACATGACCACCACTCTCAACCAAATCACCCGGGTGCTGGATCAGGTCATTCGTGCCGTGGAGTATCTGTTCGGCTTCACGCTGGCGGCCGGCTTGGTCGTGCTGTTCGCCGCCGTGACTGCCACCCGCGAAGAGCGCGCCCGCGAATTTGCCATCATGCGCGCTGTGGGTGCGCAAGGGGCGCTCTTGCGTCAGGTGCAGCGCGCCGAGCTGGCCGGCGTGGGGCTGCTGGCCGGTTTTTTGGCTTCCCTCGTGGCCACGGCGGTGGGCTGGGCGCTGGCGCACTATATTTTTGAGTTTGAATGGTCATTTTCGCTGTGGGTGCCGCTATGGGGTTCGCTCAGCGGCGCGGCTTTGGCATTGGCAGCTGGCTGGTGGGGATTGCGCGACGTATTGCGCCGTCCGGTGGTGGAGACTTTGAGGAGGGCGGCGGCTTAAACTTCGGGTATGGAAATTGAAGAACCCGATCAACAAACCGCGTACGACCTGATTGGTGGCGAGAGCGTCATCAAAGCAATGGTGGAGCGCTTTTACGACCTGATGGACCTCGAGCCCAACTATGCCGCGTTGCGTGCGACGCACAGCGGTTCATTGGAACAGGCCCGCCAAAAAACTTTCTGGTTCTTGTGCGGCTGGATGGGCGGACCTTCGTATTACGAAGACCGCTTCGGACACCCCCGCTTGCGCATGCGCCACCTGCCGTTCAAGATCGGCATTCTGGAGCGGGACCAGTGGCTTGCCTGCATGGACCAGGCGATGCGCGATTGCGGTGTTGAAGATTCTTTTCGCCAGCAACTCGCCGAATCATTTTTCCGCACTGCGGATTGGATGCGCAACCAGTAGGAGTCGCGTGTCAGGCCTTTCGCCCGAGTTTGCGGTACACGGTGGCCCGGCTAATGCCTAAAGCGGCAGCGGCTTGCGCCACATTGCCTTTGGCTTGTTCTACGGCTTTGATAATGAGCGCGGTTTCAATGTCTTTGAGCGCCGCGCTGGGGCCATTCACGTTCTCCAGCGCTTTACCCACCGGCATGGCTTGCAGGCGCAGCCCGGTCCACAGTGGTACTTCCAGCAGCGTGTTGCTGCGGCGCACGGCATCGAACAGCATCTGGTAGGGAATGCCGAACACATCGCTGACGTGCACGGTCTGGGCTCCGCTCAGGTTGGGCACCATCTGACGCGCCGTCTGGTTGGCGCCGGTGATCCAGCCGTCGGCGTCCAGGCACAAAATGCCGTCCGCGTCGCTGCCCATGGCATTGCCCGGCCAGTTAAGCCGCACCATGAGTGCGTGGTTTTGGGCCAGTACCAGCGCGTTTTCAATCTTGCTCGCGACTTGGGTGACCAGATGCTTGAGTTCGGGGCGTTCCACCGCGTCGATACCAGTCAGGTCCAGCATGCCCGCGCAGTTGCCATCCGGTCCGAACACGGGCGCACCCGCACAGCTGTAGGCCGACGTGTTGGAGAAAAAATGTTCGCCACGGTGCAGCCATACCGGTTGGCGCTCGGTTAAAGCGGTGCCTATGGCAGTGGTGCCGACATGCTGTTCTGACAAGTCGGTCCCGATACGGGTAATCAGGTCCGCTCGCCGGTCTGCGCGATCGATTGCGCCGCTCACATCCACCACCACGCCTTCGGCGTTGGTCAGAATGGCAAAGTAGTGGGTGTCTGCAATGGACTTGCCGAGCTTTTCCAGAATCGGTCTGGCGGTTTGAATCAGTGTCTGGTTGGCCTCCAGTGTGCGGGCCATGTGCTCACGGCTCAGCAGGTCAAAAACGGCTGCCTGATCCGGCTGCAGGCCGTTTGACAGGCACCGCTCCCAGGACCGTTCTACCCAAGCCGATACCAGCGCCTGCACGGGCCGCTTGCGCTCCACAAGATGCAGGTGCCGCGCTTGCGCAATGGCACTGAGTCGTGCTTGCGAGTGCGCGATAGTTTGCACAGAGCTTGGCATAGACATGGATTCTCCCGCACAAGTACCCCCTTGCGGCTTGTTTCATTTTGAGAATATTGCTTCAAACCCTATACCCGACTAGGGAAATCCCTAGCGCATTACGCGGCGCTGGCTCCAACAATCGCTAGGCAAATGATTTCATAAGAACGGCTTTGCATAGGGGCGTGGCCGTGGTTCAACTAATATTTCAAGGAGAAATGCATGCAAAAGCTATTGCATATCAACGCAGACAAATGCACCGGATGCCTGCAATGCGAGATGGCCTGCGCCTTCGAGAACTACGGCACCTTTGCCACTGCCAAGTCGCGCATCAAGGTCTTCAACTTCCATGAAACCGGCAAAAAAGTACCTTACACCTGCACCCAGTGCGATGAGGCCTGGTGCCTGCACGCCTGCCCGGTAGAAGCCATTACGGTGGACAAATCTACCGGCGCCAAGGTAGTCAACGAAGCAACCTGCGTGGGCTGCAAAGTCTGCACGATTGCCTGCCCGTTCGGCACCATTAATTACGTCGAAGAAACCGGCAAGGTGCAAAAGTGCGACCTCTGCGGTGGCGACCCGGCCTGCGCCTCTGCCTGCCCCACCGGCGCGATTACGTTTATCGACGCCAACTGGACGGGTCTTTCAAAGATGGAACAGTGGGCCAACAAGCTGGGCAACCAGCCTTCGGCTTCGTAATTCTTCAATACACATTTAGGAGGCACGAACATGTCTTGGGCTGGAAAAATTCTCCGCGTTGATCTGACCGCTGGAACCGTCAAATCCGAACCCCTCAATATGGACTGGGCCCGCGCCTACATCGGCTCGCGTGGTCTGGGTACCAAATACCTGTGCGAAGAAGTGGACGCCAAAGTCGATCCGCTTTCGCCGGGCAACAAAATCATTTGGGCCACTGGCCCGCTGACTGGCACCATGGCCTCTACTGGTGGGCGCTACACCGTCATCACCAAGAGCCCGCTGACCGGTGCCATTGCCTGCTCCAACTCGGGCGGCTACTGGGGTGCCGAATTCAAAATGGCCGGCTGGGATATGGTCATTTTTGAAGGCAAGAGTGCCAAGCCGGTGTACCTGTATGTAAATGATGACGTGGCCGAGTTGCGCGACGCCGGTCACTTGTGGGGCAAGAGTGTCTGGGAGACGGAAGAGACTTTGAAGAAGAGCCTGCAGGACCCGCTGACCCGCGTATCTTCCATTGGTAAGTCCGGTGAAAACGGCGTGTTGTACGCAGCGGTGGTTAACGACCTGCACCGCGCTGCCGG
>CANBYM010000114.1 GCA_947373605.1 Comamonadaceae bacterium
CAGGACGCGATTCGACCACCCTTGCAAATCCAGCATCGCGCACGACCTGCACGATTCGCGCATGGGTTGCCACCGCGCGGGCTTGCGACCAACCCTGACCGGGGCAGGCCAACTGCAAATTTGCCACCGCCTCGGAACTGCTAAATAACCAGACGCTGCCGTCGCGCGCTGCGGTTTGAACCAGCGCAGCCACGTTGATTCCGAGCTCAGGTGCCTGACGCTGGTAAGCCACTACAAATTCCACCTGACCACCTGCGGCTTGTACCTGATGCGCGAACCAGTCCCGGCCCTCGCCGGTCAAGGAATTGTTCGTGCTCTCGCCAGATTCCTGCGTCCCGCGCACGATCAATACACGGTGCCCCGGCGGCACATTCGCTTTGATCACTTGCCACAGCGCTTCTGAATCAAATTGTCCGGACTGCGCATCGGGTGCATCAATCGCGTCCGCTGCGACGCCGCAGGCGCGCAAAGCTGCCACGGTTCCCGGTCCTGTCGCAAAGGCCCGGGGGCCGAATGGTTTATAGGTGTCCGAAGCGGAATGGCCCTGCGGGCACAGCCTGAAAAAATGATGCACTGCGTTGGCGCTGACAAACATCACGCCCTGAAAAACATCAATTTTTTCCCATGCCTTCACTACCGCCTGCCGGTCAGGCGGTTCGCCAATGGCTATGAGTGGCAAGGAGAGCGCATCCAGTCCCGCCTCACGCAATCCGGCAACCCAAGGCGCGGCTTGCTCGGCCGGGCGGGTAACGATGACACGCTGTGCCAAAGCTGCCTACAGCGCGTGACCGGCCTGATGCACGGCCGCCTGCAGGGCGTGCGCCACCCGCTCGCCCAGGCCTACGGCGGCGGCCGTATCGGTCACCATCGCTGTCGCCTGCGTTGTGACCAGCGCGTGTTTTCCTTCGGGGTCGCCCCATGCAGCGTCGATGGTCAGGGAGTCACCGCTAAAAGTGGCGTGCGCCGCCAGCGGCATGGAGCAGCTGCCACCCATCACGCGACTCACCGCGCGCTCGGCGGACACCACCAGCCAAGTTGGCTCATGCAACAAGGGCTGCAGCGCCTGGACCACGTCATCGCGCCCGCTACGCACCTCAATGCCCAAAGCGCCCTGCCCTGCTGCAGGCAGCATTTGCGTAGTCTCAAACACCGAGCGGATGCGCGTAGCCAGCCCCAAGCGCTTGAGCCCGGCAGCGGCAAGAATGATGCCGTCGTACAAACCATCATCGAGTTTGCGCAGGCGCGTATCCAGATTGCCGCGCAGCGCTTCGATCTTCAAATCAGGTCGCAAGGCCCGCACCAATGCCATACGGCGCAGGCTGGATGTGCCCACCGTAGCGCCCTGCGGCAAATCCGCCAAAGTGGCGTATTTGGGCGAAACCCAGGCATCACGCGGATCTTCCCGTTCCATCACACAGGCCAGCGCAAAGCCGGGCGGCAGCTCCATCGGTACATCTTTAAGCGAGTGCACCGCCAGATCGGCACGCCCTTCTTCCAAGGCCAACTCCAGCTCTTTGACAAACAGCCCCTTGCCACCGACTTTGCTCAGTGCACGGTCCAGAATCTGGTCGCCCTGTGTGGTCATGCCCAACAGGGTGACACGGTGGCCATGCCGCTCCAAAAGTACTTTAACGTGCTCGGCCTGCCATAGGGCCAAACGGCTCTCGCGGGTGGCAATAGTGAAGTGATGCATAGCGGTAACTGCTTGGTAACGATTAATCTCTTGTCGATGCTAGCATGGCCTCTATGAAGAACGACGCACCTTCCACCCCTTCCCACTCCACGGCAAAGCCTGCACCTGCAGCACAACCTAGGCGCAACAAGGACAACGAGCGGCCGCTCACCGAAGACATCCGCCTGCTGGGACGCATTCTGGGCGACGTGATCCGTGAGCAAGAAGGTGTGGAAGCCTATGATCTGATCGAGCAAATCCGCAAACTCTCTGTGGCGTTCCGGCGGGACGCGGATCAGGAGGCAGACAAGGCGCTCAAGAAGTTGCTCAAGAGCCTCAGTGGCGACCAGACGGTTAGCGTGATTCGCGCCTTCACCTACTTCAGCCATCTGGCCAATCTGGCCGAAGACCGTCACCACATCCGTCGCCGCGCGGTCCATGAGCGAGCCGGTGATACGCAGGAAGGCAGCATCGAAGTTGCAATGTCACGCCTGCGCTGGGCGGGCATTTCCCCCAAAACCATCTCCAACACGCTGGCGCAAAGCTACGTTGCGCCCGTGCTGACCGCGCACCCGACCGAAGTGCAGCGCAAAAGTATTCTGGATGCCGAGCGTGACATTGCGCAACTGCTCACGGCACGCGACGACATCAAACAGCGGGCCGCTCCCTTTGAAGGTAAAAAAGACGCGCTCACCCCCAAAGAACTGGCCGCCAACGAAGCGCAAATGCGCGCGCGCGTCATGCAGCTGTGGCAAACGCGCCTGCTGCGTTTCAGCAAGCTCACCGTTTCGGACGAAATTGAAAACGCGCTGAGCTATTACGAATCCACCTTTTTGCGCGAAATCCCCAAGCTCTACGCCGAACTGGAAGTACTGCTGGGCAAGCAACCGGTACACACTTTCTTGCGCATGGGCCAGTGGATCGGCGGCGACCGCGACGGCAACCCCAACGTCAGCGCGCAAACGCTGGAATACGCGCTACGCCGCCAAAGCGAAGTGGCATTGCGCCATTACCTGACCGAAGTGCACTACCTGGGCAGCGAGCTCTCGATCTCGGCCATGCTTTCCAGCTGCACGACCGAAATGCAGGCACTGGCCGATTTATCGCCGGACACCAACGAACATCGCATAGACGAGCCCTACCGCAAGGCCCTCACCGGTGTTTACGCGCGACTGGCAGCCACACTGCAAAGCCTCACCGGCACCACCGCCGCGCGCCATGCGGTGGCTCCCCAAAACCCGTACCTGCAGGCGGAAGATTTCATCGCCGACCTGCGGGTCATTGAATCGTCGTTGGAAGCGCACCACGGCGCAGCACTGACCGCGCAGCGCCTGCACCCGTTGATTCGCGCCGTCGAAGTGTTTGGCTTTCACCTGGCAACCGTGGACCTGCGTCAAAGCTCGGACAAGCACGAAGAAGTCGTGGCCGAGCTGATGGCCGCCGCGCGAATTGAAGGCAACTACAGCGCACTCGATGAAACCGCCAAACGCGGCCTTCTGACCCGGCTACTGAACGACGCTCGGGGTCTGCGGGTAAACGGTGCGCAATATTCGGCGCACACCAACGCCGAGCTTGCGATATTTGCCATGGCCAAGACCATGCGCGAGCGCTTCGGGCATGAGGCGATCCGCCACTACATCATCAGCCACACCGAGGCGGTCAGTGACCTGCTCGAAGTGATGCTGCTGCAAAAAGAAATGGGGCTGATGCAAGGCACGCTGGACGCGCAGGCCCGCAATGAACTGATCGTCGTGCCCTTGTTTGAAACGATTGAAGACCTGCACAACGCCGCACCCATCATGCGTGAGTTCTACGAACTCAGCGGCGTGGCAGACCTGGTCAAACGCAGCGGCGGCGAGCAGGACATCATGCTGGGTTACTCCGACAGCAACAAGGACGGCGGGATTTTCACCAGCAACTGGGAACTCTACCGCGCCGAAATTGCCCTGGTGGAACTGTTTGACGCGCTCGATGCGAAACACAAAATCAAACTGCGTATGTTCCATGGTCGCGGCGGCACCGTGGGTCGTGGCGGCGGTCCGAGCTACCAGGCCATTCTTGCGCAGCCTCCCGGCACCGTGCGCGGGCAAATCCGTCTGACCGAGCAAGGCGAAGTGATCGGTTCTAAATACGCCAACCCTGAAATCGGCCGGCGCAATCTGGAAACACTGGTGGCCGCGACGCTGGAGGCCACCTTGCTACAACCCACCAAGTCAGCTACCACCGCATTTCTGGACGCAGCCGCCGAGTTGTCCGCCAAAAGCATGTCCGCCTACCGCTCGCTGGTGTATGAAACCCCCGGCTTCACCGAATATTTTTTCAGTTCGACACCGCTGCGGGAAATTGCCGAACTCAACATCGGCTCCCGTCCGGCATCGCGCAAGGCACTGCAACGCATTGAAGACTTGCGCGCCATCCCCTGGGGCTTCAGCTGGGGTCAGTGCCGCCTGACACTGCCGGGCTGGTTCGGATTCGGCTCTGCGGTCCACGCGTTTGTGCAGGCGGGCAGCGCTGCGCAAAACAAAGAGCGCCTGGCTTTGCTGCAAAAAATGTACAAGCAGTGGCCTTTCTTCAAGACGCTGCTGTCCAACATGGACATGGTTCTGGCGAAGAGCGATCTTGCACTGGCCTCGCGCTATGCGGAGCTAGTCGGTGATGCCAAATTACGTAAAAAGATTTTTACGGCCATCGAAACCGAGTGGCACGCAACCGCACAGGCGCTGGGCCAAATCACCGGTGAAAAGCAACGCTTGGCCAACAACGCGGCATTACAACGCTCCATGCGCCACCGCTTTCCGTACATCGACCCGCTACACCACTTGCAGGTGGAGCTGGTACGCCGTTATCGCGAAGGCAAGGCCGACGAACGTGTGCAGCGGGGTATTCACATTTCCATCAACGGTATTGCGGCGGGTTTGCGCAACACCGGTTAAAACGCCGGGCAAGCCGGCCGCGTCATCGCGCGCCGCTCACTTGCCCATTAAGGGCTGGAGCACTTGGGTGAGCTGCTCTGCATTCAACGGTTTTTTCAGCAAGCCCAGGAAGTTCAGGTCGCGCTGAATGGCAATGGTCTTGGCAACCGACGCCAATGTGTCCCCGGCACCGGTAATCAGGACCAAGCCCCCCTTAAAGCCACGATTAGCCAGTTCAGTCACGGTTTCAATGCCATCTTTATCGGGCATGAATATGTCGCAGAGGATGAAATCTGGCTTGGGTTCCATGCGGTCAAGAATTTTCAGCCCCCGGTCGCCGTCGCAGGCAAATGCGATTTCGGTGATTCCCATGCTATTGAGCGTACGCCGGGCAATTTCCTGACTGCTCATTTCATCCTCAAATACCAGCACCCGCTTCATATGTTGTCTCCAGCTTTTTCTTTGGAATCCCAAATTTCTTTCGCCTCGCAAATACGAGGCAGCACCGACTCAAACGCCTGCACCACAGCGGGATCAAAATGGCTGCCGGAACTCTCCTTTATGGTTGCCAGCACCTTTTCAAGGGGCCACGCCTCTTTGTAGGGCCTGCGCATGGTGAGCGCATCAAATACATCTGCCAGCGCAACCACTCGGGCAGCTACGGGAATTTCCGCACCCCGCAAGTGAGACGGATAGCCGCTACCGTCCCAGCGTTCGTGATGGTGCATTGCAATTTGCGCCGCCATTTGAAACACAGGTGCATCGCTCTGGGACAGTATGTCGTGTCCCATTTTGGAATGGGTCTTCATCACTTCCCATTCATCGGCGCTGAGCTTACCGGGCTTTTTGAGAATCGCGTGGGGAATGCCGATCTTGCCGGTGTCATGCATGGGCGCTGCCAGTTCAATCAGCGCGCACTGTTCTGCGTCCAGACCGTACGCCGTTGCAATCAAACCTGCATACGCCGCCATACGCCAGATGTGCACGCCCGTATCTGCGTCATTGAAATGGCCTGCATCGCCCAGCATATGAATCGCATCGCGGTGGCTCTTGTCAAGCACGCTTGCACGCACCAGCGACAGGTGAATATTGACGCGCGCAAGCAGTATTGGCCTGGAAATCGGCTTGACGATATAGTCCACGCCACCGGCAGCAAAGCCCTGCTTCTCGTCCCCCACATCGGAGAGTCCGGATATAAAAATCACCGGTATGCCTTCGGTTCTCGAGTCTGCCTTGAGCCGGCGGCACACTTCATAGCCGTTCATATCCGGCATCTGGATATCAAGCAATATGAGCAAGGGCTTTTGCTTGATTGCCACAGCCAGCGCATCGGTACCGCTGCGTGCAAACAGCAGCGGATATTCATCGGACAACGCGACTTCCATCACCGCGAGGTTGAAGGGCTCGTCATCCACAATCAGAATCGGACCGGTCACCATCATGTGCCTCCCACCAGCGTTTGTGTGTACGCCATCAGTTCGCGGGTGGCAGCAACACCACCATGAAAGTCGTAACCGTCCAATGCCTCATGCAAGGGTGCCAGCCGGTCTTGCGGAACCAGTGCATCAAGCGCTGCCAATGCCGTGCGCACCACACTGGTACTGCTGCTGTTCCATGCAGTTAAAAGATCGTCTAACAAATCCATGATGCGTCCGGCATCACTGGCGCGAACATGGACCGGTCCCGCCGGGGGTTCCCAGGGCGCAAAATGCCGTATGGTTTCCAGCACGACATCCATTGCGGACTGCAGCCTGTCCAAGGCACTGCGTGGGTCCCGGCTATTGCGCAGCAAGGCCAGCACTTCATCGGCACGCGCTGCCACGTCCGGCATCGCCATATTGGCGGCAGCCCCTTTGAATTTGTGGGCCAGCGCTTCAGCATCAGGCGCCTGGGCTGCGCGTAGATCCGCAGCAATGTTCGCGTAGTCGCGTGCAAACAGACGCAGAAATTTTTTGTAGGCACCCACGTCGCGCCAGGTCGTCAGGGCCTTGTCGTAAGCGATGCCGGAAAGCAGCGGTGTAAGGTCGGCTGAAAATTGTTCCGAAGGCCCCGCCGGTACGATAGCCGCATTCCCGACCTCATTGCCGGTGAGCTTCACAATCAGCGCAATCGCAGCTTCCACATCAAAGGGCTTGGCCAGAAAGCCGGTCATGCCGGCCTGGCTGGCAAGTTCCTGCTGGTCGGAAAAAGCGCCCGCTGTCAGTGCCACCACCGGCAGGTCTGCCAGGGCCGGCATGCGCCGGACCAGGCGCGTTGCATCGTAGCCGTTGAGTATCGGCATTTGCACATCCATGAGCACGATGCTGACCGTATCCCCATGTTCCTGGAGCCAGTCCACCGCTTCGCGACCGTTGGCCGCCTGCGCCACTTGTGCACCTTCGCTGCTGAAGATGCGCAGAGCCACCTCACGATTGATTTCGCTATCGTCCACCACCAGAATATGCAAGCCTGCCAGCCGCATTTCGCTGCGCACAGGCTCCTGCTTTTCACCACCCATGCGAACCCGTTTTGCCCGCATCACCGCGTTGTAGAGGCTGGATGTGGTGACAGGCTTAGTGAGCACCGCGTCGGCCAGTGCTGCATGTGGATGGTTCATCAGCTCGTTACTAGCAAGGGCAGTGATCAGAATCACGATGGGTGAAGCATGGTCCTTCACATCATGGCGCACCACTTGCGCGATTTGCAGGCCATCTTTACCTGGCAATTTGAAGTCCAGCAGCAACACCTTGTCGTTCAGTTTGCCATCGGTCTGCGACGTCAGGTTCTGCACCACTTCGTCGCCGGATTTGAACGAGGTCACAGCCCAGCCCAGACTATCGGCCATGCGGTGCAGGGCTTCCCGGGTGATCGGATTGTTGTCGGCAATCACCACGGACAGATGTGCCATTTCGGGCGATGCCACCCAGGTGTCCTGCTCGCGCTGAAAACGCAAATCAAACCAGAATTCGCTACCGCTGCCCAGCACACTGGTGAGTTTTAATTCACCGCCCATTGCCGCTACCAGTCTGCGACTGATGGTCAAGCCCAGCCCGGAGCCACCATAGTGCCGGCTGATCGAGTCATCGGCCTGTGAGAACTCCGTAAATATCTCTTCCTGCTTGTCCAGCGCAATGCCAATACCGGTGTCGCGCACGCTGAAGCGCAGGTCCAGGGTATCGCCCTCCTCAAATACTTTGCTGATCTCCAGATTCACATGGCCACGTTCCGTAAACTTGATGGCATTGTTCGTCAGGTTAATCAGCACCTGCTCCAACCGCAGCGAGTCACCAATGAGTTGACTTGTGCCAACAGGAGTCGGTGCAATGATCAACTCCAACTCCTTTTCGCTGGCGTTGGCAGACATCACTGTGGCCAGATTGTCCAGAACATCACCGAGTCGGAATGATGACGACTGGATTTGAACTTTCCCGGCCTCAATTTTCGAGAAGTCCAGCACATCATTCAGGATGCTCAGAAGCGAGTTGCTGGCCCTGCGCATTTTTACCACCAGCTCATGCGCATCACCGTGAAGCGAGGACTTTTCCAACAAATAGGACAAACCCAGAATTGCATTCATGGGGGTACGGATCTCATGGCTCATATTGGCAATGAAATTGCTCTTGGCATCGGTTGCCGCTTCTGCGGACTCGCGTGCCTGCTCCAGCACCTGTTCAGCCTCAATGTGGCTGCTGATGTCGGTATAGGTCAGCAGTGTCATGCCGTTGGTCAGTGGTAAGCCGCTGACACTTAACCAGACACCATTGGCCTGGCGTCGTTCAAACTGCACGGTCTGGCGCGTGACCATTGCGTTGACGTAGTAATTCAGGACATCTTCAAAATCACGCCCCTGATAGTCACCACGCTGGTGGATGATGCGCACGATGTCGCTGAAGTTGGATGTGCCGGTGATGATAATTCCCGGTGGGAAATCGAGCAGCTTGCAAAACAGGCGGTTCATCAGACGCAATTGGCGCGTTTCATCCAGCACGATCAGGCCGAAGGGAAGTGTCTCGACGACTTCCTGCAGAAAATTATTCAATGCATTGATTTGCAAGGTCTGCACCTTACGCACCGAGTAATCGGTCATCGCACTGCGGGTCAGCAATGGTGCGCCGGATGCGTCGCGAAGCAGGTCACTATCCACTAAAAATGTACGTGTCGAGCCGTCTTTGCAGACGAAGTCGAATTCCAGATTTCTCACCCGCCCGTGCTCCAGAAAACGCGGGAAGTTTTCCTTGAAGGTCTTCACACTCTCGGGTGTCAGGAATTCAGCAATCGGATGGCCAAGGTATTCGGCCCGGCTATAGCCCAAAAGCGTAAGCTCGGTCTGATTCACTTGAACGATCACCCCCTCGCGCGAAAGCGTGTGGTATCCGCAGGGTGACTGGTCGTAAAGGTCCAGAAACTCCTGCGTACGTGCCGCGACCTCATTTTCCAGGCTTTGATTGAGCGCGTTGACGTCCTCTTGCGCAGATTTGAGCGCCTGCTGCTCTACTACCATTTGCTTGCGCTGTACGTCAATCGTATCCACCAGCCGGTTAAAGCTTTGCAGCAGGTCCGACACCTCCCGGTCACTGTCCTGGGAAATGAGTTGCAAGGGCTCCTGCCCGCTGGACATCAAGTCCATACGCTGGCTTGCCGCTTGCAAGGGTTTGAGCGCTCTGGAAACAATCCAGACCGAGGCGGCAAAGGCAATGGCTGACGCGAGGAGGCCAAATATGAGCAGCGCTTGACGGAACTCATGAATGGACGCAAATGCAATCGCTGTCGGCATTGCCTGAACCACCCGCCAGCCTGCGACCGGCACTGTGGCTTCCGCATACAGCTTTTCAATACCCAGTGAGTTGGTGTCTACAAACGCCTCATCCACGTTGTCACGGACGCGGCGGCTCACTGAACCGTCAGGAACCACCGACATCACACGCTTGCTGTCCGATGAAGCAACGATGAGCCCTGTTGCCGGCGCTATCAAATAGAACTCGTTGTCCCCTTTGTTTTCGGAGCCTGTGGCAATGCCCAGAAAGCTTTTGGCATCCAGGGCAATATTTCCGGCGATTGCGCCCAGAAATTCTTCTTTCGCGCCGAGGATAGGCACGCAAACAGTAATGATGGTCTGTTGCGATATACGGGTAACAAACGGTGCGCTGATGAAGGGGGCGTGGGTGCGTCTTACGTTTTGGAAATACTCGCGATCTGAGTACGATGTGCCTTTGCGCCCGGCAATCTGAGGGTAATCGCCCAAGGCCTTGCCGACTTCGTCATAAATGATCGCGCCGGCAGAAAATGTAAGCTCTAGGCTGAAACGGGCGGCAAGGTACTGGGAGGTATAGGTGTCCTGTTTCAGACGTTGAACATCGAGATGCTTGATGAACGCCCGCAAGGTTTCAATGCGGTCCACCAGTTTCTGGTTAAGCTCCTGTGCCTGCTGCTGGGCGATTTGGAGCTTTTGCGCTTGCAGAAAAGCCTGCTGCTTGGCAAGAAGGAAACTGTTGGCGCAATAAACGCCGACCCAAATGACAACCAACGTTGCAAGCAGTGGCAGCACTGCCAGCTTGAATCGAAGTGACCGACAAAGCCTTCCGTCAACCATCGATAGGGCCACCATATGCCGTCTCATGAACACACACCCGTACGCTCCGTGAATTGCACATGTGTGGCTCCTCCTTGAACCTGAGTCGACTTACTTTGCAATAAATCAACAAGTTTTTGTTAATCACATTTTAGCCCCACTTTCCAAGTGGATTTATTGGCGATGCAAGCGACCGCTGTGAGAAATTACCCTCGGCTATTTTTCGACTGCGCTCATCGCAACCCGATTGGCAAACAGGCTCAGCGAGGTAGCCGTTACCAACACGCATGCGGTGGCCAATGCAGGATTGGCAAACAAACCCAGTGAAAGCGTGCATACAGCTCCCACAGCCATCTGCAAAAAGCCATACAGACCGGCGCCGGAGTCCGTGCGCTGCGCGTCCGTCGCGTGAAATGCCAGCGATAACGAAATCGGATTCGCTGCACCGGCGCCTATGGCAAACATAAATACCAAACCCAGAACGTTCCAGACCATCATGGCATCCGTCGTTACTACGAGCAGCAGCAACATGCTGCTCGTGATGCTCAGCCTATTGGCCGCCATCAGGATGCGGATGGGCTTTTCGACATGACTCAAATGGCGCGTAATGGTGCTCCCCAGAGCCGCACCCGCCATGACGAGTCCCAGACTCAGGCCCACTTCATGCAGGGAACGGTGCAGCTCCTCCGTAATGATGAAAGGGGCTGTCGCAATGAACGCAAACATGGAGGTGGTGGCACAACCCCCACCGATAGAAAACCCATGAACCGGTGCGATCGCAGCAGGAATAGGTAATCTCCCGCCAGTGAGCACACATCGATCCTGTGCGTGGCTTTGCCTGTTTCGCGCAGCATTGCCCAGGCCAATATGCCCGTCAAAAGTCCCAGCACACTGAGGAATACAAAGATAGACCGCCAGCGGTATCGCGAACCATGGCCCGCCCTAAAGCCAGACCCGCACAACCGCCAAGCGCCTGAAACAAGCGTGCAAGCACCAGCGCAGGACGTTCGGGGCAAAGGCAACCGCCACGCCTGCAAGCGTGTACACCGTCAATCCAAGAAGCAGTATCGGTTTGCGTCCGAGGGCATCGGAAAGCGGACCATACAGCAATTGCCCGCCCGCCAAGCCCAAAATGTAAACACTAGTGGTCAGTTGCATGGCCGCTGTGCTCGCCCCCAGAGCAATGGCTGCAAATGGCAGAGCCGGCACAAACATGTGCATCGCCAGCGTGCCGCTAATGGTGATGAGCACCAGTAACCAAATGGGAGGTTTTGCAGAAGTCAATCCGTCACCCTAATGTGTTTTTGAAGTTATGTTTTTATGAACCGCAATTGATTCGGGTAAACCGCAGGATTTGCATACTACTGCGTGGCCTGTGCACCTGCGCTTTTAGCTTCTCCGGACACTGCGTAGGCGCACGCGACGGATCGGAGTCGCACGAACTTGCACCACTCCAGTCGATGGTGACGTTTGTATGGCCGCAGACTGATGAGAGAATTGCAATTGGTTTGCAAGCACATTTCTTTAGATCTCTATGGCCGATGAATCAAAACCCAATTGGATGAACTGGATGTCCCTGGCCACAGTC
>CANBYM010000115.1 GCA_947373605.1 Comamonadaceae bacterium
CCCCTTGGGACGCTGTATCACTCATATTCCGCTGACCTCCGTTCCCCTTCAGGGAACATTAGCTGGTTAAAGCTGGTTGATTAACCTTCCGCGGCACGGCTGAACCGGTTAGCGGATGCGACTGTGGCATGGGAAGGGCCTGACATTGCACTACGGATTGTGCCACTGAATGCCAGAAAAGTGAAGCAAAAGTGCGCACAAGCAAACATCTGACGGTGAACTTACGCAGGCACTATTTAATAAGTGCCTGGACGGCCTTGAAATCAGGATGCTCAGCGGTACGCAACCATTCAAATGCCACCATTTCTGTGGTGATAAGTTCTGCCCCGGCACCCGCCAAACGATCGAATGCAGCGTCGCGGTTACGTTCAGTTCGAGAACTACAGGCATCCGTAACCACCCAGACCTCGAATTCTTCTTCCAGCAAATCCAATGCCGTTTGCAATAAACATATGTGCGCTTCGCACCCCGCCAAAACAACTGTATTTGATTGCTCCGCCGTTTGTTTTTGCAAATGTCTGGGAAGACTTCGGGCATTGCCCTGCACGGGTTTGGCGGGCGGACGAAGCATTTCCCCCAAGCCCTCTTCCACCGCACTGAACTGCATCTTTGCAAGCGGCTTTGCGCGCGCCGACATCAGAGCGGCCTGTAAATCAGCGTCGGTCGCACCCAATTTGGAAGGGTTTTGTTCTGTGTAAAAAGAGGGAACTTGCAGCAGCACAGCAAGCTTTGCCAATCTGATTGCGTTGGCCAACACAAACCCACTGTCAGCCATTGCAGGTATAAGGCGCGTCTGATAGTCGATCAATACCAGTTGTGAACCTTCATGTTCCAGGAGCATTTGTGCCTTTCATATTTTAATATTTGCATTGCTATCGCATCATAGTTGCCAATCCCCGGTCTCCGATGTCATCCAAACATGTCCATTTGGCTAACGTTTTGCTCAGAATGGGGCACATCGATATTCGCCAAAGTCCTATAAGTGCCAGACAGCCTTACCAGATACAAATCGAAGCGATCACAGATGGATTGCCCCGTGCTGCGCCATTGATCTTCCCGATAGGTCAGCAGCAGACCTAGCGCATAGACCAAGATCGATTCCAGTTCCAATGCAGCAGCCTCCGGCTCCAAGCCGGACAGAGGCTCAGTCAGCAAAAGTGGTTCAAGCGTCCGCATCATCCGATCACGAATATTGAGTTCCTCTGAACCATCTGGGCTAAACGCGCGCGAGCTGCTACAAAATTTCAAGAGCAGTTGGCGATCGAATGGATTGTCCTTAAAGTAGCGCATCCACACTCGCCCTTTGACTGCCAAGCCCTGATCAGGCAAACCCTTAGGGGCACTGCTCTGGCCAACCGCTAACGAGAGGCGACTCACCATCGAATCCAGCAGTCCACCCAAGAGCATTTGTTTGCCGGCAAAGTATCCATAAATCGCACCTGGCGTATAGCCAGCTTCAGCTGCGATTTCACGCATGCTGGCCTTCTCAATGCCCACGCGATTGAGCACACTTTGTGCGGCGGCAAGGATTAATGCTCTGCGTGCTTCGGTTAGCGCTACTTGTCGTTTAATTTTTGCTTCCATTTTTAAATTTTATCGCCTACTTTTTTAATTTAATTAAACTTAAACTAATAAACGTCATTTAATTTAAACACTGTTTATTAAAATAGATAGCAAATTACAAATGAAAAGTGAAGACAAGCTCGCGCAAATAGAATTGCTGAATCAAAACAAACAATCTGACATATAAATCAAATAGTTACGAACACTACTTGAACAAAAATCTAGCTTGACACGAAGACTCTACACATCTATCCTGCGCGGATGCGTTTATTACTCTTCATTTCCCTTTTGGCACTTTGCGTGATGGTGCACGCAGCACCGGCTGAACCTTCCATTGATGAGATGGCGCGGTTCCTCAATGACAGAGGCCTGATGGAGAAAATAGGTGAAGTCGGAAATCGGGTTGAATCCAAGGCTTCTGAACTGGTAGTCAGTGCGTTGGGCTTTTTAGGTGTTCCCTACAAACGGGGAGGTAATTCTGCGGAGACTGGCTTTGATTGCAGCGGCTTTGTAAGAGCCATTTATGAGCAAACAGCCGGGCTTTTGCTTCCACGACGCGCTGAGCAACAAGCAGCAGCAACCCAAAAGATCGATAAGGGTGAATTGAAACCCGGCGACTTGGTTTTTTTCAACACGATGAGGCGTGCATTCAGTCACGTCTGAATTTACGTAGGTAACGGCAAATTTATTCACTCTCCCAAGCCAGGCGCAGAGGTCAGAGTAGAAGACATGGGCGTCTCCTATTGGGCGAATCGTTTTGACGGTGCGCGCCGGGTTTCACAACCTGACGTATCTGCAACCGCGCCGCAGCAATAGGCAGGCAACTGCCCACTCATGCCATTTTTAGCACTGGGGCTTACCCCCAACATTGTTCGTGCCGCAGCCCGTCAAGGCTTTGAGACACCCTCCCCGATCCAAACGCTGGCTATACCGCTCATATTAGGCGGGTCAGATTTGCTGGCGTGTGCACAAACGGGCTCTGGTAAGACCCTTGCCTATGGGCTACCACTGTTACAGCGTCTTGCCAAGCAACCCTCACATTCACCCAGACAGCCCGCCGTCCTCGTGCTTGTCCCCACACGAGAACTGGCCATTCAGGTGGGAGAGTCACTACGAAATATTGCCAACCATATGGACGTTAGCGTCCGCATCAGTGTTGTATTCGGCGGCGTTTCGCTTAATCCGCAACTCTTGGCAATTCGCGGCGGCTCCAATCTCATCGTTGCAACGCCTGGTAGGCTTTTAGACCTTGTTTCACACAATGCAGTAAATCTATCAACATGTAAGCACTATGTACTTGACGAGGCCGACCGACTCCTAGACTTGGGATTCCAGGAAGAACTACAAGCCATAGGACGCCTTTTACCGCAGGACAAACAAAACGTATTTATATCAGCCACATTTCCTGAACGAGTGTTGGAGCTTGCGCAAACTATGTTGCGTGAGCCAGAGCGCATTTCTATTCCGTCGGAACCACAATCCGAGCCTGATATTACGCAGCACGCTATCCTGGTAGACACTGGCCGACGCACCCAGCTTTTGCGCCACCTGATTAGCACGCAGCACTGGAAAAGAGTTTTGGTCTTTGTTGCCACCAAACACGCAGCAGAAATTGTCGCTGATAAGCTACGCAAAGCACGCATTTACGCCGAGCCATTCCATGGAGAACTCAGTCAGGGCAAACGCATGCAGGTGCTCTCGGATTTCAAGGCCTCCAGACTTAAAGTAGTTATTGCAACGGACATGGCATCGCGGGGGTTAGACATCCGGCAACTTCCTGTCGTTGTCAATTATGACTTACCACGTTCGAGCAACGATTACACACACCGCATTGGCCGTACAGGAAGAGCGGGTGAAGCGGGCATTGCCTACACCTTTGTCACACCCCAGACCCGATCACACTTCCGAATGATCGAGAAGAAAAATAGCCTGTCGATTGCTGTCGAAACGATAGAAGGATTTGAGCCTGAAATTGATGCGTCTGTAGTCGAAGACACATCCGCAGGCACAAGCACAGGCGGTGTTAAAGGCAAGCGTCCCAGCAAAAAAGATAAGCTCCGCGCGGCAACAAAGTTGCAATAAAAAAGCCCGACCTAAGTCGGGCTTTTGAATTGGCGGAAACGGAGGGATTCGAACCCTCGATGAGGCTCTACACCCCATACTCCCTTAGCAGGGGAGCACCTTCGGCCACTCGGTCACGTTTCCTTGCAAGGCGGATTATCGCATGAGTTGCAGCGATTTTTTCAAGCGTTCGACTGGTCAAGATCAAAAGCCTTGTGCAAAGCACGCACAGCAAGTTCCATGTATTTCTCATCAATAACGACTGACGTTTTGATTTCAGAAGTGGAAATCATCTGGATGTTGATGCCCTCTTCGCTCAGTACGCGAAACATTTTGCTCGCCACGCCGACGTGGCTGCGCATGCCAATGCCGACTATGGAAACCTTACAAATTTTGGTATCACCCAAAATCTCTTTTGCACCTAGCGTGGGTAATACCTTTGACTTAAGGATGTCAACGGTTTTGGCATAGTCGCCGCGGTTGACGGTAAAGCTGAAATCCGTCTTGCCGTCTTTGCTGACGTTTTGAATAATGACGTCAACGTCAATATTTGCATCGGCAACAACACCCAGAATTTGATACGCGATGCCTGGAGTGTCTGGCACAGCCAGAACAGAAATTTTGGCCTCGTCACGGTTAAATGCAATGCCGGAAACAATGGCTTGTTCCATGTGTTCGTCTTCCTCAAAAGTGATCAATGTGCCGGATGCGGCCTCTTCAACAATATCAATATCCCAAGGCGTAAAGCTGCTCAACACGCGCAACGGAACCCGGTACTTACCGGCAAACTCAACTGAGCGGATTTGCAATACTTTGGAGCCCATGGATGCCATTTCAAGCATCTCTTCAAAGCTTACTGTTTTCAGACGTCTCGCGTCAGGCACGACCCTTGGATCAGTGGTGTAAACACCGTCGACATCGGTGTAAATCAAACACTCAGCAGCCTTCATGGCTGCGGCAACCGCCACAGCGGAAGTGTCTGAACCGCCCCGACCCAAAGTCGTAATATTTCCGTGTTCGTCCAACCCTTGAAAGCCGGTGACGATAACAACTTTGCCGGCATTGAGATCACCACGCACACGCACATCGTCGATCGACTCAATACGTGCTTTGGTGTAGGCGCTATTGGTTCGAATCGGCACTTGCCAGCCAGCGTAGCTAACTGACTCCAAGCCCTCTGCCTGCAATGCAATCGCCAGCAATGCACTGGATGCTTGCTCCCCGGTTGCAGCCAGCATATCTAGTTCTCGACCATAGGCTTCATCCTGCTTGGCAGGTGCGAGCTCCTTGGCAAGTCCGAGCAACCTGTTGGTTTCGCCACTCATTGCCGAGGGAACAACCACCATTTGGTGACCGGCGCGCGCCCATTTGGCAACGCGTTTGGCAACGTTGCGAATGCGGTCAGTCGACCCCATCGATGTACCGCCGTATTTATGAACTATCAGTGCCATTGGATCAATGTTTACGTTGCAAAAGCTGGGGATTGTACCAATTGAGGACTTCGCCCTGCCGTACGGCAAGGCCGTTTCCAACCTTGATCTGAATGGCTTTGCCACGGTTCACACATGCGCCGATTTGGCGAACCAGTTCATTCAGCTGCGCGGTGCTGGGAATAACATTGAAACGGTTTTTTAACCAATAGCGCAGCACATTGGCTTGGTGTACTGCATTGAGATTTTGAAGCCCTTTAATGCGAGGCAAGCCATCTGCCGGCCGGACCACCGTTTGAAGGTCAGCCTTTGCCAAATCGTCCAACAACACCTGCGCTGCAGCGCAATGCGCTGCACTGCGCACAATCGTGTCACGGAAAGAGGGAAACGCCGCTGCAAACTCAGGCACGATGCGGGCGCGAATGCGGTTTCGTAAAAACACAGGATCGCTGTTTGTCGGGTCATCCAGAAAACCGATGCCGGCGCCTTTTAACCAGTTCTCAATCTCTGGCCGACTCACCTGCAAAAGTGGCCTGTGGAATTCTACGTCGCCGTCAGTCCAACGCGCTGGCATGGCGCTCAGCCCCGCCAATCCGGCCCCACGTGACAAGGCGATCAGGAAAGTTTCAACTTGATCATCTGCATGGTGGGCAATTGCAATATTTTTTAAAGTCCCAACACCAGTTGGCTGATCGGCAAGTGCCAGCAATGCCCGATACCTTGCAACCCTAGCCGCATCTTCCGGACTTTGCCCTGGTTTGTGGCTTGCATCGGTTTCCAAAATCCGCAATTCGACGTTCAAGGTCTCACAAAGCGCGACGCACTGCTGCTCAAATGCGCTGCTTGCGGCTTGCAGGTTGTGATTGACATGCAGTGCTACCACTTGCCCGGGCCATTTGGCAGCACAGGCGGCGAGCAAAGCGGTGGAATCTGCACCAGCACTCAATCCCACCCCAAGGGGCAATCCCGGCGCGAATGTTTGAATTGCCGCTTCTAGCGACAAAGTCATATGGCTACTCCACCACTACTTCGCAGTAGTTTTGGTATCGGTATAGCGCCCATAGCTTTGGAGTCGCTCGTAACGGCGATCCAACAATTCCTTGACCTTCAAATCTGCCACTTGACGGTAAGCATCACCAAGGGCGCGCTTCAAAAATGCGGCTGCTTGCTTGTGATCACGGTGCGCTCCACCCACAGGCTCGTTCACAATCTTGTCGACAACTCCCAAGGCCTTGAGGCGATGCGCGGTAATTCCCAGTGCATCCGCCGCTTCCTGTGCCTTGTCCGATGTTTTCCAGAGAATGGAAGCACATCCTTCGGGGCTGATGACGGAGTAGATAGAGTACTGCATCATGACAACCTGATCCGCTACCGAAATAGCCAGCGCACCACCCGACCCACCCTCACCAATGATGGTGGTAATGATGGGCACCTCAAGTTGTGCCATCTCAAAAATATTGCGCCCGATGGCCTCGGACTGGCCACGCTCCTCGGCGTCAATTCCCGGATAAGCGCCCGGAGTATCCACAAAAGTGAACACGGGAATTTTGAACTTTTCAGCCAGCTTCATCAGACGCAAGGCCTTGCGATACCCTTCCGGCTTGCTCATGCCGAAATTGCGCAGGCCCCTCTCTTTGGTATCACGCCCTTTCTGTTGCCCGATAACAATGCACGGTGTACCGTTAAAACGAGCAAGCCCGCCGACAATACTCAAATCGTCGGCAAAGTGGCGGTCGCCATGTAATTCGACAAAGTGAGTGAAGATTTCATTAACGTAGTCGAGTGTGTAAGGGCGCTCAGCATGGCGCGCAATTTTGGTGATTTGCCAAGGCGTCAAATCGCTATAAATGTCTTTGGTAAGCTGCTGGCTCTTTTTAGCGAGTTGTTCGATTTCGGCAGAAATGTCGACTGCAGATTCATTCTGCACATAACGCAACTCCTCGATGCGCGTCTCCAAGTCCGAAATCGGTTGTTCAAAATCCAAGAATGTTCTTTTAGCCAACGTACTGCTCCTTCATTTAACAACCCGGAAAAGAAAACTGATCCAGTCAGTACTCTACGGGCACGGGGTCCAGCGAGCGCCAAATATACCAAGTTGCCACGCTACAGTATGGATGCCAAGCCGCGGCGACTTCCCGCGCATCACTGCGACTAACAACTTCACCTGAGAAATAGTTGTGACTGATACCGTTAATTAGGCCGACATCGTCCAGAGGCAACACGTTAGGTCGCATGAGGTGGAACATCAAAAACATCTCAGCAGTCCAGCGTCCTATTCCACGAATGGCTATCAGTTCAGCAACGATCGCTTCGTCATCCATGCCCGCCCAGCCCGAGATGTTGAGAGCGCCACTATCAAAATGCAACGCTAGGTCAACCAGATATTCAACTTTGCGCGTGCTCAAACCCGCCGTACGCATGTCATCCACCTTCAACCGCAGCACATTGGCCGGTGTGATTTTGCGGGGAAGCTTTGCAAATCGATCCCATACCGCTTGCGCGGCAGCAACTGAAATCTGCTGGCCAACAATGCTTCGCGCTAATGTGATGAACGCGTCTCCTCGGGTTTGAAGACAGGCTTCACCAAACTTTGGAATCAGGCGCTTCATCACCCTATCCTTCTTCACCAGGTAGCGACATGCCTCCTCCCAAAATGCAGGGATCACAGGGGTCGGCTCCATCGCCTTGGCAGTTACCATACTTAAACGGTCTCCCACGACGTGCCGGCAGCAGAGTCTTTCAGCACAATTCCTTTGGCCAGCAAATCTTTGCGAATTTGATCCGCCAGCGCAAAGTCTTTGGCATTTTTGGCGGCCGCTCGTCTGGCAATTTGTTCCAAGATTTCTGCCCGCGGAAAATCAGTTCCCGCTTGGAGGAAATCACGTGGGATTTGCTGCAACAGTCCCAGACAGCCGCCCAACATTTTGAGCAAAGCGGCATGTTCCCCAGAACGCGTGCGGTTGACCTCCGCCGCCAAATCAAACAATACGGATACCGCATCCGGTGTACCAAAGTCTTCATCCATGGCTGTTTTAAACCGTAAAGCAAAGACATCCGTCCAATCAATCGATGGCGCTTCGGTAGCGAATGCAAAATTAAGTGCAGTGTAAAGACGCTTTAATCCGGAGTGCGCATCGTCCAGATGCACATCGCTGTAATTGAGTGCCGTGCGGTAATGGGTGCGCAAGAGGAAAAACCGTACTGTCTCCGCTTGATACTTGGCCAGCACTTCGCGAATGGTGAAAAAATTGCCCAGGCTCTTGGACATTTTTTCATCGTCCACCCGCACAAACCCGTTATGCATCCAATACCTTGCAAGAGGACGGCCTGTTGCTCCCTCGCTTTGGGCGATTTCGTTTTCATGGTGTGGAAACTGCAAATCTGCACCTCCCCCATGAATATCAAAAGTTTCGCCCAATGTTTCGCAACTCATGGCTGAACATTCGATATGCCAACCAGGGCGGCCATTGCCAAAGGTGTAGCCCCACTTGGCAGCGTCCCATTTGGCATCTTCAGGCTCGGAAGCCTTTGCGGCCTTCCAGAGCACAAAATCCAGATCATCATTTTTGCCATCCGCCACGGCGACACGTTCGCCAGCGCGCAGTTCGTCTAATGACTTACCGGACAACTTGCCGTAACCGGCAAACTTTCGCACTGCGAAATTGACATCTCCGGAGCTGGATTGGTATGCCAATCCGTTCTTTTCCAATTTATCGATGAGACCCAGCATTTGCGGTACGTATTCAGTAGCCCTTGGCTCCACGTTCGGCCGCTCGATTCCCAAAGCATCAATGTCCTGATGCATGGCCAACACCATTTCGTCGGTCAGCGCGCGGATTGTGATGCCGCGCTCAAGAGCCCGTTTGATAATTTTGTCATCAATATCCGTAATGTTCCGTACGTACGTAACCCGGTAACCGGATGCCTTGAGCCAACGCTGAATAACGTCGAAGGCCATCATCATTCGGGCATGACCGATATGGCACAGATCGTAAATCGTCATGCCGCAAACATACATTCGCACATGCCCTGTATCAATAGAGGTGAACGGCTCGGTGGCTCGACCGAGCGTGTTGTATATGCGCAAACTCATGAATTTATTATTACGTAAGATTCGCCACTCTGACGAAAGCTTGCGCAAGGGCATCTGGGCAATAGATTGTTGATGGGAAGGCTTCGGTGTGGGGTGCGCAAGTTACCCCCTCAGATACAATTCTAGGCAGTATAAGCTCCCCGAATATGGCAACTTTGTAGGAGTCAATCTGTTAAAAGGTTTTATGAAGAACACGCGTTTCACGGGATTGTTTTTTTCAGCGCTATTGATGCTTTTAGGCGGTACGGCTTTCTCCAGTGCTCACGCTGACGAGTATTCCGACGTATCGCAATTGATTCGCACAGGCAAGCTTCCTGAAGCGCTGGCAAAGACAGATCAATTTCTTTCCGCTCAGCCTAAAGACCCGCAGATGCGATTTTTGAAAGGCGTGGTTCAACGCGAGAGCGGAAAGACATCCGATGCAATCGCCACTTTCACCCGGCTCACAGAAGACTATCCAGAGCTACCTGAACCGTACAACAATCTTGCTGTGCTTTACGCGGGACAAGGTCAGTACGATCGGGCTCGTACTGCGCTTGAAATGGCGATTCGCACTAACCCGAGTTACTCCACTGCCCACGAAAATTTAGGCGATGTGTACGCCAAATTAGCCAGTCAAGCCTACAACAAGGCGTTGCAACTTGATAACACCAATGCTGGCGTTGTTCCAAAACTCGCACTGATCAAAGAGCTTTTCAGCCCGGCTGGCACAAAAACACAGCGTCCAACACCGACGGCTCCTGTGACTCCCCCCCCGATGACTGCCGCAATGTCACCGGGTAAAGCGCCTCCGGCACCGCCCACTTTGGCGGGTATAAAGCAGCCAACGAACCTCTCTGGACAAGCCGCTTCCGGCATTGCTGCCGCGCCTGGTGGCGCTCAAGTTGCGACGTCATCAGCCCAGCCGGCACCGGCCACGGTTGCTGCAACGCCGACGCCGACAGCGCCGGTAGTTGCCGCCAACACACCGCCGCCAGTCGTGCCTGCACCTGCGCCTTCCAGCACCAATACGGTTGCAAGCACCACAGGCGGCACTAAAGACGTTGAAGCCGTTATTCGTGTGTGGGCTAGCGCTTGGGCGGCAAAGGACGTAAAAACATACCTGAGTCTTTACGGCAAAGAGTTTGCTCCGCCGGGAAATATGAATCGTGCAAGCTGGGAAGAAGAACGTCGTATCCGTATTTCCAGTAAGAGTTCGATCAGCGTAAAGTTAGAGAACCTGACTGTGGCAGTGAACGGCACCAAGGCTACGGCCAAATTTCGCCAAGATTACAGGGCCAACGGGTTGGCAGTTTCAAGCCGTAAAGTGTTGGAACTAGCTAAAACCGCAGATCATTGGCGAATCGTGAAAGAATCGGTTGCCAACTAATGGGGTTTGTCGGTTCGGCTTGGATCAGGCATATAGGCTCACAAATAATGAATTCACATGCAAATGATGCGCGCAAATAGACATTTGCTGGGTATTTTGGTTTCGACGTTGCTTGGCACATTGAGTGGCTTCGCAACGCCCACGCAAGCTTTAGCGAGCAGTGAGCAGTTGCCGAAGCCGCAGGCCAACGGAATGACGGAAGCTAGGCTCATTGAAGTCTATAACCTTATAGGCCGGGGCCTCAACCGGGATGCCCTTGCCAAGGCCCAGAAACTCGTGGAAGACCAGCCCAACTTCCAGTTGGCTCAGCTCGTCTACGGTGACTTGTTGGCTGCTCGCACCCGCCCAGTTAAGGCGGTGGGCGATGTACCGGACGACATTGCCAAATCAGCCGGAAGTGTGTTGGGTGAATTAAGGGATGAGTCGGCGCGGCGCATTAAGGCGCTGAAAGAGCGCCCTGTCCCGGGAACAATACCCTCGCAATTTTTGGCGCTTTCGCAAAAAACGCGTCACGCCATCGCGGTAGACGCATCCCGATCCCGCTTGTACCTTTTCGAAAACTCATCCACTGGGCTCGTATTGCTGGGGGATTTCTACATCTCTGTAGGTAAAGCCGGCACGGCAAAAACCGCCGAAGGTGATCAACGCACACCGCTTGGTGTTTATTACATCACCAGTAATTTGGACAAAAAGTCGCTTAAAGAGTTTTATGGTGCCGGCGCCTTGCCGATTAGTTATCCCAATATTCTGGACGCCAAACGCGGGAAGACTGGTGGCGGAATCTGGCTACACGGCACCCCTCCCAACCAATTTTCCAGACCGCCGCTGGCTACCGATGGTTGCGTGGTCATGGCTAATCCGGACCTTGACCAGATTATCAGGACTGTAGAAGTGCGCAGCACGCCTGTGGTCATTGCGAGTCAGCTTCAATGGGTGGAGCCTCGAAACATACGCGCTGAAGGAAAGCCCTTTGAAGATGCCCTTCACGCTTGGCGCAATGCCAAGACGGCAGGCAATGTTGACCAGATATTGTCGTTCTACACTCCTGACTTCAACAGCAATGGAAAGACTTTGGCCGAATGGACACCGGTGCTCAAAACCGAGTTGTCCAAAGTGCAAGGAC
>CANBYM010000116.1 GCA_947373605.1 Comamonadaceae bacterium
TCGAGCTGATCCTGTGCAATCAGGGTGGGTGCATGACCAACCCCTTCAAACTCCACCAGCTTCGCTTGGGGGCCGCGTTGTGTCATGAGCGATGCGGTGGCAATGGAAAGCAGGTCGGACTGCGCGCCGCGCACCAACAGCGTTTGGGCCGTGATGGCGTCGTAGAGGCTCCACATGATCGCCTCACCCTGCGCCGCGCTTTCCTGCGTCACCGATTTGAATGCCGTGGCAATGGACGGGTCGTAATGCAGGCGCACCTGCCCGTTGCCGCCGGGTTCCAACTTCACCATATGACTGGACAACTCCAGCCATTGCGCAGGCGTGTGCGGGCCAAAGCTGCTGGAAATGGTCCACATCGCATCCGCCGCCTGTTGCAAGGACGCAAACTGCATGTGTTGGCCCAGATAAGTACCAATGCGCACCAGCGATTGCCATTGGATTACCGGCCCGACGTCGTTGAGCACTAGCCTGCGTACCTGCGTACCCACCGACGGCGCATGCGCGCAGACCGCCATGCCGATCAGCCCGCCCATGCTGGTGCCCACCCAGTCCAGCGTTTGTGGCTTGAGGTGCACCAACAAGGCCAGCATGTCGCCGGCATAGGTGGGTATCTGGTAAGCCATGGGGTCTTTGAGCCAGTCGCTATGGCCGCGTCCCGCCACATCCGGGCACACCACGCGGATGTTGCCGCCTGAACGCTCCACCAGCGCCCGCGCCAGCACGTCAAAGTCCCGCCCCTGCCGGGTTAGGCCGTGCACACAAACCACGGTATGAGTTGCAGTTTCGCTGCCCCATTGCCAATAGGCCACCCTGCGCGTGGCTGGCGGGTTGGTACCGGTTTCGGGGCAAATTAAAAAATTCAGCATCGGGTCAGACATGGCACGGACTTGTATTGAATAATGACCCGATACTAATTCAAACCCCACCCACTTTTTTTTGAAAGAAACTGCCATGCTCAAAGGTAAAACTGCTCTTGTCACCGGATCCACCAGCGGAATCGGATTGGGAATCGCCAAGTCTTTGGCGGCGCAGGGTGCCAACATCGTTCTCAACGGCTTTGGTGATGCCGAAGGTCCCAAGGCGGAAATCGCCGCGCTGGGCGTACAAGTGGCCTACCACGGTGCCGACATGAGCAAGCCCGATGAGATTGAAGACATGATTGCCTTTGCAACCAAGACCTTCGGTGGTGTGGATATTCTGGTCAATAACGCAGGCATTCAACATGTGGCGCGTATTGAAAATTTCCCCGTAGAGCGCTGGGATGCAGTGATTGCCGTCAACCTTTCCAGCGCATTCCATGCAACACGCGTTGCGCTGCCAAGCATGCTGGCGAAGAACTGGGGGCGCATTATCAATGTGGCCTCGGTGCACGGGCTGGTGGGCTCTGCGGAAAAATCCGCCTATGTAGCGGCCAAGCACGGCATCGTCGGTCTGACCAAAGTTACCGCACTGGAAAACGCAACTTCCGGCGTCACCTGCAATGCGATTTGCCCCGGCTGGGTATTGACGCCGCTGGTGCAAAAGCAAGTCGATGCCAAGGCTGCTGCATTAGGTATTTCCAACGACGATGCCAAGAAGCAACTTTTGGGAGAGAAGGAGCCATCGATGCAATTCACCTCACCCGAAGAATTGGGTGCCTTGGCCGTGTTTTTCAGCTCCGAGGCGGGTAACAACATCCGCGGTGTGGCCTGGAATATGGACGGTGGCTGGACTGCGCAATAAGCGACTCTGACGCGCAGCTCCTTAGATTGGGCCGCGTCAGCTTGACTGCTTGAATGCCATGACCGCCTGGTTGCGTAAAGTGCGCAGCAAGGCGAGTTCCTTTTCGTCAAGTTCTAGCGCACCCTTGCTGATTTTGTCAGCATATATCAGGCCAAAGGGCGCGCCTTTAATTTGCAGGGGCAGTAACAAAAACGCAGGTGCATTGAGTGATTTTAGGTACCAAGGAGGCAGCCGCTGCTGGATGCGCTTCTCGGACGAATCGCTGATCATGGTGTCTGCACCCTTGATGCACACAATGCCAAAGAGATCAGGCGTTGCAGCCTTCAGTTCCGTTTTGAACATTTTGGCGTGGGCTTCGACGCCCTGCCCGAGACCGAACCGTCCACTCATCACCTCTGTTTTAGGGTCACGCATACAAAAAATGATGCGGTCAAACTCAAGGGCGCGATACATCGTTTCCAGAATCATGCGCAGCACGTCGGTCAACTTGAAATCTTCAACCATCGCGTTGGTAATGTCCTGGATGCCGGCTGCCAAGGTCTCAGCAACTTTGGGGGAATGCCCTGAAGTAGGTGCAGAAACATCAGCCACAGCATGCGTGGCGTGTAACTCAAAAGGTCCCAAATTACCATCCGTGGCATTTGGGTGACCCGTCTTCGTCGCAGTGGAGGAAACATCCTGCAAACCAAGTAAGCGCGCAGCAGGCGAACCGGGCGATACATTGATCTCCATGGCCACCGCAAGGTCCGCCAGCTTCAGACGGGCGCGTTCGGTAATATTGCGCACGTCATGCGAATTGCCACCAATGGCATGAAGATATTTGCGCCCGATTTGATCGACCTTTGCCAACGCTTGCAGCGGCTCATTGTGCAGGATGACATCCGCAATTTCATTCGCTGCCAAAGCCGTCCAGCGGATACGCTCCAAGTTGTCGTGGACGCTACTTGAAGGCGGATTACCCACCGGTTTGCGCATGCATCGCTGCATGCTCTCCGGCATGCCCCAGGTCTTGCTGATACCGACACCCAATTCTTCAAAATTAATGCCCAGAACCCGCACCGACGCCGCCGCTTCGCTCAAGGGTTCGCGGGCAGCCTGTGTCAGGTTGCGGATTTGCGATGCTTCTTCCGGGAAATAATATTGAACCAGCAGCCGTCCCAGGTCCTGAAACATGGCCCCTAAAAATACCTCTTCGCTCTCACGCGCACTGGCACAAAGTTCGCCACCGATAGTACCCGCGAGCAATGAACGCAAAAACTCTTCTTTCAACCGCGCAGCGTGCGCCTTGTCTTGCATATGTTCCAGCAGCACTAGGCTCAGTGCCATATTGCGTATGCCGTTAAAGCCCACCAGCGTGACGGCGCGGGACACCGTGTTAATAGAGTCACCCCGCGAAAAGTGCGCACTGTTGACAACTCGCAGAAGCTTGTTAGTCAGTGCAACGTCTTTGAGTATTTCGTTGGTAACGCTGCCTACACTCTCTTTGTCTGATCCGGCCATGCTCTGAATACGCATCACCGCCTCGGACATCGCTGGGAAATCACTTTTGTGCCGCATTCGTCGCAACAAAAAGTCCAAGGTGCTGCTGGCTGCCCCCGATGGCTCAGCAGTACTTCCCATGGCAACCTCAAGAGGCTTGGCCCATGCATTCAGTGCCAGAAAGAAGCGCCTTGCATCGGCGTAGCGCATAGCAGGGTCGAGTGCCAGCGCGCGCAGTATTACTGCCCGCAACTGCTCGTCAACGCCGTCAGGCATATCGTCAGGCAAGGTCAACTGCTTGCTGGCAACAACGTACATAGCGCGGTAGGGGTCTGCTTCCTGAATCAATGGTCTACCGAGCAACAATTCGGCAAGCACTACACCTGAAGCAAAAATATCCATCGACGGCACCGGCTGTGAGCCGTTAATCGCTTCAGGGGACAGATAGCCTACGGTTCCCCCCACCGCCACTGCGCTGTCCTTTTGCGCCTGCACCCGAGCGGCAATGCCAAAGTCCATCACCCGGGCACGGCCGGTTTTGTCGATGATGATATTGCTGGGCTTAAGGTCACGGTGAATCACCCCTTCAACGTGGGCTACCGCAACGGCATCGAGCACATCCATCATCAAAGCAACGGCTTCACGAGCCGGCAGTGGGCCCCGGGACGTCAACGTCTGAGCAAGCGTCAATCCAGGCACATATTCGAACACCAGATAGGGCTGACGATCATGGATGTCAGCCTCATACACCGGCACGATGCTCGGGTGTTTTACGCGTCCAACGCTACGGGCTTCCTGAAGCCATTGCGCAACCGCTTTTTCGTCGGATCCGGGAACCGTGCGCATGACTTTAATAGCAACTTCCCGCTCCATCCGCGGGTCAAAGGCAAGCCATACCTTGGACTGTGCGCCCTGCCCCAATAGCCTGCGCAGCTCGAAGCGCCCTATTACGTCTTTTGACTTGGGTTCAGCGTTGGCGTGGGATTGACTTTCAACAAATGAAATGGGGTCTGCCATGCCCCATGCTACTTCAACTATTTCAAAACGACGGTGCCGTTCACGCTAATTACAACGGTTGTTTTGCCACTCTCAAGCGGCATAGGCGCCGAATCCGGCATAGCCGCCTTGGCGCTCATGGCCAACAACTGCGGTCGGAAAGCATTGCCACCCTGCTCATCGCCGGAAACGGCGACCTCGCGCATGGTGTACGCCGTGAATCCAAAGGATTTGGCAACTTCGCCGGCACGCGCCTTAAAACGCTCAATGGCAGCGGATTGCACTTCTGCTTCCGCCTTTAACCGCGCCTCGCGGCTCAAGCTAAAAAACGCATTGGCAATGGTCATAGTTTGCGCTTTACTGGCGGTCGTACTGATGCGGGCGAAGTCGTGTCCTTCCAGAATCAACTCAGCCCTTCCGACCCAGCCGGATATCTTGCTGTCACGGCCATAGCGCGGCTGCAGGCTAATGGTTCCGGTACGTATTTCCAAAGCGCCTTGCTGCACCGCTCTTTTAGCATCAGCAATTGCCGCATCCAGCGCCTGGCGTACTTCGGATTGGACCATTGCGGGCTCCGACCCTTCCTTGGTCGTAGACATGGTAAGCGTGAGCAAGTCCTGAGCGACCTCCACACTGGCACTGGCCGACAGACTGACCATATTGCGTACCTCCGGCACAGACACGTTTTGTGCCTGCGCCGTGACCGACGTTATGGTGCCCACGAGTATTGCGCAAAGACGGTAAGAAATAATCATGGTTGCACACCTTGCTGATTTGAGCCGTGAATTCGCAATTGCTCTCGCAAAGCGGCGCGTTCGCGGGCAGATATGGCCTTTACAGGCCCAGCGGTGACTTCATCACTTTGGGATTTGAGCGCCGCGCGCAGTTCGTCACGCCGCCTTTGCTTGTCTTCCTGCGTAACGTGCACTGCGTCCGCAGAACCGTTGGGTTCGTCACGACGAACCTGCATCACCTGCGAGTAACCCGAAGGGATTGCTAATACAAAAAGCAGCAGGAGCGCAGATTTGAACATCGTTAGGTTAGGCCAAGCGTCAAAGCATTGTGATCAAACAAGTAGACGCAGCGAGCCAACGAGGCATCAAATTTGTAACATTGTGTCAATCATCAGGGCTTGCATGTGATGCAGGGCACTTATGCCGAGCAAAATCGACTTTGTTACAAATCAGGTGAGACTATGCAAGCAAGCCCCCGCCCCAACAAAATTCTTGTAGTTGATGACGACGCGCGTATCCGAGATCTACTCAAGCGCTACTTGACCCAGGAGGGCTTTGACGTCTTGCTCGCAGAAGATGGCAAATCACTCACGCGGGTGATGCTACGCGAAACCGCGGATCTGATTGTGTTGGACCTGATGATGCCGGGCGAAGACGGCTTGTCAATCTGCCGCCGCCTGCGCGCCGCGAACGACGTCACCCCCGTGATCATGCTGACTGCCAAGGGTGAAGATATTGACCGGATCGTCGGACTCGAAGTGGGCGCCGACGACTACCTCGGAAAGCCCTTTAACCCGCGCGAACTGCTCGCCCGTATTCATGCCGTTTTGCGCAGGCGACCTGTTATGGAGGTGCCGGGCGCCCCCTCAAGTGACAACGAAGTTGCGCGTTTCGGCCCATTCACATTTGACCTAGGTGCGCGAACGCTGCATAAAAGTGGCGAAGAACTAACGCTGACAACCGGCGAATTTGCCATGCTCAAGGCTCTGGTGCGACACCCTAAAACGCCGCTCTCACGCGAGAAGCTGGCGCAACTCTCACGAGGTCGGGAATTCGAACCTTTCGACCGCAGTTTGGATGTGCAGATATCGCGCCTGCGCAAACTCATCGAGAACGACCCTGCCAATCCGCGGCTGATTCAAACCGTTTGGGGTATTGGCTACGTATTTGTTCCGGATGAAGCTGTCTAAAAGCATTGGGCTTTTATCCGCGAGACTGTCGCATTGACAAATACCCACGTCACGGAATTTGAGGACTCGCTACCTGCACGTCCTCCCACGGATCAAGACGATGACGGCCCTACGGTGTCCGGCCTGAGCTTGTTTTGGCGTACCTTTTTTCTGATCGCGTTTCTATTATTGGGCAGCATCTTGGCCTGGCTGCAAACCCTGCGTTCGCTGGAACTGGAACCACGCGCGGTGCAAACTGCCCAGCAACTGGCTTCGTTGGTGAATTTGAGCCGCGCCGCAGTGATACACGCCGATGCGATAGGCCGCTTGTCGCTGCTGAAAACCATGGCCGATGAGGAGAGCGTGCGCATCCTACCGCGCGAGCCCACGGACAAAGTGGTATCGGTCGACTCGGATGCGCTAACGCGTGATATGGCCACTGAGCTGCGCAAAAGACTGGGACCGAACACCATGGTTGCGAATCAGGTCAATGACCAAAGTGGCTTGTGGATCGGGTTTGAAATTGACGGGGATGATTATTGGCTACTGACAGATTTAGAGCGGTACAACGTGGCGGCCGGCAAAACATGGGTTGTCTGGTTGGCCGTTGCAGCAGTGCTGTCTCTGGTCGGTGCCGCGCTCATTGCCGGCCTGATCAATAGGCCCCTGAAGGATTTGTCCTTCGCAGCCAGCCGCGTACGCGAAGGCGACTTTAGTGCCAGCCGGCTTGATGAGACGGTCAACACCAGCGAAATTCGCGAAGTCAATATCGGCTTCAATCGCATGGCCCAGCGTCTGGCCAAGCTCGATCAGGACCGCGCCGTCATGCTCGCCGGTATCTCGCATGACCTACGCACGCCGCTGGCGCGCCTGCGCCTTGAGACCGAAATGAGTGTCTCAGACTTGGACGCCCGCGAGCATATGGCTGCCGACATTGCCCAGTTAGATGCCATCATTGGGAAGTTCCTGGAATATGCGCGGCCCGACAAAGTGCCTCTGGCCCCGGTGGTCCTGAGCGACATTGTGGAAGCCTGTACCTTTGCTTTCAAAGACAAAACGGACGTGCTCATCCGGGTGAACCTGGAGGAAGGTTTGGCAGTATTGGCTGACGAGGTGGAGTTGGGGCGCATCATCTCCAACTTGCTGGAAAACTCTCGTAAATATGGAAAATCGGTCGAAACCGGTATTGCCCGCATCGACATTAACGCAGTGGGTCGCGAAAAATCGGTGCTGATCAAAATCCGTGACTACGGCATAGGTGTCGCGCCCGACCAGCTCGCCAATCTCACCAAACCTTTTTACCGTGGCGAGGCGGCCCGTACCGCCGCAAATGGCGCGGGACTGGGCCTAGCCATTGTGGACAAAACCGTGGCCCGTATGGGCGGCGGGTTTATGCTGAACAACTCCAAAAGTGGCGGCCTGTCGGCCAACATCAAGTTGCAGCGCGCTACAAAGTTTTAAAGATCAGCACCACGGCGCGTGCTTCCATGGCCAGACCCTCGCCTACCGGCCCCATTTTTTCTGCGGTTTTGGCCTTTACGTTGACCTGATCGACTGTCACCCCGAGCACAGCAGCGATTCGCTCGCGCATAGCCGGTTTGTAAGCTGCCAATTTCGGCGCCTGTGCGATAACGGTGCAATCCACATTACCAATTTCGTAGCCCTGCGCGCGAACGCGACTTGCGGCGTCTGCCAAAAGCATGGCGGAGTCAGCCCCTTTGAATTGCAGGTCTGTGTCGGGAAAGTGCGTACCAATGTCGCCCATCGCAGCGGCACCCAGCAAGGCGTCGGTGATGGCATGCAGCAATGCATCCGCATCCGAATGCCCCAGCAAGCCCTTGGAATGAGGAACCTCGACGCCACCCAGAATGAGCTTGCGCCCTTCTACCAGAGCGTGGATGTCCCAGCCCTCGCCAATTCGAATATTTGTCAAACCCAGACTCCGCGCAGGCTAGCTGGCGCGGCGTCGTTGTTGCCAGGCCAGCAGTTCGCCCACAATTCCTTTGCGAAATGCAATCACACAAAAAACAAAAATCGCGCCGATGATCACGGTGACCCACGAGCCTACCCTATCCGCAAGAAAGTTCTGCAAACCGATGATGGTAAATGCGCCCACCACTGGACCGGCAAAGGTTCCCATGCCACCCAAAAGCGTCATCAGCACCACTTCACCGGACAACGACCAGTGCACATCGGACAGCGTAGCAAAACCCAGCACCAGCGTTTTCATTGAGCCAGCAAAGCCAGCTATGGTGGTGGACAACACAAAGGCCAGTAACTTGTAACGGTCCACGTCATAGCCCAGCGATATGGCACGCGGTTCATTTTCGCGAATGGCCTTGAGCACCTGGCCATAGGGCGAGTGTACGATGCGCATCACTCCCAGAAACACCCCGACAAACAATGCCAGGACCAGGAAATACATGCCCAAATCGCTGGATAGGGGAATCATGCCCAGCAGTTTGCCGCGTGGAACGCCCTGCAGGCCGTCTTCGCCCCCGGTAAACGGGACTTGCAAGCATATGAAGTAAATCATTTGCGCCATGGCCAGCGTGACCATGGCAAAGTAAATGCCTTGGCGGCGAATGGCCACCAGACCGACCAGCAAACCCAACACGCCAGCCATCAGCGTTCCCGCCAGTACGCCCAATTCCGGCGGCCAACCGGCGCTGCGAACAAGCCAACCCGTGGCGTAGGCCGCAGAGCCCATAAACGCAGCATGCCCGAACGACAACAATCCTGTGTAGCCCAGGAGCAGATTAAATGCACAGGCGAAGATGGCAAAACACAGCGCATTCATCAAAAACACAGGGTACATGCCGATGAACGGCGCTAACACCAACAGCACCAGCATCGCAAACCAAACGGTTTTGCCTTGTTTGGATGAGCTCACTTTATTTTTCCTTACCAAAAAGGCCTGCCGGGCGCACCATCAGCACGATGACCATGATCACAAACACCACAATGCTGGAAGCCTCGGGGTAGAAAACTTTGGTCAAACCTTCGAGCAAACCCAGCACTACGCCGGTAATGATGGAGCCCAGAATGGAACCCATGCCACCGATGACCACCACCGCAAAAACAACAATGATCAGGTTAGAGCCCATGAGCGGTGTGATCTGAATCACGGGCGCAGCGAGCACTCCGGCAATCGCTGCCAAAGCAGCGCCTCCTGCATAAGTCATGGTGACCATCAAGGGCACATTGATACCGAAAGCCTGCACCAGCGTCGGGTTTTCAGTGCTGGCGCGCAAAGTTGCGCCCAAGCTGGTTTTTTCAATTAAAAACCAGGTGCCCAGACAAATCGACAAACAGGCTACAACCACCCATGCCCGGTAATTGGGCAAGACCATAAAGCCTAAATTGGTCGCACCCTGCAACAATTCCGGCACCGGATATTGCTGACCGGACACGCCGAACTGGTCACGAAAAATACCCTCAGCGATTAAGGCCAGGCCAAACGTCAGGAGCAACCCGTAGAGCGGATCTAACTTGTAGAGGTGTTTTAAAAACAGCTTCTCAATCAATACGCCCAGAGCACCGACAACGATGGGCGACAAGACCAGCGCAACCCAGTAGTTCAGCCCGAATTTCTCCAGGCTGAACCATGCCACGTACGCACCAATCATGTACAGCGCCCCATGCGCGAAATTCACGATACCCAGCAAACCGAATATCACGGCCAGGCCCAAACTGAGCATGGCGTAGAAAGAACCGTTTACAAGCCCGAGCAGCAGTTGCCCTAAAAAGGCCTGAATCGGAATGCCGAATATCTCGCTCATTTAATTACTTCCACAAAGCGCACTTGGATTCAGCCTTGGTTGTCCAGGCTTCTTCACCCTTGAAAGTTTGCACAACTTTGTAGTAATCCCATGGCTCGGTGGACTCTGCGGGCGCCTTCACTTGCATCAGGTACATGTCATGCACCATGCGACCATCGCCACGGATGAATCCGTCTTTGGCAAACACGTCGTTGATCTTGGTCTTCTTCATTTGTTCCAGCACTTTGTCGGCATCGTCCGTACCAATGGCCTTCACAGCCTTGAGGTACTGGGTGGTTGCGGAGTAATCAGCCGCCTGAATGCTCGAAGGCATACGCTTTTGCTTTTCGAAGAATTTGCGGCTCCATGCGCGGGATTCCGCATCTTTGTTCCAGTACCAGCTGTCAGTCAGATACATGCCTTGCGTAGCGTTCAGGCCCAACGAGTGGATGTCGTTGATGAACATCAGCAAGCCGGCCAGCTTCATCGTCTTGGTAATGCCAAACTCATTCGCAGCCTTAATGGAGTTAATGGTGTCACCACCGGCATTGGCCAGGCCCAGAATTTGCGCCTTGCTGGACTGTGCCTGCAACAGGAAAGAAGAAAAATCGCTGGCGGACAGTGGATGACGCACAGAACCCACCACATTGCCGCCTGCTGCCTTTACCACAGCGGTCGTGTCAGCCTGCAACTGTGAGCCGAAGGCATAGTCAGCGGTCAGAAAATACCAGCTCTTGCCACCGGCCTTCACCACGGCGCTGCCGGTGCCTTTGGCCAGTGCTACGGTGTCGTAAGCCCAATGCACGGTGTAGGGTGAGCATTGCTCATTGGTAAGTGCCGAAGTTGCGGCACCAATGGAGATAAATAACTTCTTCTTTTCCAGTGCCACTTTGGCCATGGACAGACTGGTGCCGGAGCTGGTTCCGCCAATCAGCATGTCAACACCTTGCGTATCAAACCATTCGCGTGCTTTGGCGGCGGCTACATCAGGCTTGTTCTGGTGATCAGCAGCAACCACCTCCACCTTCTTGCCATTGATAGTGCCGCCCATATCGGCAATGGCCATCTTGATGGCTTCGACGCCGGCAGGTCCGTCGATGTCAGAGTACAGCCCTGACATGTCGGTAATGATGCCGATGCGGATTACATCACCGGAAATTTGTGCATGGGCTACTGTAGATAGAGTGCCCGCTGCTGCAAAGGTTACGGCGCAAGCCGCTGCGATTTTTTTGAGTTTCATCATGGTCTCCTAAGAATTTTTAACAACAAACCGTTTCAATCACACACCTAAATACTCATGCAACTGGGCCAGACGCGCAGGCAACTCAGCCTGTGTAAATTCCTGCTGAATTTCGCCATGCTCCATCACCAGAAAGCGGTCTGCCAGTGGTGCCGCAAAGCGGAAGTTCTGCTCCACCATCACAATGGTGTAGCCCTTGGCGCGCAGCATTTTTACCATCTCGGCCAGCTTTTGTACGATGACCGGAGCCAGGCCCTCGGATATTTCATCAAGCAACAACAAGCGTGCGCCCGTACGCAGAATGCGCGCCACCGCGAGCATTTGCTGCTCGCCACCAGATAAGCGCGTCCCTTGGCTATGCGCACGCTCTTTGAGGTTGGGAAACATGGAGTAAATCTCTTCAATACCCATGCCGCCTTTGGCCAGTTCGGGCGGAAGCATCAGGTTTTCTTCCGTGGAAAGGCTGGAAAAAATTCCACGCTCTTCCGGGCAATAGCCCACACCCAGACGGGC
>CANBYM010000117.1 GCA_947373605.1 Comamonadaceae bacterium
GGCCAAGCAGTACGGCGACGCGCAGGTGCTGATCTGGCGGCGCAGTTACAACACGCCACCGCCCGCGCTGGAAGCAAGCGACCCACGAAGCGAGCGCAGTGACATCCGTTATGCCAAGCTGCAAGCGGATCAAATTCCGCTCACAGAGTGCCTGCAAGACACCGTCGCGCGTGTAATGCCATTCTGGAATGAGTCAATGGCGCCAGCCATCAAGAGCGGCAAACGTATCGTTGTGGCAGCGCATGGCAACTCGATTCGTGCGTTGGTGAAATACTTGGACAACATCTCCGACGATGACATCGTCGGCCTCAACATCCCCAACGGCATTCCGCTTGTGTACGAACTGGATGCCAACCTCAAGCCTATCAAGCACTACTACTTGGGCGACGCAGACGCAGTGGCCAAAGCCGCTGCCGCTGTAGCCTCGCAAGGCAAAGCCTGAGTGGTCAAGGCCCTAGTCTGCGCATAGTGGAGCCCTGGGTGTATATTGGCTGAGCACAGGAAAATTTATGGGTCAAAAACTGAAAATTACGGGCTGGGTCGCAATAGGTGTTATCGCAGGCGCACTGACGACCGTGTCGCTGCAGACAGTGGCGCGCAACACTATGGCACCACTTCCGCTGGAAGAGCTGCAGCAACTTGCTGCTGTCTTCGGCATGATCAAGAGCGACTACGTGGAGCCGGTAGACGAGAAAAAGCTGATCACCGACGCCATTTCCGGTATGGTGTCCAGCTTGGATCCACACTCCCAGTATTTCGATAAAAAGTCATTTAGAGAGTTCCGCGAAGGCACGTCGGGCAAATTTGTCGGGGTGGGTATTGAAATCACCCAGGAAGACGGTCTGGTCAAAGTGGTGTCCCCTATCGAAGACTCCCCTGCTTTTCGCGCCGGCCTCAAACCCAACGATTTGATTACCAAGATTGACGACACTGCGGTCAAGGGCCTTTCGCTAAACGAAGCCGTCAAGCGCATGCGAGGCGAGCCCGCTACCAAGGTGCTGCTGACCATTTACCGCAAAGACGAAAATCGCACCTTCCCGGTGACCATCATCCGCGAAGAAATCAAACAGCAAAGCGTGCGCGGCAAATTGTTTGAGCCCGGCTATGCGTGGGTCCGGCTCAATCAGTTCCAGGAACGCACGGTTGAAGATTTCGCCAAAAAAGTGAACGAGATTTACAAGCAGGACCCCAAGATCAAAGGCTTTGTGCTTGATCTGCGCAACGACCCGGGCGGCCTGCTCAACGCGGCAGTTGCCATTTCCTCGGCATTCCTGCCAGACAACGTGACGGTGGTTTCTACCAACGGTCAAACGGCTGAGAGCAAGCAAGTTTTGAAAGCCACCCCCGGTGACTACCGTGGCATTCCCGGAGCAGAAGCCATACGGAATTTACCTGCCGGCCTGAAAACGGTGCCATTGATCGTGCTGGTCAATGAAGGCTCGGCCTCCGCCAGTGAAATCGTGGCCGGTGCGTTACAGGATCACAAACGCGCCACCATCATGGGCAGCCAGTCATTTGGCAAGGGCTCTGTGCAAACCTTCCGTCCTCTGGGGCCGGATACCGGCCTGAAGATTACGACGTCGCGCTACTACACCCCCAGCGGCCGCTCCATTCAGGCCAAAGGCATCGTGCCCGATGTCATGGTCGATGAAACACTGGAAGGTAGCCCGTATGCAGCCCTGCGCATGCGCGAGGCCGACTACGACAAGCATTTGACCAGTGGTCAGGGCGAAGAAACCAAGGACCCGGCGCGAGAAAAAGCGCGGGAAGATGCGCTCAAGCGCCTGGAAGAAGAATCTCGCAAGCCTGTGTCTGAGCGTCGTGCCCCAGAGTTCGGATCCGATAAAGACTTTCAGCTGGAGCAGGCCCTCAACAAGTTCAAAGGCAAGCCGGTGCTCGTGAGTAAAACCCTTGTCGAGCGCAAGGAAGAGAAAAAAGAAGAATAACGCGCGATGCAGGACGAGGAACTGCTGCGCTACTCGCGCCACATCCTGCTCAACGACATCGGCATTGAAGGCCAGGAGCGCATCGGCGCAAGTCATGCCCTGATTATCGGCGCGGGAGGGCTCGGCTCTCCCTCCGCCATGTACCTGGCGGCGGCAGGCGTGGGGCATATAACCGTCCTCGACGATGACACGGTAGACCTGACCAATTTGCAGCGGCAGATTGCACACAGGACCGATACCGTAGGCATTGCCAAAGTGCAATCACTGAGTCAAACCTTGCATGCCCTCAATCCGCATGTCAAAGTCACCGCGCTGAAGCTGCGTGCCGATGAGACAAGCCTTGCACAACTGGTAGCGAAGGCCGATGTGGTGCTGGACTGCTGCGACAACTTCACAACCCGTCAGGCGGTTAACAAGGCCTGCGTGCTCAACCGCAAACCGCTGGTTTCCGGTGCAGCCATTCAATTTGACGGCCAGGTCAGCGTGTATGACGCGCGCCAGGATGCGGCGCCCTGTTATGCCTGCACTTTTTCCCCGGACGCGACGTTCGAGGAAGTGCGATGCTCGACCATGGGCGTTTTCGCGCCGCTGGTGGGCATCATCGGTTCCATTCAGGCCGCCGAGGCACTCAAACTGCTTAGCGGTGCCGGTGAACCACTGACCGGACGCCTGCTCATGCTCGACGGCCGGCGCATGGAATGGACGGAAATTCGCATGCCTCGCAACCCCGCGTGCCCGGTGTGCTCCCGATAAATACGATGCAAAGTAAGCGTATTTGCGGGTTTTGGTGCTCGGCTTCCTGTTAGACTTTGTTCGAAATACATACTCGAACCAGTGGCCTCCAAACCTCCAGCATCCCCCGTTGAGTTGAACAAACTTCGCCTTGATGATGCGCGCGCATTGCTCGGGCGAGATAGCGCTTTGGCCCTTCCCGCAGAGGTTGAATCCGCCACTGAGTATTTGCAATCCGTTATCGACGGCTTGTGCGAACTATCTTTAAAAGACCCCCTCACAGGCCTGGCCAACCGCCGCCAATTCCGTACTGTTTTGGACCGCACCATTGACATGGTGGCGCGCTCCGGCGATCCAGCATTGCTACTCATGCTCGATATTGACCACTTCAAAAAGGTCAACGACACACACGGCCATCAGGCCGGCGACAAGGTTTTGCAAACTGTGGCCGCAACGCTGCTCAAATGCGTGCGTCCTATGGACACCGTCGCGCGTTACGGTGGCGAAGAGTTTGCCATTGTGCTGCCCAATTGCCACGCCTACTTCGGAGGCACGATTGCGGAGCGCATTCGCCAAACCATCCAGGACATGGCCATTGACATTGCGCCGGGTCTGGAAATTAGTATCACGATCAGTATTGGCGGAGCCTATGCGCCGGAGTGGGTGCGCTCGACTGCGGCACTGTGGACAGAGCGTGCCGACGTGCAACTCTATCGCGCAAAAAGCGAAGGGCGCAATCGCGTCTTCCTGGATACACAACAGGAAATTTTCGTCAGTGCGGAAGAAAAAAATATGCTGTTCGGACATCTGGCGCTGGGTGACCCAGCCTGGATTGAAGGCATTGCGGGTGAAACACCCGGTGGCAATGCTGTGCAAAGGGTAAATTGATGTCTGAAGTTGTAAATCCGGCCAAAGAAGGCGAGAGCGGACCCTCCGTGCCACTCAAACCGCTTGGTAAAGTCGTGGCAGTAACCAGCGGAAAAGGCGGCGTGGGCAAGACATTCGTGTCCGCCAACCTGGCTGCTGCATTGGCAAAGCGGGGCCTGCGGGTGCTGGTGCTTGACGCCGATCTGGGTCTGGCCAATCTGGACGTGGTGCTTAACTTGTACCCCAAGGTCACCTTGCATGATGTATTTACCGGCAAAGCCCAGCTCGAAGACGCGATCATCAAAGCGCCCGGTGGATTTTCGGTGTTGCTGGCCGGTTCGGGCATGGTGGAATATTCGCGCCTCACACCTGAAGTGCGTGACGACTTCCTGCGCATCATGAGTGGTCTTGTGCCGCACTACGACATCGTGTTGCTGGACACCGGTGCCGGCATTTCCGATGTGGTGCTTTTTGCCGTGTCGCTGGCCAGTGAAGTGATTGTGGTAGCCACGCCGGAACCCACATCGTTGACGGACGCCTATGCCACCATCAAAGTGCTGGTGGGTCAGCAAAAGCGTCAAACGATACGTATGGTGATCAACCAGACGGCGCGTTTGGGCGACGGCAGGGCCATCACAGTGCAACTGCAACAAGTGCTGGACCGCTTTGTAACCACCGAACCCGGGCGGCCCATCAAGCTGGTCCATATGTGTGATATTCCTGCGGACCCGGCAGTACGTCAGGCCATCATGCGCCGCCAGCTACTGATTCAATCCACTCCGGGGTCACCTGCGGCTATGGCGGTCACGCAACTGGCGCAAAAAATCGAAGAAACGGTGATACCGCGTATTTGACGGTGCGCAGTGGGTTACCTCCTCAGGCGCTCAGTATCCAGCCTTCCAATGCGTCCAGATCGGCAGGCAATCCGTAGAGCGGATTGCCGCTGTTGAATTTCATTTGCCCCCACGCGGCCTGCATTAAACACAGCACCGCATCGAGCGAATCGCCGGATGCATCTTCGATTAGCGTGTCGCGCTGCGCATGCGTGACTTTCAAACGCAATTGCAGTTTGGACTGATCCAATTCAAGTGTCGTGATCAAATCCTTGCGGGCAATCAGGCGCTGCGGCGTTTGCTTGGATTTGTCGTCGCTCTTGTAACTGCGCGTGCCCAGCACCTCACGCGCGAGCAGGCCCGGATAAGCCTCGAGCGCCACATGGCGTGCCAGCGGAGCTACCGGCTGCAGTCCGGGAAAGTGAACTCCGGCTGCCAACAAGCGTGGCACGCCGGCGTGCAGCATGTAGGCCACCGGCGGGTTGACCCACTTCATCGATGGACTCGATTGCGCAGGTTTGTCCGTGGCACGGTGGGCAAATTTCCCACCGACCGGACGTCCGTCACAAAAAGTCTTGAAGGTGGCGCGAATCTGCGCGCGGTCCAGCGTGCTGAAATGATCGATGCAACGCGCCCAATCCGTAGGCCAGTCTAAATGCTCCACCAGTTCACGCGGCAAGCCAAACGGCAAATCAAAACCACCCACCCATGCGCCAGGCTGGCTGAGGAACTCTGAAAACGCGGTAAGCGTCTCGAAGCGCTCAAGCCGATCCAGTTGAACGCGTGTACCTGCCAACTGGCCAAACGCAATGACTATGGGTTTGCGCCGTGTGGGGCTGCTAGAAAAATCGCAACCCAGAAGTGGGGTGACTGACGCAGAAACTGCTGCGGTGCCCAATGCCTAGGCGCGTCCGATGATGGATGCAGTTGCCATCAACTCTTCCAACAACGCCAGCGATACCTTGCCCGATACCGAGTAAGGATCGAGTTCCGGACGCTCGGCGTATTTGAGCAATATGCTGGTGTTGATCTTGGACATATTGACCTGCCCCATCGTCCAGCCACCGAAGCGGCGCTCGGAAATTTCTTCGTAATGCAGCAGCACGACGTCTTTGTGGCGCGGGTCTTTTTGAATGTGGCCGTACAAATCACTCACTGCCATGCGCCCGCCTTCAATAGCCTGCAGAAAGATACCGCCACCATAACAAAGAATGCCGGTAATACCGCTGCTCGGGTTGTACTGGCGCGACTTCGTCAGAATTTCATCAATCGAATTAGTCGCCGGGTCCACTGCACGGCTGGCATATAACAAACGTACCAACATATTGTCAGGCCTTTCGGGGAATCAATGAGAGAAATTCACGGCGCAGATTGGGATCTTTCAGGAACACACCGCGCATGACGGAATTGATCATCTTGCTGTCCATATCCTTCACGCCGCGCCATGACATACAGAAATGGCTTGCTTCCATTACGATGGCCAGGCCATCCGGCTGCGTCTTTTCCTGAATCAGGTCTGCCAGTTGCACGACCGCCTCTTCCTGAATTTGCGGGCGTCCCATGATCCACTCGGCCAAGCGTGCGTACTTCGACAGGCCAATCACATTGGTGTGCTCATTGGGCATGACACCAATCCATATTTGGCCGATAACCGGGCAAAAGTGATGACTGCAAGCACTGCGAACGGTGATCGGTCCGACTATCATCAACTCATTGAGATGCTCTGCATTTGGAAACTCTGTAATCGTGGGCGCAGGCACATAGCGGCCTTTAAACACCTCATTGACATACATCTTGGCGACGCGCCGTGCAGTGTTGTCGGTGTTATGGTCACGCTCGGTGTCAATGATCAGGCTGCTTAAAACGCCTTTCATTTTTTCTTCGACTTCGTCGAGCAGCAACTCCAACTCACCTGGCTCAATAAACTGGGAGATGTTGTCGTTGGCATTAAAGCGCTTGCGCGCGGCCGCAATACGCTCGCGGATTTTGACGGAAACCGGAGTTCCCTCGTCGGCATCAGATGGGTTCATGCTACTGGAAGTCTTCATTAACATCGATTCATATTACCAGCCTTCGCGAAGTAAGGTCATAGCCCTTAATCACCACCATACAGCCAATGTGCCGCTATGAATTCAGTAGTCTTTACCCGTTAAAAACAAGGTGAGGCGCATCAGCAGGTAGGCCACCTTGTCTTTGCACTTCTGCAAGAGTGGACGACCACCCATCGCCTGTTCCTCTATCCGCACACTCTGGCTACTAATAGCTTTGCACAAGGCGGCATGCAAACCGCTTGCAAAGCCTGCATCGTCCACCACCACGTTGGCTTCTCTGGCCAGCAACAGGCTTAAGGGGTCCAGATTGGACGAACCGACGGTCGCCCACCTGCCGTCAATCACCGCCACCTTGGCGTGCAGGTATCCGGCGCGGTACTCATAAATTTCCACACCGGCGCGCGTCAAGCTCTGATAGAAGGCTTTGGTAGTGTGAAACTGCATGAAGTATTCGTACTTGCCCTGCAATAGCAAGCGGACTTTGACGCCGCGCTTTGTGGCGTGGACCAGCGCCCGGCGCAGCTTTGCGCCGGGTAAAAAATAGGCGTTGGAAATCAGCACCTCCTGCTTGGCATGCGCAATGGCCTGTCGATACACCCGCTCAATACTGCGACGATTGCGTACGTTGTCGCGCAACACCAGGGACGCAGCCACGTGACCTTGCGGTAAATCGCTGTGTGGCGCGGGCTTGGCAGGCTTATGCAACGCGCGACGGGCCGCTACCAGATTGCCGCGCTCCAGTTGCCGCGTAACCAGTAGGCGCTGCCAGAACTGAACCATGGCGTGGTGACTCTCGCTGACCAACGAACCGGTCACACGCACGGCGAAGTCAAAACGCGGCGTAGTCTGAGCGCCGTGGCCCAACTCAAACAAGTCGTCGAGCACATTGATGCCGCCGCAAAAAAGCACGGCTGCATCAACCACGCATAACTTGCGGTGCATGCGCCGCCACCGCCCGGGAATCAAAAGCCCGAAGGTACCCAGAGGCGAAAAGCGGTGCCAAAACACGCCTGCATCATCAAAGCGCTGTATCCACTCGGGCGGCACCACTGGTGTACCGATGCCGTCCATCACCAGAAACACAGCAACGCCCCGCTTTGCCGCACCTTCCAGTGCTTGTGCAACCTGGACGCCTACATCGTCGAAATGAAAAATATAGGTTTCGAACCGAACCTCGGTCACGCTGGCGTCGATGGCGGCAATCAGCGCCGGAAAATACTGCGCGCCGCTTTGCAGCAGTACTACGGTATGGTCGCGGCGCATGGTGGTCACGCTACTGCCCTGTGTGCTTGAGTTCAAAGTCTGCGATCAGGGGCAAGTGATCCGACATACGCGACCAGATGCGGCCGCGTGGCACCTCCAGGCCCAGTGGCTGCATTCCACGTGCAAACACATGGTCCAACTGCAATAGTGGCAGGCGCGATGGAAATGTGGCTGCAGCGGATTGTTGGAACTCGCGCAAGCCGCAGGGCTCCAGTGCGCGACCAATCGTGGCTCCCCAATCGTTGAAATCTCCGGCGACCAGCAACGGTGCATAGGAAGGGATTTCACGCGCAATAAAGCGCACCACCTGCGCGAGCTGACGCACGCGACTCGAACGTATCAAACCGAGATGCAACACGATCACATGCACATTGACGTCGTGTATCTTGACTTCGGCATGCAGCAGTCCGCGCTGCTCGAAGCAGTGATCGGACATATCCTCATGCTGATGGTGTTGCACCGGCCAGCGCGACAGCAGCGCGTTGCCATGCTCCCCGTGTTTGGTAATCGCATTGGTGCGGTAAACAGACTCATACCCCGGAGGCGCCAGAAACTCAGCCTGCGGCAGGTCCGGCCAGCGCGCAAAGTACTGCGCTTCGCGCCGGTGCATCTTGCGCACTTCCTGCAGGCAAACAATGTCCGCATCAAACTGCTCTACGGCATGGCCCAGATTGTGAATCTCTAGGCGTCGGCGCGGACCAAGGCCCTGCACACCCTTGTGAATGTTGTAGGTGGCAATGCGGATGTGGGTCATCACTGTGCCCCGGGGCCGGGACCACTGGAAGCCAGCCAACGCGGCACGTGCAATACCGCCTCGGCGTTCGAAGGCGAATAACAGCGCTCGGCCGCTTGCAGGTAGGGCAACCAGACGTAGTCGGTGTGTTCACGAGGATTCAGGGTCACAGGCACACGCTGCGGCAGTTGCAAGCCGAATACACGCTCGGTGTTGTGCGTGATGCCCGGCGCGTAGCGGTGCAGCCAGCGCGGGTAGATGCCATACACATTCTCCAGATACCAGTCCTGCAGGTTGGCAGCCAGAGCGCTTGACGCGGTGCAATCAATACCGGTTTCCTCCAGCACTTCGCGCGCGGCTGTGTGCACAAACGGCTCATCCTCAGAGTCTTTGCTGCCGGTCACCGACTGCCAAAAGTCGGCTTCTCCGGCATCTGCGCGGCGGATCAGAAGTACGTCCATGGCCGTGGTGTAGATAACAACCAACACCGATTGCGGAATTTTGGGAGACGGGTTCATAGCATTGCAACACGGTGCATCAATGTTGCATTTAAGCATTGAAAAAATACAACGCAAAGAAAACGTGCGGAAAACGGGGTTTCTGGCGTAGTCAGTGGCACAATAGAGGTCGGTTTAGTGCTGTCGATTGCGCGGCACTCTACCTTGTCAAACTGGTGTGCGGGATGCGCCGAATACCAGTGGCATCGGGAGAGACTGTGATAACCCAAGCACAGCGCCGAAGGAGCAACCGCCCCGGAAACTCTCAGGCAAAAGGACCGATGCCATTTTTGATCTCTGAAGAGCCAATGGACCCATGCGTCGTCCGGCGGCACCGAAGGAGCAAGTTTGCAAGCGCCCTGTTCGGTACAGCGCTGGTAAATGAATCTCTCAGGTCCAAGACAGAGGGGGCGTCTGATACACATTCCATGGTGGATTGCTGTGCGGACCCTACTCTCTGACGTTTTGGGACCTTTCTCATGAAAACCATTGCAGTTATCGGCGGCGGCATTACCGGCGTCACCACGGCCTACGCACTTGCGCAGCGAGGCTTTTCCGTCACCCTACTCGAGAAGCACCGCTACTCGGCAATGGAGACCTCGTTCGCTAATGGCGGCCAACTCTCCGCCTCCAATGCCGAGGTGTGGAACCACACCTCCACCATCCTCAAAGGCCTCAAGTGGATGTTCAGGGCAGATGCGCCGCTCTTGGTTAACCCCAAACCCAGCTGGCACAAGCTGTCGTGGTTTGCCGAGTTCATCAGCAACATTCCGCACTACGAGCGCAACACCATTGCCACCACCAAGCTGGCCATTGCCGCACGCGAACACATGTTTGCATGGGCCTCCAAAGAAAACATCGATTTCGACCTGAAGAAGCAGGGCATTCTGCACATTTATCGCAACAAAGCCGGCTTCGAACACGCCGGCAAAGTGTCGGCTCTGCTAGCCCAGGGCGGCCTGGAGCGCCGCGCCGTAACACCGTCGGAAATGACAGCCATCGAGCCCACTTTGGCAGGCACCTATTACGGTGGTTACTACACCCCCAGCGACTCGACCGGCGACATCCACAAGTTCACCACCGGCATGGCCGCTGCCGCACAGCGCCTGGGCGTTGCCTGCCTATTTGAGCGCGATGTGCATGCCATTCACCAGCGCGGCGACCGCATTGCCGTGAGCGCCACCCACGCAGGCGAAACCAGCAGTTTGGAATTTGACGGCGTGGTGGTTTGCGCCGGCACGGCCAGCCGCGCCATTGCCGCCAGCCTCGGCGACCGCGTCAATGTTTACCCCGTTAAGGGGTACTCCATCACCGTGAACCTGAGCGACGAGCGCAGCCGTGCCAGCGCCCCCACCGTCAGCCTGCTGGATGACGAAACCAAGCTGGTCACCAGCCGATTGGGCGACACGCGCTTCCGCGTGGCCGGCACCGCCGAGTTCAACGGCTACAACCGCGACATCCGCGCCGACCGCATCAAGCCGCTAACCGATTGGGTAGCGCAGTGCTTCCCCGGTGTCAGCACCGAAAATGTGGTTCCGTGGGCCGGTTTGCGCCCCATGATGCCGGACATGATGCCGCGCATCGGCCGCGGTAAATCATCCAACGTGTTCTACAACACCGGCCATGGCCATTTGGGCTGGACACTGTCTGCGGTAACTGCCGAGATGATTGCCGACATCGTCAAAGGTGCGGCCGCGCAGCCCGGCGCGGTGCCCGCACTACGTCCGCGCGCTGCTTAACGGACCGAAGACAAAGCAGCAAACCGGGGCCAAGGGCTGCTGCGTAGGTAACAGGAGGAGCCCACAGGGCGGGGGACACGAAGCAGAAGCCCTTGGCCCGGGTTTGCTGCGGCCGCGCGAAAATCTTCTACGAACCACCAAAAAAAGGGAGCTTCGAAAGGCTCCCTTTTCTATTTCATCGAAACCGGCTTAAGCGGTCTTTGCCAAATCCACGTTACGCAGCCGGATGTGCAACTCGCGCAACTGCTTCTCGTCCACCGGCGAAGGCGCTTGGGTGAGCAAGCACTGTGCGCGCTGGGTCTTGGGGAAGGCAATCACATCTCGGATGGACTCGGCACCCGTCATCAAGGTGACGATCCGGTCCAGACCAAAAGCCAGTCCACCATGGGGAGGCGCACCGTATTGCAGCGCGTCCAGCAGGAAGCCGAACTTGAGCTGTGCTTCTTCAGGCGTGATCTTGAGTGCATCAAACACTTTTTGCTGCACATCTGCGCGGTGGATACGCACCGAGCCGCCACCCATTTCCCAACCGTTGAGCACCATGTCGTAGCCCTGCGAAATGCATTTTTCGGGGTTGCTAACCATCCAGTCCTCATGACCGGTCTTGGGCGCGGTAAAGGGATGGTGCACAGCCGTGTAACGCTGGTTTTCTTCATCAAACTCGAACATCGGGAAGTCCACCACCCACATCGGACGCCAGCCGGCGGTGAACAAACCGTTCTTTTTGCCGAACTCACTGTGACCAATTTTGATGCGCAATGCGCCGATAGCGTCGTTGACAATTTTTTCTTTGTCGGCGCCGAAGAAAATCAGATCGCCATTTTGCGCACCTGTGCGCTCCAGCACGGCATTGAGCGCCTTGT
>CANBYM010000118.1 GCA_947373605.1 Comamonadaceae bacterium
AACGGCATGCTCGGCATCGGCCCGTTTCCCACCGAAGACGAAGTGGACGCCGATCTGATTAATGCTGGTAAGCAAACGGTTACCACGATCAAAGGGTCCAGCATCTTTGGCTCGGATCAGAGCTTTGCCATGATCCGTGGCGGCAAGATTAACCTGAGTATTTTGGGTGCCATGCAGGTCAGCGAAAAGGGCGATCTGGCCAACTGGATGATTCCGGGCAAGATGGTCAAAGGCATGGGCGGTGCCATGGACCTGGTGGCAGGCGTGAAGCGTGTGATCGTACTCATGGAACATGTAGCCAAGAAGAAAGACGGCACCATCGATTTGAAAATTTTGCCTTCGTGCACCTTGCCGCTGACCGGCGTCGGCGTGGTCGACCGCATCATCACTGACCTGGGCGTGATGGACGTGACTCCTCAAGGGTTGAAGCTGGTGGAGTTGGCTCCGGGCGTGACCCGCGAAGATATTCAAAGCAAAACCGGCGTAACGCTGATTTAGCCCTGTGCTCACAAGTGCCCGCAGTAGGAATGCGGGCACTTGTGATCGAAGTCCAGTGTGCTTTGTGACCTTGCATCGCTAAATGCACGTCAATCGGGTTCGCAGTGGCACTGCCAGCAGGTAAGATGCGCATCAATTACAACGCCTGCCACCGGATCGAGAGGAAACCCATGTCCCGAGCACTCAAACTCCTGATCGTCATCTACGTACTTGTTTTTGCAGTCACCGGCACTTTTATGGTGCTCATTGTGAATGCAGACGATGCAGCCCAACCCTGGATTGCGGTATTGGTCAAAAACTACGGAATTGTGTTTGCGTGGCACCTAGTGTGCTGGATGGTTCTGGGCATGTTCACTAACTACTACTGGGACCTGTTTAATCAGGGCAAGGGGCTGGAGGCCATGCAAGCGCCACGCCTATTGTTGCCCCTGATGGTTTCCCCTTTTGTATTCCTGCCTACCTATAACTTGTGGCTGTCGTCCAGCTCACAGAGTTATCTGCTGTTCGCGGTCATTGCGATTCAAAGCGGCTTTTTCTGGCAGGCATTGTTTACCAAGCTGGCACCTTTGGATCGGCCTGCCGCGATTCCGTGGACGGTCGCTAATGGCAACAAGTCGCAATTCAAGAGCAATGCCACCAGCACGGGCAATGGAGCGCAGGAAGCCAGTCGTTAAAGCAAAGTGCAGGGTTGCGGCGCTTGTTATTGAAAAGCGTTATAACAAAGAGTCGGGAATTTCTATTGCAAAAGCCGCACAGGCGCGGGATAGTCGTTGTTAATAATTACTAGGAGCAAATCAATGCAAAAGCGCAATTTCATCAAGGCGGTCGCACTGTCGGCCATCGCTGTCGCCGCAGGCCAATCCCTGGCCCAGGATAACACCTTCAAGATCGGCTTGATCCTGCCCATGACCGGCCAGCAAGCCACTACCGGTCGCCAGATCGAAGCGGCGGCCAAGCTGTATATGGCGCAAAACGGCGATACGGTGGCAGGCAAAAAGATTCAGTTGATCGTCAAAGACGACACCAGCATCCCCGATGTGACCAAGCGTCTGGCGCAAGAGCTGGTTGTGAATGACAAGGTCAATGTACTGGCCGGATTCGGCATCACGCCTTCGGCACTGGCAACTGCCAGTATTGCTACCCAGTCCAAGACCCCCCAAGTGGTGATGGCTGCGGCCACCAGCAGCATCACCGAGGCTTCTCCCTACATTGTGCGTACCAGTTTCACACTGCCGCAAGCCTCTGTGGCGCTGGCGGACTGGGCGCCCAAGAATGGCATCAAAAAGGTCGTAACGCTGGTGAGCGATTACGGCCCAGGTATTGACGCAGAAAAGTTCTTCAAAGAGCGCATGTTATTTAACGGCGGCACGATCGTTGATTCGTTGCGCGTGCCCTTGCGCAATCCGGACTTTGCGCCGTTCCTGCAAAAAGTTCGTGACCTCAAACCAGACGCCTTGTTTGTGTTCGTGCCCAGCGGTGCCGGTGCGGCCGTGATGAAGCAGTTTCTGGAACGCGGCATGGACAAAGCCGGCATCAAGCTCATCGGTACCGGCGACGTGACCGATGATGATCAGTTGAATGACATGGGTGAAGGCGCTTTGGGCGTGGTTACATCGCACCACTACTCCACAGCGCATCCGTCGGCTACCAACAAAAAGTTCGTGGATGCATTTACCAAAGCCAATCCCGGCCTGCGCCCCAACTTTATGGCGGTGGGGGGCTATGACGGCATGCGCGTCATTTACGAAGCACTGCGTGCGACCAAAGGGCAGGGCGGCGGAGATGCCTTGCTGGCGGCTATGAAAGGCCAAATTTTTGAAAGCCCGCGCGGCCCCATGTTCATCGATGCACAAACCCGCGACGTGGTGCAAAACATCTATCTGCGCAAAGTGGAACGGAAAGACGGGCAGCTCTACAATATTGAATTTGACGTAGTCAAAGACGTTAAAGACCCTGGCAAATCGCGTTAAGCGCCTGAGTAGGGTTCTTTACCGCAATGTTGACGATTCTGTTTGACGGCATAGCCTACGGCATGCTGTTGTTTATTCTTGCCGTCGGCTTGGCGGTGACCATGGGCCTGATGAACTTCATCAATCTGGCCCATGGTGCGTTTGCCATGGTGGGTGGCTACATCACCATCTTGTTGATGCAGCGCATGGGTGTCCCGTTTCTAGCGTGCCTTCCGCTGGCCTTTTTAGGTGCGGCGCTGATCGGTGCCGTGCTGGAACGCACCTTGTATCGTCCGTTGTACCACAAGCCGCATTTGGACCAAGTATTGTTCTCCATCGGCCTGACCTTTATGGCGGTAGCCGCAGTGGATTATTTTGTCGGCTCGACCCAACAGATTTTGCAACTTCCGGAATGGCTCAAAGGCCGCACGGAGCTGGGTGAGGGAGCTTGGATGCTGGGCATGGGGCACTATCGCCTGTTCATCATTGCGGTGTGCGCAGCCCTGACTGTGGGCTTGCAGTTTGTGCTTACGCGTACCCGATTCGGCAGCCGCCTGCGCGCGTCGGTAGACGATCAGCGTGTGGCCGCCGGTCTGGGTATCAACGTAAATGTGGTGTTCCTGTCGACCTTTGCATTTGGCTCGGGCCTTGCGGGTCTGGGCGGCGCCTTGGGTGCCGACGTGTTGGGCATGGACCCAACCTTTCCCTTGAAGTTCATGATTTACTTTTTGATCGTGGTGGCTGTGGGCGGCACCTCCAGCATTACTGGACCGCTGTTGGCGGCGCTGCTGTTGGGCATTGCCGATGTGGCCGGTAAGTACTACATCCCCAAGTTGGGTGCCTTCATTGTGTACAGCCTGATGATTGTGATTCTGGTGTGGCGTCCGCAAGGCTTGTTTGTCCGCAAGGGAGGCAAGGCATGAGCGCGGCGGGTCGTTGGCGCTGGTGGGAGCTGGTGCTGTGGGCATTGGTATTGGTTTCACCACTGGTGCTAGCCAAGCACGCGCTGATCATCAACGAGATAGCCATCGTTGCGCTCTTCGCGTTGTCCCTCGATTTGATTCTGGGCTACACCGGCATCGTTTCTCTGGGCCATGCGGCCTTTTTTGGCATGGGTGCATACGCTGCCGCGCTGTTTGCCAAGCTGGTCATGCCTGATCCTCTGGTGGGGCTTGCCGTGGGCATTGCCACGGCAACGCTGCTGGGTGCTGTGTGCAGCGCCACGATCATGCGTGGCACGGATTTAACCCGGCTGATGGTGACGCTGGGCGTCGCTTTGATTCTGATGGAACTGGCCAATAAGCTTGATTGGCTGACCGGTGGGGCGGATGGTTTGCAGGGCGTGGTGATGGGGCCGCTGCTGGGTCGGTTTGAGTTTGATTTGAGCGGTCAAGTTGCAGCCTGGTACTCCATCAGCGCCTTGCTGTTGCTGTTTGTATTGGCGCGGCATCTGGTGCACTCGCCCTTTGGCGCGACGTTGAAGGCGATTCGCGACAACCGGCTGCGGGCCATGGCCATCGGTATTCCCGTCACACGCAAGCTTGCCATTATTTACACGGTAGCTGCCGGTGGTGCGGGTGCGGCTGGCGCGCTGTTGGCCCAGACCAGCGGCTTTGCGTCACTGGATGTGTTTGAGTTTCATCGCTCGGCCGATGTCATGCTGGTGCTGGTCATTGGCGGTGTCGGCTGGTTGTACGGCGGCATTGTCGGTGCGGTGGTGTTCAAGCTGATGCAGGATGCGCTCTCCAGCATCACACCGCAGTATTGGACCTTCTGGATCGGCATGTTTCTGGTTGTGCTGGTGTTGGTCGGGCGTGAAAAATTGGTGCGACCGTGGACCTGGTTCCGGGGTGGAAAGTCCAATGCCGGAGGTCAGCAATGAACGCGGCAGATTCACAAGCTACGGTTTTGTTGGCGCAAGGGCTGGTCATGCGCTTTGGCGGCATCACCGCCACCAACAACGTGACCCTGAATTTGCACAAGGGTGCCCGACATGCGCTGATTGGGCCTAACGGCGCTGGCAAGACGACGCTGATCAATCTGCTCACCGGTGTGTTGCAGCCCACCGAAGGCAAGATCGTGCTGGAGGGGCAGGACATTACGAACCTTGCGCCTTACCAGCGCGTTCACCGCGGCATGGTACGTACGTTTCAGATCAACCAGCTTTTTGACAGCATGACGCCGCTGGAGACGCTGCGCATGGTGGTCTCGCAACACCGTGGTTTGGGTGGCAAATGGTGGCAGGCGCTGGGCGTGCGTTCCGATATCAATGCGCGTTGCGAGGAGTTGCTGGCGCAATTTCATTTGACTGAAGTGATGCACCAGGAAACCCGTGTGCTGGCCTACGGCAAGCGCCGCTTGTTGGAAATTGCAATCGCGCTGGCCTGTGAGCCGCGTGTTTTGTTGCTGGACGAGCCTGTAGCAGGTGTGCCCGCGGGCGAGCGCGAGGAGTTGCTGCAGACGGTGGCAGCACTGCCCGCCGATGTGTCTATTTTGTTGATTGAGCATGACATGGATCTGGTTTTTAGCTTCGCCAATCGCATGACCGTGCTGGTCAATGGCACGGTACTGACCGAAGGCGACCCACAGCAAATTGCGAACGATCCGCAGGTCAAGGCGGTGTACCTCGGGCATGATGAAGCGATTGGTGCGCACCATGGCTGAGCTACTGAAAATTGAAAATCTGAGCGCGGGCTATGGCGAGGCCGTGGTCTTGCATGGAGTGAATCTCACACTGCAGGAGGGGCAGACGCTGGCACTGCTCGGGCGTAACGGCACGGGTAAAACCACGCTGATGAACACACTGGCGGGCGCAACCCGCCAGCATGGCGGCTCCATTAATTTGGGTGCGGGCAGCACTGCGACTGCATTGCACCGCCTGCCTTCGCACGAGCGCGCAGCCGCGGGCATCGGCTGGGTGCCGCAGGAGCGCAATATTTTCAAATCGCTCACGGTGGATGAAAATCTGACCGCCGTCGCGCGGCCCGCCAGGGCAGGGCGTGCAGCCGAAGCGTGGACACCGGCGCGCGTGTACGAGTTGTTTCCGCGTCTTGCCGAGCGCAAGACCAATCTGGGTACGCAACTCTCCGGTGGCGAGCAGCAAATGCTGGCAGTGGGGCGTGCTCTGGTGCTTAACCCGACACTGCTGCTTCTGGACGAGCCCTGCGAGGGGCTGGCGCCCATCATCGTGCAGGAGCTGTTGCGCGCGATTCGCCGCATCACGCGGGAAGAGGGCTTGAGTGCCATCATCGTCGAGCAACACCCGCAGGCTATTCTTGCGATCTCTGATACTGCAGCCGTTTTGGATCGGGGTACCGTGGTGCACAGTGGCACGGCCGCCGGACTGCAGGAGCAGCCCGCCTTGCTGGACAAATTGTTAGGCGTGGCGCGCTAAAAATCTGGGCTTTGCGGATTTAAGCGCCAAAGCCAAAGAGGTGCTTCGGGGTGTCCCATAAAATCTGCCGGCGCACGTGTTCGTCGGGCACGGTTTGGGCCAGCAGTTGCAAAAGCGGGCCGTAATCCAGACGCCTTGGTGCTTTTAAAAACGGCCAGTCCGATGCCCAGACGCAATGCGCAGGGCCGTAAGCCGCCAGCAACTCGGCAATATGGCCGTGCGTGTCGGCAAACGGAAAATCGTGGTGTGTAAATTTCACAAAACCCGATAGCTTCACTGAAGCGCGCTCACATTCGGCCAGCTTGAGTACCGCATCAAAACCAGTATCGGCAGCGCGATCGGCAGGCTCCGGGCGGCCGCAGTGGTCCACCAGAAGATTGGCGCCGCAGTCGCGTAGCTGGGGTTCCAGTGCGTGCATCTGGTCGCCGGTGACCTGTACTTGCAGGTACAGGCCGCATTGAACTAACTTGTCGATCAGCGGCCCTGCGGCGCGGTAGTAGTCCAAGCCCAAAAGCGCATAGTTAAACGCAATGCCCACCACGCCCTGCGCTGCCAAATCCTGCAACTGCGCCAGCGATGCGTCCAGATTGACGACCGCAACGCCCTTGAACCGCCCTGCGCCGTTCGCGATGGCGTCCAGCAGACAGCGGTTGTCGGTCCCATAGCCCGAATTGGGACCTACCAGCAGCGCATGCTGCACGCCATAAGCGTTCAGCAAATTTTCAAAGTAAGTTGCCGAGCCAGTCTCTTGTCCGGCCGGGCGGTAGGCTACGTCGTCCGCATAGGCGAAGTTGTCAGGGTCCAGCACATGGCAGTGGCAATCGATTTTTACTTGCGCGTAAATACCCGCATCCATTACAGCGTGGCTTCCACCATCTGGCGCAATTCGGGTGTCACTTCGGGCATCACACCGAACCATGCATGAAATGCCGGGCGCGCCTGATTGAGCAACATGCCCAAGCCGTTGACCGTCGCATTGCCGCGTTTGCGGGCGGCGGCAAGCAAAGGCGTTTCCAGTGGCACGTAAATCACATCAGAGACCAATGCAGAAACGGTCAGGGCATCGAGTTGCAGGTCCAGGTCCGGGTTGCCGTGCATGCCCTGGTTGGTCGTGTTCACCAGCAATGCAACATCGGCCAGCGCCGCATGGCGTTCGCTCCAAGGTAGTGCTTTGATAGGTCCGCCGAACTCGTTGGCAAGTGCCTGCGCTTTGTCAAACGAGCGGTTGATCAGGCGAATTTCCCGCGCGCCGCGCTCCGCCAGACTGAGTACTACGGCACGTGCTGCGCCGCCTGCACCCAATACGGTAATCGGACCCGCATCGGCCCGCCAATCGGGCTTCGCGTCGAGCAGACTTTGGATGTAGCCGAAGCCGTCGTTGTTAAAGCCCTTGAGCGAACCGTCCGGCTGCACAACGATGGTATTCAGTGCACCCATGCGGCGGGCCACCGGGTCGAGCTCATGCACCAGACTCAGCGCATCCACTTTGTGCGGGATGGTGACATTGCATCCGCGAAAACCCAAAGCCGCCAGACCCGGCAGCGCTACCTTCAAATTGCCGGGTGCCACCGGCAGCAGTACATAAGAGCCATTGAGGCCATGCTGTTGCAACCAGTGGTTGTGAATTTTGGGAGAGCGCGAGTGCGCCACAGGCCAGCCCATGACACCGGCAAGACCGAAGGGAGATTGACTCATTGTTGACACTTTCATTCAAACATAAATTCAAAGCGCAACGGTTTGCCTGTCAGCCACAGCGACAAGTGAACAAAGCGCATCAGTCCGCCATTTTCCACTGAGTCCAAGGGTAGTGGTCAAGCGCTATCAGATATGCAGATATGCGCTTGCCATCTGGGCGGTGGTCTGCGCCACTTAATCGTGCAGAGCGCTTAAGAATTGTTTGAGTTCAGAGGTCTGCGGTGCAGAGAACAGGGTTTCGGGGCTGCCCATTTCATGCACCCTGCCCTGGTGCATGAAGATCACGCGGTCTGCCACTTTGCGGGCAAAGTTCATCTCATGGGTCACCATCAAAAGCGTCATTCCCTCGTTGGCCAGACTTTCCACCACGCGCAGTACTTCGCCCACCAGTTCGGGGTCCAGCGCACTGGTGATCTCGTCACACAAGAGCACCGCAGGCTGCATTGCCAAAGCGCGGGCAATGGCTACGCGTTGCTGCTGCCCGCCGGAGAGTTGGTCGCCGTAGGCATCAAATTTTTCCGCCAACCCCACGCGATCGAGTAACTTGCGTGCCTGTGCCTCATTGGCCTTTGCGTCCGTGCGTTTGACCAGTCCCGGCGCCAGCATGATGTTTTTACCAACGGATAGGTGCGGAAATAAATTGAAGCTCTGAAACACCATGCCCACGTGCTGGCGCAGTTCGCGCATGGCCGCTGCATTGTTGTGCAGCAGCGGCTTGGAGTCCACCGAAAGTGTGCCGCCCTGAAAAACTTCAAGACCGTTTATGCAACGCAGCAAGGTGCTTTTGCCCGAGCCGCTTTTGCCGATGATGGCGATCACCTCGCCGGCCTGTACCTGCAGGTCGATGCCCTTCAAAACTTCATTGTTGCCGAAGGATTTACGCAGACCGGCAATTTCAACGATGGGCATGGATCTTCCTCTCAAGGTGCTTTGCATACAGGCTTACCGGATAGCACAGCAAAAAGTACATGACGGCAACACAACTGAAAACCAAAAACGGGCTGAAGGTGGCGTTGGCAATGGTCTTGCCGACTTTGGTGAGTTCCATAAAGCCAATGACTGAGGCCAGTGCCGTGCCCTTGATGACCTGCACCAGAAAGCCCACGGTGGGAGGAACTGCAATCTTGATGGCCTGGGGCAGGATGATGTAGCGCAGTTGCTCATAAAAGCTCAGCGCAAGGCTGGACGAGGCTTCCCATTGTCCCAATGGAATGGATGCCACACAGCCGCGCCAGATTTCGGCCAGAAAGGCGCTAGAGTACAAGGTGAGCCCGATACCTGCGGCTACCCAGGGCGACGTGTTAATTCCAAACAGCCCGAGGCCGTAATACGCCAGGAACAACTGCACTAAGAGCGGTATTCCCTGAAATATCTGAACGTAGGCGGAAACCAATGTGCTGATGCCAGCCATCTTGTTAAAGCGCAACACGACGAGCAACACAGCCATCAAGCCGCCGCCGATGAACGCGATGATGGACAGGCCCACCGTCCATTGCGCTGCGTTGAGCAAGTTGCGGATGATGTCCCATAAAGAAAATTCAACCACAGCTCACCTCCGTCCGAACAGGAATTTGGCCCCTGCCCAATTAAGGAGCTGGCGTACACCAATCGCAAGCGCCAGGTAAATGGCGCCCACCACGATGAAAGATTCAAACGATCGAAAATTGCGACTCTGAATCAGGTCTGCTGCGTAGCTCAATTCCTGGGTGGAAATTTGCCCACATACGGATGAGCCCAACATCACAATCACGATCTGGCTTACCAGACTGGGCCAGACCTTTTTCAAGGCGGGTGGCAGCACCACCCAAATGAAGGTTTGCCGACTACTCAGCGCCAGACTTTGCGCGGCCTCTAATTGGCCTTTGGGCGTACCTTCCAGACCGGCACGGATGATCTCCGTGGCATAGGCTCCCAGGTTGATCACCATGGCGATGAACGATGCGGTTTCCGCGCTGAGCTTAAAGCCCATGGCCGGCAGCCCGAAAAAGATAAAGAACAGCTGCACGATAAAGGGCGTGTTGCGAATCAACTCCACATAGGCACCGACGACACCGCGCAACCATGCGGGCGCGGTCGTTGCACCGAACCCCCGGGCGCGTACCCATGCGCAGCCAATGCCCACCAGGGTCCCGACCAAAACGGCTGCCACAGTAAGTGTCAGCGTCCAGCCAACGCCCGTAAGTAACAGTGGCCACTCAGAGAGCACCGCGCCGAAGTCGAGTTGAATCTTCATAGTGCTCAGAGTGGCAGGTCACCTGCGGGACGACCGAGCCATTTTTTGGACAGGGTGTCGAGTTCGCCCGACTTCTTGGCCTCGGCCAGAATCTCGTTCACCTTGGCCTTGAGTTTGTCCTCGCCCTTGGCGATGCCGATGAAGTTGGGGCTCTCTTTTAGCAGCAGCTTGTATTCGCTGGAAAGCTGCGGGTTCTTGGTCATCATGTTGCCGGCAACGGATGCGCCCAGTGCCACAAACTGCACCTGCCCCGCTGCGAACGCGGCGATGGTTGCGTTGTTGTCTTCAAAGCGCTTGGTGTCTGTGCTGGGGGGAGCCACTTTGCCCAGCTCCTGGTCTTCCATGGCGCCGCGTGTTACGCCCACTGATTTGCCGGCCAGATCGGCAAAGCTTTTTACATTCACGTTTTTGGGGCCGAAGACGGCTTGAAAGAATGGCGAGTAGGCGGATGAGAAATCGATCACTTTTTCACGATCAGGATTTTTGCCCAAGGTGGCGATGACCAGATCGGCCTTTTTGGTTTGCAGCGCAGGAATGCGGCTGGCACTTACGACTTGCACCAATTCGACGGACACGCCCAATTTTTTGCCGATGTAGTTGGCCATATCGATGTCCAGACCAATGGGCTTCAAATCGGTGCCTACAAATCCGTAGGGTGCCGAGTCGGTCTGCACCGCAACCTTCAGAACTTTCGCTTTAATGATGTCGTCCAGTGCGGTTTGCGCTTGCGCACCCATTGCACCGAGTGATGCTGCTGCAGCAATTGCCAGCATAAAAGTGCGTTTGGAAGAGGGGATAGATTTCATAACAAAGCTCCTAGGTAGGTGGAAGAATCTTTAGATGGTTTGGCTGCAGGTCTTGTATGCAAGTCTTGTGCCCGACTTTCGCGGATGCCGCTCGGAACTGACCCGCCAAGGGGTTTTAGCGCCTGACGAAGTTCAGCCAATGGGTCGCCTGCGCTGCTTTGAAGTTGTAAGGCGGCCTGTACATGGCCGATGTGCCTTTGCATCAGTTGCTCGGCCAGGGCCCACTCGCTGTTTTCCAGCGCTTTGACAATCTCGACGTGTTCCGCGCACGACTGCACGGCGTCGTGCGATGACTGGTACATCATGGCAATGAGGGTGGTGCGTGCCGTGAAATCACGCAGCGTGTCGGCCAGAAGGCTATTGCCAAGACACTCTGCCAGGCACACATGAAAGTCGCCCAGCAAGTAGCTGCGCAGACCGACGTCGTCGCCTTTGACGCTGGCCTTCTCTTTGGCCAAATGGGCTTTGAGTTGTTTGATGGCAGTCTTATTCACCGACGTGGTGCAGCGGATAAGCCCCATTTCGATCACCCGGCGGGCTTCAAAGGCCTCACGTGCCTCGGCCAGTGAGGGTTCAATCAGGTACCAGCCGCGCCGGCTACTTACTGTGACGATTCCGCGCGCGGCCAGATGAGTCAGTGCCTCGCGCACGATGGTGCGGCTGCAATCAAACAGCATGGCCAATTGCTGCTCGCCCAGACGGGCGCCCGGCGCAAGCTTTTGGGCCATGACGGCTTCAATAATGCGGTTGCTGATATCGGTTGCGCTGGTCATATGGTTTCATGTTAGCAAACATCATGCCACTGGTATACAAGATTTGTGCGCGGTGGCGGTGCCTTTCATGCA
>CANBYM010000119.1 GCA_947373605.1 Comamonadaceae bacterium
ATCAGCAGCAAATGGAAAAGGACAACTGCAGTCAATCCCACCACGTGCTTACGGGGCGATCTTTGTTGGCTGGCGTAGTCGTGTATCAACAAAAGTCTCCTATCAATGGGGCCTGCATGGGCGAATAGAGGCAGTAATTAATGCAATTAATGCAAACGTTTGCAATTCTATTTACGCGAATCTACCTCGTGTATTAGTAAATACCCTTGATTTAAGCAATCAACTTAAATATTAGATTTTTCAAAAAAACAAGCCTTTTTTGAAAATTTAAATCTTAATTCAAGAATTTCGGCGGAAATGGTTGGTTTTTTTTGACACTAGGGAAAGCACTTAGCAGAAAGCTATCGCTCCTCTGAAGGATCTTGCAAAACGGGCTTTGCCAGGACTTTCAAGCTCAGCTTTTTTCATCTGCAGTTAGTGCAAACGATTGCAAAAGATTGTGTTTGGATAAAAAATCCGCCTCACTTTTGAATTTGCGGTGCCAGGTTCAAAGGTTGATCAGGCCCAAATGGGCAAAACCATCAATTTTTACGAGACAAAAGGAGCCTTTGTGAAATTTCAACAAAAATTGGCCTTGACCCAAGTGGCCGCCGCTGCCACTTTGGCGGCTTTTCAAATGGGTGCTGCGTTCGCCCAAACAGACACCACTGCCACTTCGGGTGGCGCACTCAACCTGGACGAGGTGGTAGTCACAGCAGCGCCAACCGGACGTTCAAAAATGAAGTCCACAGACTCCGTCAGTACGCTGAGTGATACCCAGATTACACAAAGTGGCGCCACCAATACGGCTGACATATTGCGTGATTTGCCCGGCGTGCGATCAGAAGCATCCGGTGGTAACGGTAACGCCAATATTTCGGTACGTGGCTTACCGCTGTCTGCCGGCGGCTCCCGCTATGTTCAATTGCAAGAAGACGGACTGCCCGTATTGCTCTGGGGTGACGCATCGTTCGCCACGCCGGACGAGTTCATGCGCACCGATTACGCTACCAGCCACGTTGAATTCGTGCGGGGCGGACAAGCTGCAACTGCAGCATCCAATGCACCTGGCGCTGTCATTAACTTCATTACCAAAAACGGAAAAGAGGAAAGCAATGATGTCGGCTACACCTACGGCCTGGGAACACGGCTCAACCGACTGGACTTCAACTATGGAACTGCCGTCGGAAAAGACAGCTACATCAACATTGGCGGCTTTGAGCGCACCGGTGGCGGAGGAGCAATCAACACCACCTTTAATTCCGAAAACGGTGGCCAGATCCGTGCTAATTTCCTGCATGAACTGGACAAAGGCGGATTCATCCAGTTCAACGTAAAGCACCTCAATGACAGCACACCCACACTGCTACCAGTGCCGGTAAGCATCAAGGGCGGTACCGTTACGACCTTGCCTGGAATTGACCCACGTACTTACTACCCCATTAATTCCGGTGCCATGTCGCGCGACACTACGATGAATTCTGGTGGCAGCAGCGTGACCTCCAGCGCCACCAATGGTTTGCAAATTCAAAGCGACTCGGTCGGTATTGGCGCCAGATTTGCTCTAGAAAATGACTGGATCATCAACGAAAATTTCCGTCGTACCAGCAACTCCGGCCGCTTTGTCGGTGCATACCCTCAAAACAACGCTACCGCTGCCGGTGCGCCTGCAGGGACAACTCCCTACACCTTGTTCAACTCTTCGTTGGATGATTTGGGCAACGTATTCAATGATGTCAAGATCAGCAAGACATTCAAATTGGAAAATGGATCCACTGTCTCTCCAACCGTCGGCGTATTTACCGGGCAGCAAAACCTGGGTGAAACCTGGTACTGGAATACGTACAACGTAACCACCGCCGGCGTAGCCAGCTTCGGCAACGGCGCCATTGGATCCAATGGAACATGGGGTGGCTGCTGCGTAAAGACTTATAGCGTCAATTACGTTGAGAATGATCCGTATGCCAACGTCCATTATGAGAATGGTGCACTGACTGTAGACGGCGGAGTACGTCAACAAAATCAAAGCGTAAGCGGTACAACTACTGCTAACAATCCGGCTGTTACAACCGGCCTGGGCGCTTGGGGCGCACCAAGTCTGGTGAACTATTCGCTCAATCAAACCAATTACTCATTGGGTGCGAATTACGCGATTCACAAAGACTTAAGCGTCTACGCATCTACCAGCCAAGGTGCCAACTTTACGCCTTTAGACCGCATGGTTGGAGCAGTTGATGGAACCACTCCTGCCAGCTACAACAAAGTCACCCAATATGACTTTGGTGTTCGCTCTCGTCAAGGCGCATTCAATGTCGCGGCAACTGTGTTTTACGCCCAGACAAAAGAATACAACTACGACCTGACGACACAGCAAACCACTGCTAACGCCTATACATCCAAGGGTATTGAATTGGAAGCCGGCTATCGCAGTGGAGGCTTCCGCGTGACGGGTAGCACCACATACACTGATTCACACCTGACTGATTCACTGTCCACCGCGAACATCGGTAATACACCGCAACGCCAGGCTCAGTTCATCTACTCTGTGATTCCCAGCTACGAAATCGGACGCCTGACCTTGGGCGGCTCGATGATTGGCACGACCTCGTCAGCCGGTGACGATGCCAATACAACGACGATGCCAGGCTACACCGTATTCAACGCCTTTGCGAGCTATGGATTCAGTGATCGCCTGCTCGGCTCCATCAGTGTGAATAACTTGTTCGACACGCTGGCTTATACAGAGTTTGACAACGTAGGAGCAGGCACTGCAAGTGCTGCACGTGCACTGCCTGGCCGCACGATCTACGCAACACTGAAATACAAGTTCTGAGAACTTAAAGCCTGAATAAGGAGAACCGCTCAATCGCCTCAAAAGCGATTGAGCGCGATCCTTTTATTTCCTACTGAGGCTAACTGGATTCAGGTTGTATGTAACCCGTACATGTCAAAGTACAAATTCACAGAGTGCAAAACAAGCATGCGTCGTGATATTTCCAAGACAACTCGGACCACAAAGTACTCAAACGAAATTAGACACGACATATGCTATTCACAGAAAACCGTACTTTTGAAAGATCCAGAACTGATGTGGCTGCAGTGTTGATTGCACGCCATCATCAAAAGGATCCGCAACGATGCGCAGAATTAATTGAAAGGCTACAGAACCAACTACCTGTTTTGCAAAGCAGGCTTGAACACCTCTATGGTCACCTGCCCGATTTTGATAGTTGGTTTACGCATTTATTGCTAAGTGTGTGTGGCTACGCAATGGCCCGACCTGCCCCCCTATTGCAACTGGACAAACAACGGGCACTAGAAGCCGGTGGACCAACACACGGGCTAGGCTACTGCGCCTATGTGGATAAATTCGGCGGCAACTTGCGTGGGGTCCAGGCCCGTATCCCGTATCTGAAAGCCTTGGGTGTGACTTATTTGCACCTGCTGCCGTTCTTGAAGGCAGGGCATTTTCCGAACGATGGCGGATTCGCTGTTGCTGCGTTTGATGAGGTAAATCCCGAACTGGGGACGATGGAGCAACTCACTGATCTCACCGCCGCATTGCGTGAGGCAGGAATCAGCCTGTGCAGCGATCTGGTGCTGAACCATGTCTCGCACGACCATATTTGGGCAAAGAAAGCGCGCGCGGGGGACCCCATATTCAAAGACTATTTTCACTGGCTACCTTCTGCTGACGCAGTACATGCGCGCGAAGCAACGCTCACACAAGTTTTCCCCGCCACGGCAGCCGGAAACTTCACTTACATTGATGAGCAGAAATCCTGGGTATGGAGCACTTTTTATCCGTATCAATGGGACTTAAATTTCAGCAACCCGGCGGTCTTCACTGAAATCGCATCTGCACTTCTTAACCTTGCCAATCATGGCGTGGAGGCCTTCCGCCTGGACTCGGCCGGTTACCTCTGGAAGCGCGACGGCACCAATTGTTTAAATCAACCTGAGGTGCACTATGTACTGCAGGCCTTGCGTTGCGTGGTAGAAATCGCCGCACCGGCCGTATTGCTCAAAGCGGAAGCCATCATGCCCACGCGTGACTTACCACCGTACTTCGGCACGCTGGAGCCTAGGGTACCCGAATGCCATATTGCCTACCATTCGAGTTTGATGGCGGCCAGCTGGGTCGCACTGGCAGAAAGCAATGTCTCAGTGCTTGCACAAGTGCTCGCCAACACTCCCGCATTGCCGGACGCGTGTGCATGGATGACGTACGTGCGATGCCACGACGATATTGGCTGGAACGTATTAAAGCCCGAACTCTTTGAACTGGGCGTGGACGCCTCATCGCGCCTGGCCTATGTATCCCGGTTCTTCGCCGGGCAGGAAGCAGCAAGTTATGCGCAAGGAGCAAGCTTTCAGGCAACCACACTCGGCGCAGTGCATGGCACCAACGGAATGAGTGCTTCACTGGTTGGACTCTACAGCGCAAGGAATGATGCCCAACGTCAGTACGCGGTGCAACGCATGATGTTGCTTTATGCCCTATCGCTATTTGTAGGCGGACTACCATTGATTTATATGGGTGACGAACTGGGTCAGGCGAACGTTGGCAACGGCGAGTTGCTTTTACGTCAAGGCACGGATGACCGTGAATTGCAACGCCCCCTATTTGACTGGTCCAATTTGGCGGCCGATGGCCTGACCTTGACTGCGCCGAATTCCATTTATGCAGGGCTTTCAAGCCTGATTGCGCACCGCAACACGGAACTGCGTGCGGTCGCGAAAGAGCCGGTCAAAGTGGTGCCTACCGCTAATACATGCGTACTAATTCTGTCCAAGGGTGGGGATCACTTCGGCGCCTTTAATTTTTCCGGCTATGCACAACCACTGCACCTGCCGGTTGCAATCTTAGACAATTCGTCAGGCTTACTGGTTGACCTTTTAAGCAGTAAAGATATCGATACGGATAATGTTTCGATTGCCCCCTACGGTGCGATGTGGATAAAACGCCGTGTCGGGTAAAACTTAAATAAAGAGAGAGACAAGCAATGACCACCAAGACCAAACCATTCATGTCGTTCTGGCAAATACTGAACATGAATTTCGGCTTTTTTGGCATCCAGTACAGCTTCGGACTACAGCAGGCCAACATGAGCCCGATCTACAAATTCCTGGGTGCCGATGAGGCCAGCCTGCCCTTGCTGTGGCTTGCCGGGCCACTAACGGGCTTGTTGGTGCAACCATTAATCGGTGCCATGAGCGACCGGACCATTTCACGATGGGGACGACGCACGCCGTATTTCATGGTGGGCGCGATCTTGTGCAGCCTGTGTTTATTTCTCATGCCGCTGAGTCCCACGCTCTGGTTTGCCGCCAGCCTGCTGTGGATTCTGGATGCCGCCAACAATGTCACCATGGAACCGTATCGGGCGTACGTCAGTGACCGCTTAAACGGGCAACAGCATGCCCTGGGATACCTCACGCAAAGTGCATTTACCGGTCTGGCACAAACGCTTGCCTACCTGACTCCTACTCTATTGCTATTGATAGGGTTCGATAAAGACGCACTGGCCGGCAACCGCATACCGCAACTGACATTGATAGCTTTCATGATCGGTGCGGTGCTGTCCATCACCACGGTGTGGTGGTCAGTCAAATCCACACCGGAACTGCCGCTGGAGCCGCAGGAATTGGCACGCATCAAAGCCCAACCGGTCGGCTTCGGAGCGACCTTTAACGAGATCGTTTCTGCCGTAAAAGAAATGCCTCAGGCAATGCGCCAACTGTGGTGGATGAAACTCTTTCAGTGGTACGGAATGATGTGCTACTGGATTTACATCGTACCCGCTCTGGCGCTGTCTATCTTCAATACCAGTGATGCATCGACAACCGGATTTAGAGATGCAGGGCTGCTGAATGGCCAGATCGGCAGCTTCTATAACTTTGTCGCGTTTCTGTCTGCATTTTCATTGATACCCATCACGCGCAAACTGGGCCCCGTGCTGGTCCATTCCGTGTGCTTGACACTTGCCGGCATCGGCATGTTTATGATCCCCTCCATTCAGCAGCAAGGCTGGCTCTTTGTACCCATGGTCGGTGTGGGCCTGGCCTGGGCCAGCATCATGGGCAATCCCTACATCCTCCTGGCACGAAGCATTCCTGCCGAGCGCGCAGGGGTCTATATGGGAATATTCAATATGTTTATTGTGATTCCGATGATCATCCAAATGCTCACTCTGCCGCTCATCTACCGCAGCTTGTTGGGCAATGACCCGCGCCATGTGATCCAGCTAGCCGGCGTATTTCTGGTGATCGCTGCGGCCATGACTTTGCGGGTCCAATATATGCCCGACAAAACCCCTCCTGCTACAACACCTCCGCAATAGCCCGCCCCAAATCCGATGTTTTGGCGGTGCCCCCAATATCAGGGGTCTTGGGTGCGCCGCTTTGCGTCTCCAGCACTTTTTCGATAGCGGCCAGCACGGCGTCGTGCGCGTCTTTGTGGCCTAAAAATTCCAGCATCATCGCGCCGCACCAGATCTGGCCGATGGGGTTGGCAATACCCTTGCCCGCGATGTCCGGTGCCGAGCCGTGCACCGGTTCAAACAAGCTTGGGAATTTGCGGTCGGGGTTGAGGTTGGCGCTGGGTGCAATGCCGATGGTACCAGTGCAGGCCGGGCCCAGGTCGCTCAAAATATCGCCGAACAGGTTGCTGGCCACCACCACATCGAAGAAGTCTGGGCGTTGCACAAAATGCGCGGTGAGGATGTCGATGTGGAATTTGTCGACGTTGATGCCGGGATAATGCCTGGCCATCTCCACCACACGCTCATCCCAGTAGGGCATGGTGATAGCAATGCCGTTGGACTTGGTGGCGCTAGTCAAATGCTTTTTGGGGCGGCTCTGTGCCAGCTCAAACGCATACTTCAGCACGCGGTCAACGCCGATGCGCGACATCACAGTTTCCTGCATCACGATCTCACGCTCGGTGCCGGGGAACATGCGCCCACCGATGCTGGAGTATTCGCCCTCGGTGTTCTCACGCACGATGTACATGTCGATCTCGCCGGGCTGGCGCGGCGTGCCGTCGCGGCGCACCACCGGCGCGATGATGCCGGGCATTAGGCGCGCGGGGCGCAAATTAACGTACTGGTCAAACTCGCGGCGAAACATCAACAGCGAGCCCCACAGCGATACATGGTCCGCAATTTTTTCGGGCCAGCCTACGGCGCCGAAGTACAAAGCATCGTGCCCGCCGATCTTGTCTTTCCAATCATCGGGCAGCATCTTGCCGTGCTTCTCGTAGTAGTCGCAGCTTGAAAAGTCGAAGTGGTCAAACTGCAGTTCAAAGCCGAACTTGCGCGCAGCTGCATCCATGACGCGAATGCCCTCGGGCATGACTTCCTTACCAATGCCGTCCCCCGCGATCACCGCGATGCGATGCGTCTTGCCCATGGATATCTCCTGCCTGTTTGTGAGGCCTGAAGCTTACTGGCAAACTAGCTCCAAGATTGACAACACCGCGACACTGCCACGTCCCGGGGATCAGTAATTTTCTCTGCGGTAAATCAGCGGCGACTTGAACACGCCAAACGTGGCCCGAGCACCGGCAGTAGGTGTGAGTGGCAAGTAAACAGGCAATCCCGTCAGGGACATGGTGTAGCTGCAAAAGGCGGTCGCCTGCAAGGAAATAGCCCGCACACCTGCGATCACAGCGCTATTGGAAGGACTGTTCACCGAGATGCAATTTGCAGCACCGCTGACCAGCGTGGCAGTCAGATTGCCGGTCGGGGACAGCGCGCTGTTGAAGGTCGTGGCGCTGTCCGACGTGCTGGTGAGCCAGTTGGTACCGTTGTACAGCTGCACCGTCACAGGCAGGGGCAGCGGCAGCCGGTTCGTGCCATAGGCGTTGGAGATGCGAATGCGGCCGCTTGCCACTTTCAGACCTGCTTCAGCCGATGTCGCCGGGGTCGCTTGCAGGGACGTCACGCTGTCGCCACCCGCAGCCTCGGCTGCGCGAATATAGACATCGGTAGCCGCCAGCAGCGTGGGCAAGCTCGTGCCATAGCTCGGCGTGCTGATTTGTGCTGTGCCGATTCCAAATGCAGCAGCGGCAACCGCAGTGCCCGCCAAAGCACCCCCACCCGGATTGGCCGTGGCGCCGCCCTTGGAAGACCAGGCGCTCAGCGCGGTTGCCTTGGCAAAACTGTTTTGGTAGTTGCTGGTCGTACCGCCGGATGCATTTTTGGCGGTGACCTGTGCCGTAAAAGGCTGGTTCGCATAAACAAATCCGCTTAGGCCCGGCAAAGCATTCACCGGGCAGGTCATGCCGCTGGGGCATCCCATAGGCGTCGCCGGGTTGCTGCCCGCGAGAATGGTCGTTTCAAAATGGTCGGGGATAAAGCGCCCCAGGGTCGCAATGGCGGTGCCGATGTTGCAACCCACTCTGCCATTGACGGGGGTGTCGGAAAAGCTGCCGGAAACGCAATCGCCAATCGAATTAATTACTGGAGGGTCTACAGCGGTAAAGGCTGTCGGGCTCGCATCGTAAAACGCACCAGCAGCCAGATACAGATAACCCACCTCACTGTAGCTGGCACTGACCGCGCTTGCGTTGGCGGCCAGGTTGCCGGGAAGCAAGGTCCCCACTGCGCCACCGGATTGGAGCGTCGTGGTGTTGGTCGTTAATTGCGCAGTGAGTTTGCTGGTGTCCAGCGTGAGGCTGGGGCTGTAGTTGGTACCTGCGGCAGCGGTCGTGCCCAGCGTGAATGCTGCGCCCGCCTTGATGGGGTTGGCCGTAGTGGCCGATGGTGGGGTTCCCATGGCCGGAGTGGTCACCACCGTTGCAGCGGGTGGCCGGATCGCAAAGTTGTCAATGGAGCAGCCCTTCACGCCGTTGTTGTCGGTAACCCGGCAGCGCACGTTTTTGAACGCATTGGACACGTTAAATGTGATGCTTTGCCGCCCCTGCTGCGTGGGCTGATTGGCTTGTGTAAAAGTCAGCTGGCTGGATGGCACCGCCGGGATCAACTGCGGGTAGGACGCGCAGGCGGCAGGCGTGGTGCTGTCTACCAGTTCCACCGTCAACGTTTTGGTGGCGTCGGATGCATAGGTGGTCAGCACCGTGCCGTTGGAAGCACGGGCCATGACATCGACGCTAAAGGCCGTACCGGCCACTTTGGTGTAGAGCCGCCCGGTGCTTGAGCTGGCATCCGCCGCCACGGCCGCATTGGTCGTGGTTTCGGTGCAATTGAAATCGGCCACGCAGGTGGCGCTGCTGGCAACATACCCACAGGATGTGGAGCCGCCAAATTTACAGGTCGTAGCGCCGGCCAACGCCGGGGTTGTGGTGGTGTTAAATGTCGTTGTACCCGGCGCCAGGAAGGTAATGGGGGTGAGACTGGCCGTGCTGCTTCCGGCAGGAATACTGAACGCGCCCAAGTTGGGTAAAGAGGCCAGATTGCCTGACTGCGTTAGCGTACCGGCAGTCAATCCTGCGGTGTAGGGTGTGGTCTCCGCAGCGTCGGCCCAGGCCTGAATCGTAAACGTGCTGTTGGCGCAGGTACTGCCGCTAGCAGGCCCCTGAATCTGGTAATGGTCCGGCGGCGCGATACAGGCAACGTTGCTCACTGTCACATTGCAGTTCGCCGATACCGCCGTGCCCGCCGCGTTGGTGCAGACCAGATTACCGGTCGGCGTAAACGCCGCCTGAACCGCCAGGGTTGCCGCACCGGCACTTCCAGAAGGCCAGGTCAGGATGACCGATTGCTGGGGCGCGCCGGGCTGAATGTTGAAGCTCGGCGGGCTCTTATTCACCGTCGCAGCGCCAACGCCGGTCACGTTGATCGCCGCGTTAATGATCTGGGTGTTGATGATGCCCGCCGCCGGGCAGGGTGCGGTGGCAACCGAGCAGGCCAACACCGTCACCGGGTCAGGACACAGGGTGGCCGTATCGCTCTTGCGGATTTCGTAATGATTGACTGTGGGCGGGTTGGTGCAACCAGCGGCGTTCTGGTCCCAGGTGTACAAATACGATTGGTTGCTCAGCGACGTCGACTGAATCGCGGCCAGCGTATTGCAACCACCGCCGGGATACTGCAGGCCGATGCGCAACAAGGCATTGGAGGCCAGGATCTGCAACGTGCCATAGGAATAGACGATCTGCCCGGTGGACCACAGTTGTATCTGCATGTTCACCGGCGTACTGGAAGACGCCCAGTAACCCACGTTTTTAAGTTGAATGACCAACACCTGCGCACCGGACACGGTCAACAACTGGTATTGATAGAAGCTGGCATTCGCAGGCTGCGTCGGATCGTTGTTGGCCAGCACATTAAGCTTGCTGGCGTTTTTGATCAAGTCAGCCCAGAAGGGCATGAGCGCAGGCTGCCCCAGTGTGCCGAACGCATTGGTGGGCAATGCGACCGGGGTGTAAGTCGAAGTGCCGGACACGGTGGCAGTACTGGTGCCCCCCACTGCAGCGGTTTCAAAGAATATGACGCCGTTGCTGGACATACTCCATTTGGTGTAGATAACGCCTGCAAAGGTAAATGAGAAACCGATGGGCATGATGGTGGTCACGCCGTCATCGCACGCGCTATAGGCCGAGGGCTGACCACCCGAGTTGCACGAAGCCCAAACCACCTGCGGCGCGCTGGCACTGATTGCCAGTTGGGGATAAGACGTGGTGATGCTGGGCGTATATCCCACCGCGTGGGCGGCGCTTACCCCCAATGTCGCCAGGAATATGCCCAGCCAGCGTACCCAAAGATGAAGGTTTTTCGTCATGGATATGTATTTGCCTGCCATTGTAGGGAGGCTGACGAAACAGCGCCATCACCCGCGCGGGGGTCAGAGTCCCGATTTGAACTTGGTGTACAGCCGGGTCATGATGCGGCGGGTGTCGGCCTTGCGAACTTCATAAAACTGGGCCTTGGTGGCCAGGTAGTCGTCCGGCGGGAAGGCAATCGGATTGGCCAGCACTTCGGGCTTGATGAACTTGCGCGCCGCCAGGTTCGGGCTGGTGAACATGACCTTGTTAGTAATGGCCGCCTGCACCTGAGGCCGCAGAATGTAGTTGATCCAGGCATGTGCGTACTCGGGGTGCGGCGCGTCTGCCGGAATCATCATGGAGTGAAATACCCGCGACTAAACGCCTTTTGGCGCTGTAGTCGGGGCATCTGATTTCGCAATCAAATATTCCTGCTTCGTCTGCTGCTGCATGGATATGGCTTGCGCCTCACCATGGCTTATGCGTGCATCCACAGGCACACCGGACAATT
>CANBYM010000120.1 GCA_947373605.1 Comamonadaceae bacterium
GGCTGTACGGCGGTATTGCTTTGCGTTGCACAGCCAATAATGAGCATCGCCGACCCCGCACCACACGTGAAAACGCGCAGGCACTTTAAAAGCAGTGTTTGCAAGCGTAGCCAATGGTGCAAACCGGAAAGCAGGCTTGAACGACACAATGATTTCGTCATGGTTTTCATATTTCGGCCAACGAACACTAGTTATCACCAGGCAGTTGCCGATGGAGAGCTTCCATTAAATCCGTCTTGCTAAATGGCTTGGTCAAGAAATCATCCATACCTGCTTCAAAGCACGCGTCCTTGTCGGATTGCATGGCATTGGCTGTTAGTGCCACGATGGGCGTCCTTGCATTGGGACCCGTGCCGGAACGGATGTTTTTGGTGGCCTCAAACCCATTCATGACCGGCATCTGCACGTCCATCAAAATCAGATCGTATTTATCCTTGCCTGCAGCTTCAACCCCTTGCATGCCATCGGATGCAACGGTCACCCGGTGGCCTAGTCGTGACAGCAGTGTTTTTGCCAGTTGCTGGTTGATGGGGTGATCCTCCACCAATAAAACTGAAAGCATGACGGACCCCGGTTCGTTCGCGTTTTCCGCATGGTTTGCCGCAGGCATCACTTCTGCACGGGTAGCCGGGCTTTGTTGGCTCGTCTCTTGCAACGTGGCCTTGGAAGGTTCTGAGGGCACTTTAGCAAGGGGCAATTCAAACCAGAAAAGGCTGCCTTGGCCGGCTATGCTTTCAACGCCCATGTGCCCCGCCATACCCTCAACCAGTTTTTTGCAGATAACGAGCCCAAGCCCTGTACCTCCGAATTTTCTGGAGGTTGATGCATCTACCTGCACAAAATTTGAAAATAATTTGCCCAATGCGTCTTCTGGGATGCCAATGCCTGTGTCGCGAATTTCAAATCGCAAATGGCTCGCAATGTCTGTGATGCTGATCCGGACTTCGCCATGCTGGGTGAACTTAATGGCATTACCCACCAGATTAAAAAGTATTTGCCGGATTCGAAGGCTATCGCCAATGTATTGCTCTCCTTTGTCTTTTGGAAGTTCTATTTGGAGGGAAACATTTTTATCCTCCGCCTTCACCTGCAGATTGGATACAACAGAGTCAACAAGCTGGCTTACATAAAACGCTCTTGTTTCGAACTCCATCCGTCCCGCTTCAATTTTGGACAGGTCGAGAATGTCGTTGATGATCGCAAGCAAAGCCTCACCGGATTGCACGATATTTCTGGCATAGGCCTTGTGCTCCGGCTGAAGATTGCTATCCAAAAGCAGCCCTGCCATACCAAGCACCCCATTCATCGGTGTGCGAATTTCATGGGACATATTGGCCAGGAACAGGCTCTTTGCTTCATTGGCATTTTCAGCCTGCACTTTTGCAAGCTCCAGATCCATTCGTAATTTTTGTGACGCGATCAATGAGCGCTGCAGCAAATAGAACAGAAATATGGCCAACGCACTGACGAGCGTGCCAGCGGAAATTACGATATTGCGATTGACCTCATATGGTGCAAGAACGTCCGATAGGCTGTCCCCGACCACAAAGTTCAAACCATATTCCTGGTCGCGATAAAATCCGTATTGGCGTTGCACGTGATCGGTTTGCGCCGTACGGCGAAAGCTGCCGGCGATTGGCGCATCCACGAGAAGGTAGGGTGAATCTTTAACAATAAGGCCCAGTGAAGCCTCATTCAAAGGGAATCTGGACATCACCTCCCCGGTGTCCCGGATCATGGCTACCGAGCCGCTTTCCTGCACGCCCATGGTTTGTGCAAAAGCAGCAAATTGATCCGGACTGATGGACACCACTATCACACCATTGAACTCACCATTTTTTCGAATGGGGCGGGTGAACTGGATTGACCACTTGCCCGACACTTTTCCTTTGACGGGCTTGCTGATGAATAAATGGTCCAACAAGGGGGCTTGTTGATGGACTTTGAAGTGCTCCCGGGCACTAAGGTCGGCTTTGTCACTGGGTTGCGCCAAGTTGGAAAAGGCTAGGATTCCATCTTTATCGATCACCGCTACCTGGAAGGAGATATCGTCAATGGTCTCCTGGCGCAGGCGTATGTCGTTGGCAAATGATTTCCAGTCACCTGTCCATTGAGCACGTGTATCCAACAATATCTCGTTAACACGTTTGATAATGGAGCGCGTGTTCTCTGCAAAGAGGCGGGCCTGAACTTCAGTTCGTACCTCCGCTTCACGCATGACGCTGTTGCGACTGCGGTTGAGCTCAAAAAGCACCGACAGCCAAATGATGGCCAGACACAGCAGCAACGCAAATGCCATGCGTAAGCGCAGAACACTTACTCCGAACTTGAACATATTTTTAGTACCCATGACGCAGAATCTGCCGCTTAAATTCCAACCGATGCAGTGTATAGACATGAGGCGTCTTTAACAAATCTTTAACTGTATGCCCGCCAGTCGCATACCTGAGTTCTAAAACCTACCGGATCAGCAGCGTCTCAAATTCTGCTATTTGCATTGGTTTGCCAAAGAGGTAACCCTGATAGGCAAAGCAGCCCTGCGCCGATAGAAACTCGCGCTGCGCTTGCGTTTCTACACCTTCGGCGATCACGGTCAGTCCCAGGCTGTCCGCCAATGCAATGACCATTTTTGCAATGGCTGCGTCGTTCACGTCGATCAAAATGTCGCGCACAAAGCCTTGGTCAATTTTGAGCTGGTCCAGCGGTAACAGTTTGAGGAACGACAGGGATGAGTAGCCGGTGCCAAAGTCGTCCATGGCAAAGCCTACGCCGCGCTGCTTGAGGGCACGCATCTTGGCAATCGTGTTGTCTACGTCCGACACCAACACGCTCTCGGTAAGTTCGAGTTTCAGGCACTGTGGCCTTGCCCCGGTCTCCCGCAATATCAGCAGCACGGAGTCCACAAAATCGGAACGCATCAACTGCCTGGCACTCACGTTCACGGCCACCGTGAGGTGCGCCTTGTCGGGACTGACGGCCCAGCGTGCCAATTGGCGGCAGGCACCCTCCAAAATCCAACGCCCCATCGGAATGATGACGCCGGTTTCTTCTGCCATGGGGATAAACTCCGCAGGTGACACCAGACCGCGCTGCGGGTGATTCCAGCGCACCAGTACTTCGGCGCCGGTAATGGTTCCTTCGCCATCCACCTGGGGCTGGTAATACAGCGTGAATTCGCGGCGGGCAAGTGCATCGCGCAACGCGTTTTCCAGTGCCATACGTTGGGTGACTGCGGCTTGCATGCTTGCATCAAAAAACCGCAATGTATTGCGCCCGGCCGCCTTGGCCTGGTACATGGCCATATCGGCGCGTTTGAGCAGCTCATCTTTGGATTCGTTGTGCTCACCGAACAAGGTGACGCCAATGCTGGGCGTGCTGCGGTAAACCGTGCCCGACAGCAAATAGGCCTGGTTCAGCAGGTCCAGTATTTTCTCGCCCACCAGTGCGGCCTGTGCCTTTGCAATTCCCAAGTCTTCACTCAGGCCAGGCAACATCACGACGAACTCGTCACCGCCCAGGCGGGCAACCGTGTCGCCTTCGCGCACACAGGCAAGCAGCCGCTTGGCTACCTCCTTGAGCAGCATGTCGCCCATGTCGTGCCCCAGCGTGTCGTTCAGCCCCTTGAAGTTGTCCAGGTCCAGAAAGAGCAGGGCACCGTTGCGCCGGATGCGTGTGGTGCTCATGAGCGCCTGCCCCAGCCGGTCCATCAGCAATCGGCGGTTGGGCAAGCTGGTGAGTGGATCGAAAAATGCCAGATTGCGGATTTCTTCTTCCGCCGCCTTGCGGTCCGTGATGTCGGTCATAGTGGCCACATAGTGGGTGACCTCGCCGCTGTCATTGCGCAGCACTGTGATGATCAGCCAAACCGGATACACCTCACCGCTTTTGCGCCTGTCCCACACCTCGCCTTGCCAGTTGCCATTGCGATTCAGACCATGCGCAATGACGCTATAAAGCCCCGCATCTGTGCGATCAGAACCCAGCAATGTATGCGGTTGCTGCCCTAATGCTTCATCAGCGCTGTAGCCTGTCTGGCGTGTAAATGCCTGATTAACTTTGAGAATGCGCCAGTCAGCACCAGACACGAAAATGCCTTCCTGGGACTCAAAGGCGCTGGCGGCAATGCGCAAGTCGGCCTCCGCCTTTTTACGTGCTGTGATATCGCGAAAAACCGTGCTGGCCAGCAGCTTGCCGTCGCTGCCTTTGTAAAGAACCGAGCTGACTTCAATTTCAAAGGGCGTGCCGTCAGCCCGTACAAAGTTCATCTCGCCGCGCGCAAAGCCGTTTTTTGCGCGCTTTGCAAACAACTTGGGAATGCGGGGATCATTCAAATCTAGGAAGTCTTTGCGTCCGCCATCCATCAGCTCCTGTTCGGTGCGCCCCAGCATCGCACACGCCGCAGGATTGATGGCAAACAGTGCACCGTCTTCGGCCCGCCCCAGCATAACGCCGTCCATGCTGTTGACAAAAAGCTGGCGGTAACTCTGGCGGGAGCCATCACGCTCTTTGCGCAGTTCCATTTGTGCGATAACCTGTTTTGCCATGGCCATAAGCGCACGCGATTGCTCCGGGGGCAAAGTGCGGGGAACGTAGGCCATCACGCACAGCGTTCCTAACGGCATGCCGTCCGGAGTTACCAGTGGTGCGCCTGCGTAAAAGCGAATGGCGGGTATACCGCTGTACTGCGGTTTGTTGCAAAAGTGCGGGTCGAGTGCAAGGTCGTTGATGCAAGTCACACCGGGCGCGTCCAGCGCCGCATTGCATAACGAGTTTTCTTGGGGTGACGTGCCGCCCTGGTAGCCATAGGCAGACTTGATCCACAAACGATCACGGTCCGCCAATGTGATCAGGGCAATGGGGGCATTTAGAAGCTGTGCCACCAGGCTCGTTAGGTCATCAAACGCGTCTTCAGGCGGCGTGTCCAGAATACCGTAGTCCAGTAGCGCTTGGTGCCTAAGGGTTTCCAACGTAATTTTTTGTGATCCGTCGTCGTCCATCGCGCAATTGCGTCCTATCCGGAGGGTTGGAAGAGGATTATGTTGTTATACAGTGTCCCACATAAAGTGCTTCATCTTTGTGCGGGAAAGCACCGAGTGGACTCAATGCTGCAGGGCGGACGAAATGGTGTTTTGCAAGGCAAGCCCGTTTAGTACGCACAGGACATTGCCGATGATCTGGTTTGCGATGTTGCTGTCCGATACGGCCGATGCCATGTGCGGCGTAATGATGATGCGCGGGTCGCTCCACAAAGGGTCCTCGGAAGGTAGGGGTTCGACATTAAACACATCAAGAACCGCGGCGCACAGATGTCCGCGTTCCAGCGCGGCAAGCAAATCCGGCAACACAAGGTGCTGGCCGCGGCCCACGTTTATAAACACCGAGCCGGTCTTCATCTCGTCAAAAAAAGCAGCATCGCTTATGTCGCGCGTGACATCGGTGAGTGGTAGCAGACACACTGTCATATCCAGCGTCCCTAGAAACGCGGTAAGCGCATCCGGTCCCGCATGGCACGAAATGCCGTCTATGTCATGCGGGCTGCGTGACTAAGTGCTTACCCTAAAGCCGTTGTCCCTCAGCCGCAGGGCTACGGCCTTTCCCATGCCCGCCTGCGCCATTGGCTCGCCGCTTGTTGCGCCAGCAAGCGGTCTAAGCCCCGGTAAAAATGCAGCGCCGCTCACAACACATATTCCGCCATGCCCTGGGCCTGATCTAGATCCACAATGCGGGTTATGGGCAAGTCTGCAGGCATGTCCGGGCACTGCAGGATGTGTTCAATACCGGCACCGATCGAGGCGACAAATTTCAGGTGGGGTAGTGTTGGTAAAAGCCCAGCCGGTGGGTTCCGGGCAGTGACGGCAATCACGTCTGCGTGATCGAATGCCGCAGGCCAGAGTACGACCTGAACCTCTGGCGCCTGTCGCTTGGCGGTTCACTGGAAATCTTCGCACAAGGATTGGAAATCATCAGTGGCACTTCAGACAAGTAAAGCGGACATGGCCTCAGATGCTATAGCCCTGACGTGATACCCATGAACTTGCGGACACGTTGCAAGGTCTCGTGCGGATTAGCATGATTGCGCAGTACTTCAGGCAATACATCGAGCTGCAAATGGCCGCCTTGCATAAAGATCACGCGGTCCGAAATATTGAGGGCGAAATCCATTTCATGGGTGACGATCAGCATGGTCATGCCCTCTTTGGCCAGGCGTTGAATCACTTTCAGTACATCACCCACCAGCTCGAGGTCCAGCGCAGCGGTGGGTTCATCAAACAGCATGATGTCAGGCTGCAACGCCAGTGCACGGGCAATCGCTACGCGTTGTTGTTGTCCGCCGGAGAGTTGGTGCGGGTACTTGTCTGCATGTGCCAGCAGGCCTACCTTGTCGAGTAGCCCCAGCGCCCCATCCCGCATGGCTTGCGGCGAATCCTGACGGTGGTATTGGGGTGCCATGGTGATGTTGTCCACCACGCTCAGATGCGGAACTAAAATAAAATTTTGAAAAACCATACCAATGCGGCGCACGCCGCTGCGTACACGGCGATGGTCGGGATCGTCGCCCGCGCTCAGGTACGACTCGCCGAACAGAATAATCTTGCCGCTGTTCATCGGCTCCAGCGCATTGATGGTCCGAATCAGCGATGTCTTGCCCGAAACCGATGACCCGATGATGCTGACTACATCGCCACCTGCTACCGACAGGCTGATGTTGTTAAGTACGGTGTGGTTGCCATAGCGTTTGGTGATGGACCGCATTTCCTGTGCCAGTGGTGCGCCCCGGGTCTGTGGTGCAGCGTTGATCGCAGAGGGTACCGAAAAGCCGGCGCGCAGGGCTGCGCAAGCGCCATCATCCAAGGTCTGCGGCTGACGGCGCTGTGTGTCGAGCCTGCGCTCAAGCCACTGGAACGCCTAGCTGAATACGGTGACGATCATCACGTAGTACACCGCAACGGCCAGCAGGGCCTCCATCACCAGAAAATTTTGCGCGTACAGGCGTTGGCCGGTCATCAGTAATTCCGGCAACGAGATTACCGATACCAGCGATGTGAGCTTGGTGACGATGACATACTCGTTGATCAGTGTGGGCAGCGCAATCCGAAAGGCCTGTGGCACGACGATGCGTGCCTGTACCCCAAAAGCCCAGACCTAGTGCGCGTCCGGCCTCGCTTTGGCCTTTGCACACGGAGAGCAGGCCGCCGCGATGAATCTCGGCCATGTAGGCGGTCTCGGTCAGTACCATTGAGATCAGCCCGGAAATAAATGGAACCGACAGGAACGGTCCGGCCGCATGAAATATCTGCGGCATATTGAACACAAACACCAGCAGCACCAGCAAGGGCACGCTCCGGAAAAACCAGAAGTAGACCTTGGCCAGGCAGCGCAGCCACAGCATGGTGGACAGCTCGGCACTGGCAACCAGAATGCCCAGCACCAGCCAGGACAGCCAGGACAGCCAGGACAGTGTGCCAAGCTCTACCACCGTTACCACCGCACGCCAGAACATGGCCATGGAAAAAAGCGAGAAGAAATACGTCCAGTTCAGTTCCATGAAATTGCCCGGTTTGCAGTAGGTGATCGGGAGGTTTACTTGACGGATGTCAGGTCGTACTTCTTGATCAAGGCGTTGTTGCCCTTCTTCACATAAATGCCAAGAATTTACAAATACACCGGTTCAGGCGTGCTGATCACCACGCGACCATTGCGCTTGGTGGCAAAGGCGTTGGCGGCGCCGGCGACTTCGAGTTGAGCTTGTACGTTTTTGGATATAAGCACTTGCGACACTTCCGGTGCGATGGGAAATTCGCTCACAGTCACAGGAGGCTTGCCATTGGCAGCGCAGTATTCGGTGGTCAGCATAGCAAGCTTTTTCACCCAACTGGTTCCAGCTTCAAGACCTACTTTGAGGCCACACAAGTCCTTTTCGGTCTTGGGACTGACGCCGCCGTCTTTGCTCACCATGATGAGTGCGCCGCTGCTGGCGTAGGGAAGGGCGTCGGCAATGGCGGTGCGCTCCGGCGTGATGTACAGCGCAGAGATCACGGTGTCGTGCTGACCGCCACCCAATCCGAGCACCAGACTTGCGAACTTGGTGTTGGCGAATACGGGTTTGAGTTTCATCTCGCGAGCCAGCAGGGTAGAAAACTCAGGGGCAAATCCGACAATCTTGTCGGCGTCATACGACTCAAAGGGCGGCTATGAAATCTCCATTGCAACTTTGAGCGTGCCGGGTACTGCAGTCTGGGCCTGCATGGCAGAGCCGAACAACAGGGCAGTCAGCGCAAGTACGAGGCCCACTTTGCGGGTAGAAAAGAGGGGTTGAAACAGGGTGCTAGCTCTTTAAGGATTAAACAAAAAAACACAGGGGAAATGGGTAATTGAATGGGATGCACTACGGTGCAGGGACTTCTTTTTTAAAGTTGCCGAAAGTTGAGGTTTTACGTGCACCTAGCGGGAGTTGCAGTTCGCCGGCTTTGACCTTTTCGCCCAGATAGCGGTAGGTCTGCAAGGCCATGCTCCACATGTGGTCGCCAATGCTGGGCTCTTGGTAATTACTCTCGCTGCCCGGCGTCACAAACGGGGGCAGCGGACGGATGCATATGCCGTAGTGGAAGGCAAAAAACAGCGGGAACGAATAGCGTTCGTGGCGCACCTTGCGCACGCGGTGCGATGTGGCGACAAACGCACCGGCCGTCATCACCTCAAACATGCCCCCCCACGTTGATGACGTTCGCCTCTTCGCTGTCAATGGTGAGTGGTGGTGCGTCAATCCATTGCCCGCGCTGTTGAGCACTTCCAGGCCCGACTGGTCCGCCAGCAACAAGGTGAAACATTCGTAGTCAGTGTGGGAGCGTATGCCGGGAGTGTCATCGGCGCTGGGTTCCACCGGATAATGAATGAGCCGGAGCTTGGAGGGTGGGCAGGTCACGTAAGCATCAAAAGCGTGCTCGGGCTGGCGCAATGCCAAGGCAAATGCGCGCATGGGGTGCATGCCCAAGTCGAACACCGCTGCGTAGTAAGGCTGCACCGCGTTTTTGAAGTCAGGCAGGTCGGGCCATTTGTTGCCTCCGATTAGCGGCAGGCCGGCCAGCACCATGGGGTGGTCATCGGCGGCCTCAAAGCCGATGTCGTAGGCCTCTTTGTGGTCGGGCTTGCCGGCGCTGTACACCTCTTCACCTTCGGGTACAAAGCCTTTGTGGCCGCGCTCCAGTCCGATTTGGTGAGCCATTTTCCAGTCAAGTTCTTTGGCAAAGAACTGCTCTGCCGCGCTTCGCAAGGCAGAGATTTTGTCCGGCTCGATGCCGTGTCCTGTCACATAGAAAAAGCCGATGTTGCGTGCGGCATCGCCGATCGCATCGGCTACGGCCTAGCGCCGTGCGACCTGCTCGGTAAATAGAACTTGAATGTTGATGACCGCAAGGCTGGAAAAGTCGCCACGCGGGGCAATGGGGGCATGGCTTACTCCTAACGCTTGGTCCATTGGTGGGAGTGACTGCGCTGCGTTTGGGCCATATGCAGGTTCAATGCCCACAGGTCAGCTACCGGTGCCTTGGTAAACGGCAATAGGTGGGTGTAGCCGTCAGGTCCGAACTCGGGAGTGAGCGTGGTGGCGTTATAGCCGCGCGCACGTTGTGATGCCCAGACTGCCTCCCACAAGTGCTGGTGAAACGCCACTTCACCCGCATATTCGGGTGTTGCAGGATGGGGCACCTGCGGACCCTGGTCGTAGCCCACGCCGGCCTGAACATGGTGCACGCGGTCTATGAAGGTACGTAAATCGTCTTGCGTGTCATTGAGCAATCGCTCGCACACGACGATCCAGTGGCAGATATCGGCGGTAAAGCGCAGTTGCGGTAGTCGCGCAATCAGCTCCAGCGTGACCAAGGGGCTATATAAAGAACTGGCGCGGTGTGTTTCAAAGCTGCACAGCACTCCGGCGGCGTCGGACAACTCCTGTGCACGTCCGAAAAACTCCACCTGTTGGCCCATGGGCCAGCGGTCATTACCCGCCAGCAGGTTGAGAAAGCGCGGCTTCATCAGCAGGGCGTTGTCCAGTGCACCCTGCAGCCGGTTCAGGTGTTGTTGCATGGTCCATGATTGGTCGGGAATGACGTCACCCCCGGTAAACACCACGGCGATGAAATCCAGACCTTCCTGTTGCAGACTATCTGCCGCACTGGCCATTACGGGCATGCGGGCATGCGGGCCTCAACACCGATACCGCCCATTTCGTGCACCTGCGCCGCGCACTGACCCAATCGCCTTGCCAACCCCAACGGGATTAGAAAAGCTCCAGGTTCATGCAGTATGTCGGTTAGGCATTGTTGCTGTGCTTGAACGCAATCTGCATGCCAAGCCAGTACGATGGAGCTTCCGGACCTGATGAACAATATGCAACAACTTCATACCCGCCAAGCCACTCTGGACGACGCCCAAAGCATTGCACCCTTGTTCGATGCGTATCGCCAATTTTACGAACAGACCCCCGATGCAGCGTTGGCTTTGCAATTCATTCGTGAGCGATTGGATAAACAAGAGTCAGTCATTATGTTGGCCGAAGATGTGGCGAATAACGTACTGGGTTTTTGTCAGCTATACCCCAGCTTTTGTTCGGTGGAGGCCAAACCGATTTATGTGCTCTACGACCTTTTTGTTCAATCACGATACCGGCGAACCGGCGCGGGTACGGCGCTGCTCAAGGCCGCTGAACACCTCAGCCGCCAGCACGGCAAAGCGCGCATGGATTTAACGACCGCCCGAACCAATACCGGCGCGCAGTCGGCTTACGAGTCGCTGGGCTGGGTGCGCGATGATGTGTTTTACGCGTACAGCAAAGTGATTGCTATCCGTGGATGAAATTGCCCCAATGTTTGGAGCAACATGCACAATGTCGACCATGAAAAATAACGTACCCATTTCCACAGCCCAACCCGAAATCGCCGGTCACTTGCTGGTGCAGTGTCTGGTCGCACAGGGCGCGACCCATGCCTTCGGCGTGCCTGGCGAGAGCTATCTGGCTGCGCTGGACGGGTTTCATTTGTACCGGGAGCACATCCAGTTTGTGATCAACCGCCAG
>CANBYM010000121.1 GCA_947373605.1 Comamonadaceae bacterium
CTTGGCAGAAAATGGTGAGCGATCACCCAGATGTGCCACATGGATCCAGCAACTTATTTCAAAACTGGGAAGTTGTCGATCCAGAAAAATGGGTGCCCGACGGATATGTTTGCCTGCGTGTTGACTCGCGCGGCTGTGGGCGTTCACCCGGATACGTCGACCACTTCTCCCCGCGTGAGACACAAGACTTTCACGACTGCATCGAATGGGCGGGCGTTCAAAGTTGGAGCAACGGCAAGGTCGGTTTATCCGGCGTATCTTACTTTGGCATCAACCAGTGGCAAGTTGCAAGCACCAAGCCGCCACATTTGGCTGCTATGTGCATTTGGGAAGGCGCCGCAGACTGGTATCGTGACATGACGCACCACGGCGGTATGCTGTCCACATTTTGGGCCAACTGGTACGACATGCAGGTAAAAACCGTGCAATATGGTTTAGGCGCGCGTGGCCCCAAAAGCAAAGCAACTGGCGAATGGGTTTGTGGCGACGAAAGCTTTGGCGACGCCACCTTGGCGGCGAATCGCTGCTCGTTTGGCGAAGATATCTTGGCACACCCACTTGAAGATGCTTATCACCAAGAGCGCTCAGCACGATGGGATAGCATCACGGTACCTTTCTTGTCGGCCGGCAATTGGGGGGGGCAAGGCCTGCATTTGCGTGGAAATAGTGAGTCATTCATGCGCGCGGCATCAAAACAAAAATGGCTAGAAATGCATGGCCTGGAACACTGGACGCATTTTTATACCAACTACGGGATCGCGATTCAAAAACGTTTCTTCGATCATTTCCTGAAAGGCAAAGCCAACGGCTGGGACAAAGAGCCGGCAGTGCGCTTGCAAGTTCGTCACGTCGATCACTTCGAAGAGCGGACAGAGACAAACTGGCCAATCGACCGCACGCAATGGCAACGCCTGCACTTGAACCCCGCAGGACACGCATTGTCTGAAACACCAATCGACAACCGGTCACAGGTGTTTTTTCAGGCAAAAGGCAATGGCTTGACATTCATGTCTGCGCCGATGGAGAAGGATGTCGAAATTACAGGCCCATTGGCTGCCAAACTGTGGGTGTCATCGAGCACGGCAGATGCCGATGTTTTCCTTGTCGTTCGCGTGTTCACTCCTGATTTACGCGAGGTGACGTTTGCAGGAGCAATTGACCCGCACACCCCAGTTGCACAAGGCTGGTTGCGTGCGTCACACCGCGAACTTGAGCTATCGCTCAGCAAAGCTTTCAGACCCTACCACGCACACCGAAGAACACAAGCCTTAGAGCCCAACAAGCCTGTTGAAATGGATATCGAGATTTGGCCAACATCTATTGTTGTGCCGGTGGGTTATCGTATTGGTTTAAGCGTGCGTGGTAAAGACTACACCTATGCTGAAAAAACAGGCCTCAAACTCTCGAATTTCAAAAACGAATTGCGGGGTTGCGGCCCATTTTTACATGACGATCCACGCGATCGCCCAGACGAAATATATGCAGGCAATACAACATTACACTTTGGGCCTGGGCATACATCCTACTTGCTGATCCCCGTAATACCGCCATCACGTTGATAAGTCACCCAGGTTCTCACGTACCTTCATTACACCCACTAAGGAGACATCATGACTACTAGACGCCACTTTCTACAAAGCACAACAGCGGCAGCAATGACCACCACCTTACCGCACATCGTCCATGCGCAAGCCAATGGAGAAGTCATGCGCATTGGCTTATTGACTGTTAAGTCCGGGCCTTTAGCGTCTGGTGGAATTGATATGGAACGTGCGTTGGTCATGTATCTGAACGAACGTAACAATACTTTAGCTGGGAAAAGGGTGCAGCTATTTGTTGCCGACACAGGCGGCGTGCCAGCCAATGCAAAATCAAAAGTGCAAGAATTGGTTGAACTCAACAAAGTGCACGTCCTGATGGGCCCTCTTGCAGCCTTTGAAGCATTGGCGATTGACGACTACATCAAAGCCAACAAAATACCCACCTTATCCGTGGCGGCTGCTGAAGACATGACACAGCGCAAACCCAACCCATGGTTTGTACGTGCGACTTCTTCGTCCGCACAATCCTCTCATGTGATGGCCGATCACTGCGCGAAAACACTCAAATTCAAACGCATGGTTTTGATTGCTGACGACATTGCCTATGGTCATGAAATGAACGCCGGTTTCCAACGTGTATTTGAAGAAAACGGTGGAAAAGTAGTTCAAAAGCTATTTCCACCACTCACTGCTCCTGACTACGGTAGTTTCTTAGCCCAATTAAAGACCAATGTGGACGGCATCTTTTTAGGCTTTGCTGGTTCCAACGGTTTCCGATTTGTGCGCCAGTTCAACGAGTATGGGCTGCGTAACAAGATGACCCTAGTCGGTGGAATGACAGCACTCGATGAATCGGTGCTGCGCAATATGGGTGACGAGGCTCTGGGTATTCAAACCGTTTGCTGGTACTCAGCTGAATTGGCCAACCCGGTGAACGCCAAATTCGCCCCAGCTTTTCGCAAAGCATTTGGCTACGACCCAGGCTACTACGCTGCCGGTACGTATGTGAGTGGGGCCGTGTTAGAGTCTGCGCTTGAAGTTGTGCGTGGCAATTTTACAAACCGCGATGGCTTGATGGCAGCGCTGCGTAAAACAAATATCCAAACGGCACGCGGTCCGGTTCAATTCGACAGTTTCGGTAATGTTGTGGGCGATGTATACATACGTCAAGTCGAACGCAAAGAAGGTCGCTTGGTTAATTCGGTAATGAAGACCTATCCGAATATTAGTCAATTTTGGGCTTATGACCAAAAACAGTTCTTGTCAAATCCAGTTTACTCGCGTGACTATCCACCAGCTAAAAACTTAGAATCTTAATCGGGTCCATAGCACATGCAAATTTGGATTATTCAAACCCTCAACAGTCTTTCGCTGGGAGGATTGCTGTTTATGCTGTCGTCCGGCTTTGCACTTATCTTTGGCTTGATGCGCATTGCCAATCTGACGCATGGTTCCTTGTTCATGCTGGGCACCTATGTAGCCGCCACGATGGTGCGCAATGGCTATAACTTAGTGGTTGCTGCGATTGCAGCCATGATCGTTATTTCCATCCTGGGTGGTTTGATTGAACGTTTTATCCTGCGTCGATTGAGTGGCAATGCGCAGGGTCAGGTACTGGCCACCTTAGGCTTGTCCTTTGTTGCAGCCGATTTTTGCTTGATGGTTTGGGGCGGTGACCCCATTCCAATTGCAACGCCAACAATATTTCAAACACCGCTGCGCTTATTTGACTTGAGCTTTCCGAGTTATCGTTTGGTGGTGCTGTTTGTAGCCATTATTGCAGCCATTCTTTTGTACCTTCTGATGGAACGGACTCGTCTAGGCGCCATGATTCGCGCAGGAGTGGACGACATGGACATGGCACGTGCGGTAGGCATACATGTCTCAACTTTGTTCACCACAGTATTTTGTCTTGGTTCCGCCTTAGCTGGTTTGGGCGGCACATTGGGGGGGCCTATCTTTAATGCTTATCCAGGCCTAGATGCCGACATGCTGCCCTTGGCTTTGATCGTCGTGATCTTGGGTGGCGTGGGCAGTTTGTTTGGCACCTTTATTGCCAGTTTTATTGTCGGCTTTATTTATACCTTTGGCATTGCCTTGGTACCTGATTTGGCCTACGTTATTTTGTTCTTGCCCATGGTCGTTGTAATTGCTTTTAAACCTCAAGGACTATTTGGTAGAGTTACTACATGAAGATTTTTTTCTGTTTATTGAGCGGGATAGCATTGGCATTGCTGCCATTTATGGCGGGCGAATACTTCGTCAACTTAGGTAGCCAAGTGTTGATTGCAGTTATTTTCGCATCGAGCTTAAATTTACTGGTCGGTTATGCGGGGCTCACCTCGCTTGGGCATGCTTGCTATCTGGGCTTGGCTGCTTATTTTTCAGCTTGGTTGAGTTTGAAGTTCGGTCTGGGACATGCGGTAACGGCACCCGCTGCCTTGCTACTGACCACCCTCATGGGCATGGTATTTGGTTGGATTGCCCTTCGTGCTACCGGCTTGGGATTTTTAATGCTTACCTTGGCCTTGTCGCAAATTGTGTGGGGTGTGGGTTATCGCTGGGTATCTGTAACCAACGGCGACAATGGTTTGTCCGGACTTACGCGCCCCTCCCCCTTTGGCATCGACTTAGATGTGAGTGCCAATTTTTATTGGTTTGCTCTGTGCATCACCGTATTGTGCTTGTTTGCCATTGCGCGCTTGGTTAACTCACCATTTGGCGCATCCATCCGAGGTACACGTGACCAACCACGACGCATGTGCGCACTTGGCTACAACGTCTGGTCTATCCGTTGGTTCACCTTTGTCATCGCCAGTTTTTTAGGTGCAGTTGCTGGCTTGTTGTACGTGTACTTTCATAAATACATTCATCCCAGTGCCATGGCCATTACTGTTTCTGCGGAGGCGCTGTTGTGCGTCATCGCAGGCGGTTCGAGCACTTTGATTGGTCCAATACTCGGTGCGGTATTGGTCGTCATGCTCAAAAACTACGCGTCTGCTTACGTGGAGCGATGGAACATGTTGCTCGGTTTTGTGTTTTTATTTATCGTAGTGTTTTTGCCTAAAGGAATGGTGTCAGCGCGTTGGTGGCGAAAAGAAGAACAAGGGGGAAAGTCATGACACCCGCACTAGAAGTCACCGCGTTGTGCAAAAGTTTTGGCGGTGTTGCTGTGACCCAAAACATCAACTTATCTGTTCAAGTTGGGGAGCGTCGACTCATCATTGGTCCCAACGGGGCTGGCAAAACAACGCTATTTAGCCAGATCGCGGGCGAACTTCAACCCGATAGTGGTTGCATCAAAGTATTTGGTCACGACTTAACCCACAAACCGGTTCATGTTCGTCCGCATTTTGGACTGAGCCGCACCTATCAAATCATCAACTTATTTAATCAAGACACGGTACTGCACAACGTCGCCTTGGCGTTGCTTGGTATCAGCCCACGTCGCTTTAACCCATTTCAAGCGCTGCGTCGCAACGACCCCGTGTACGAGCACGCGCGGCACGTTCTTGAGAGCGTAGGCTTGACCGATAGCGCAGAACGGTCAGTGGGTGAAATGTCTTACGGTGAACAACGTCGAGTTGAGATTGGGGTTGCGATGTCCCAAGCACCAAAACTATTGTTGCTCGATGAGCCTTTGGCTGGCTTGTCGCAAGATGAGCGCGTGTTGGTTCGCGATTTGATTTCCAGCCTGCCCCGCAGTACCACGATTGTGATGATAGAACACGACATGGATGTTGCTTTGGCTTTTGCCGAAAAAATTTCAGTACTGCATTACGGTAGTTTGATTGTTGAAGGTGATCGCGACACTGTGGTCAAGCACCCGCGTACCCGAGAGGTCTACCTTGGCCACTGAACTTTTATCTCTTCGCAACGTGCACGCACACTATGGCAGCAGCCATGTGTTGCACGGAGTTTCTTTTTCCTTACAAGAAGGCCAACTATTGGCCCTGCTCGGTCGCAACGGCGCAGGCAAAACAACCACCATGCTCACGCTGGCGGGCCTATTACCCGCTAGTGGTGGTGAGATTTTCTTGCGTGACAAGCGTACCAGCAATTTGTCGCCAGAAGCCATTGCGCGCCAGGGCATCCGCTTGGTGCCACAAGGTCGGCGCGTATTTAAAAATTTGAGTGTGCAAGAAAACTTGGAAGTTGCGGCGCAACGCCGCGACACTGCAGCGCCATGGAGTTTAGGCCGTGTTTACCAAATGTTTCCTCAGCTCCAATCGCGCGCAACGCAACGTGCTGGTACTTTATCTGGTGGTGAGCAACAAATGTTGGTTATTGGCCGCGCTTTGATGGGCAACCCCAACGTGTTACTACTCGATGAGCCATCAGAAGGCTTGGCACCTTTGATCGTTCAAGAGGTAAACGAGTCCATTCGAAAACTTAAAAATGAAGGTTTATCGATTATTTTGGTAGAACAAAACTTTAGCGTCGCCCAAGAGCTTGCTGATCAACTGGTAGTACTCAATATCGGTCAAGTTGCGTTCAATGGCAGCTCCGAGCAAGTACGAGCGGATCCAGAATTGGCTACGCGACATCTCGGAATTTTCTAAATCGCTTTTAACAAAAGAAGGCCTTATGTTTTTTACTTGCTCCCCTAGCTGTGCTGACCCCACGCACCACCATCCTGCAACCGAGCGTATGTCGCGTTCGACATCTGTCACCAGCCAAGCGGCCACCAAAACCCCTGCTAAAAGCCGTACGCAAGTTTCTGTAAAAACCAACGCCCAAAAGACTGTGCGCAACAGCAAAGGGAAACTCAAAGTGGTGGACGTGCATTGTCACTACTTAAATCCTGTAGTAAATCAGAAAGCGGCCCATTTAAACGCAGCGCAATACGATCCAACCGTTATTTTTGCAAACGACTTAACGAACGAAACTAACGTCAAGCAGATGCGCGACCGTGCGCCCAAATTAATGGGTGTCGATGTCCGCCTGAAAGATATGGACCGAATGGGTGTTGACATTCAAGCGATTGCGCCCGCTCCCTACCAGTATTTTTATTTTACCGAGCCCGCATACGGTGCAGAGCTCGCGCGTGAGGTCAACGAAGGCATTGCCAATGTAGTGGCACAACACCCTGACCGCTTTGTGGGCATGGGATCTGTGCCTTTGCAAAATGCAGAACTTGCGGTGAAAGAGCTGGAATATTGCGTAAAAAAACTGGGGCTACGTGGCGTTGAAATCAACACCAACGTCAATGGTTTGAACTTAACTGATCCGAGCTTGGGCCTCGAGAAATTTTTCGCCAAAGCCAACGAGCTTGGCATTGTGGTCTTCATGCATCCACTAGGCTACACCCAAGGTGATCGATTGCGCAATCACTACTTCAATAACGTGATTGGCAATCCTCTGGAAACCACTGTCGCGGTAAGCCATTTAATTTTTGATGGTGTAGTGGCGCGTTATCCAAAAATAAAATTCTTAGCTGCCCATGGCGGTGGCTTTTTGGCGCATTACTGGGCACGTATGGACCACGCTTGGCGCGCACGTCCAGATACACGCACAGTCATTAAGAAGAAACCGTCTAGCTATTTGGAAAAATTTTATTTCGATTCCATCACCTTCGATCCACGAATGCTGAAGCAGTTGATCGACCGCTACGGCGCAGACCATGTGATGCTGGGCACCGACTACCCCTACGACATGGGTGAAGACGATCCACGCGGCTTGATTGCCGGTGTCAATCGACTGAGTGCAGCTGACCGTCATTTGATTGAAGGTGGCAACGCGATGAAGTTATTCAAAATTAAGTAATTCAAAACACGCCATTGAAAGCGGGTCACGCATGAAAATTGCTCTCCTTGGAACTGGTCGCATGGGTAGCGCGATAGCCGAACGTTTGCTCGACCAAGGCCATACTTTGACGGTATGGAACCGCACTGCAGGCAAAGCAGAAAAGCTGTTGGATCGTGGTGCGCATTGGGCAGACTCACCAGCCCAAGCGGTGGTCAACGCCGAAGTGGTGCTCTCGGTACTCACCGATGCAAATGCAATTGCCCAGGCCTATACGAGCCCATCGGGTGCATTAGCTACTGTAGTCTCGGGCAAGCTTTTCATTGACATGAGCACGGTGCGCCCTGTAACCCAAAAAGTGCTCGGTGCCAAACTCAAACAAGCCAAAGCACACTTTGTAGAGTGCCCTGTGGGAGGTACAGTTGGCCCTGCTCGAGATGGCAAGCTCTTAGGTTTAGCGGGTGGTTCGGATGAAGACTTCGCCAAAGCAAGGCCTATTTTGGAACAACTGTGCCGTCGCGTCGAACATGTAGGTGCACTAGGCGCAGGTGCCAGTGTGAAGTTAGCCATCAACTTGCCCTTGCTGGTCTATTGGCAGGCTTTAGGGGAAGCCCTTGCACTCGCAGCGCCAGCGGGTTTAAGTCCTGAAAAATTATTGGACATATTGTCCGACACCTCTGGTGCACCCGCAATACTAAAAATACGCGCACCAGCGATTGTCTCTGCCTTACATGGCGAAGATTTAGGCCCCGCGCATTTCAACATTGACTCCATTCGCAAAGACTTGCGCACGATGCAGGAAGAAGCTACCGATTTGGGTTACAACTTGCCGACGGTTCAATCGGCATTGGACGCGTTCGACCAAGCTTCGGCCAGTGGATTGGGTCAAGGCGACGGCACACAACTGGCCGCTTGGTGGCTTCAGCACGCAAAAATATCGTGATATCGATCAAACACAACCATCGCGCATACACAATCCGTTCAGCACCCAATGCGTTTTTACTGCATGCTTTACGTGACGAGTGCTCGGATACCTCCGTACGTTTTGGTTGCGGTAGCGAACACTGCGGCGCCTGCACCGTATTGGTAGATGGACAAGCAGAGAACGCTTGTAGTTTGCCTGTTTGGGCCAGCGAAGGTCGGCATGTGCAAACTGCCCAAGGTCTGCCTGATGACCCCATTGGCAAAGTAGTATTGCAAGCCTTTATCGACGAACAAGCTGCTCAATGTGGCTACTGCATTAGTGGCATCTTGGTGCGCATCACCGGCTTACTACAGCAAACGCCGGATGCAGACGATGCACTCATTCGCGAAACTTTGTCACGCCATCTTTGTCGCTGCGGTGCGCATGCACGTATTTTGCGTGCAGTACGTTTAGCACAAAAAAATCTGAACCATGCCCCTACCATCGCCTAGTTTGACCTCCGCGCCACGTGCCGACCAGTGGCTGTGCTTCACTGACGATGGGCAGTTCGAATTGCGCACCGGTAAAGTCGAACTCGGTCAAGGCATTTCGGCTGCGCTCACACAAATTGCATGCGATGCATTGGGTGTATTGCCTTCGCAAGTGCAGTGGGTGGCAGGCGATACAGCCAGCTCACCCGACGAAGGGTATACAACGGGCAGCCAATCCATTGAAATTGGAGGTGCCGCATGGCGCCGGGTCGGCGGTATCGTACGCAGCCACTTTGCAACAGCTGCCGCACAAAGCTTGGCGTGCCAAATCAGCGAACTGCACTTGCGAGCGGGGCAATTCATCTCCCCATCCGGTGAAGCCTTGTCATACCACGCACTGGCACTTGCGCAAGATAATGCCTGGCACGCTCTGCGGGTGGACGACGAACGCCCCCATCTCGTCCCGATGCAAACCGAAGCCGTACTGGCCAAGCGCGATGACTTATGGCTCAAATTCACGGGTGCAGGGTTTATTCAAGATCTGAACTTGCCCGACTTGTGGCATGCCCGCGTGTTGCGTGGCCCGCATCCACACAGCCGTCCCGTCTCGCTAGACACCGTCGCCATCGGCGCTTTAGCCGGTGTAGAACGCGTCTTGGTGCAACACCAATTCATAGCCTTGATTGGCCGAGATGAAGCTGCGCTCATCAAAGCCCATGCGCAAGCCAAAGAACTGACGCAGTGGTCGATCCCCAACTTGCCAACTGAACTAGATACCGAAAAGCTATTGCCGCAACTATCGAAGCTCAGTTCTATAGTGGTGCAAGAAAAACCATCGACAGATTCACCCACGCCTGCACCACATACATTGCAGCGTCGCTATTCGCGTCCTTACATTGCCCATGCGTCAATTGGTACTGCGTGTGCGCTGGCACAAGCCGATGCGCATGGAATTCAAGTGTGGTCGCACTCGCAAGGCGTATTCAAACTGCGTGATCAAATTGCACAAGCACTGCAATTGCGCACGGACCAAGTGCGCGTAATGCATTCACCTGGCGCGGGTTGCTATGGTCATAACGGCGCTGACGATGTGGCTTTTGATGCCGCCTTTATCGCCCACACCTGGGGCTTGAACGTTCGCGTCCAATGGAGCCGTGAAGACGAAATGACCGTCTCACCCATGGGCGCAGCCAGTGTGGTGGATATCCAGGCCTGCGTGAACGACGCAGGACGCATTAGCTACTGGAAAACCCAAGTTTGGTCACCTACCCATTTAAACCGACCAGGCTGGGGCAATGGCATACAACTACTCGGCGCTTGGTCTGCTTTAGAAAGCTGCCCCCAACCAACTCCAAAAGACGTGCCCCTGCCCACTGGCGGTGGTTTGCGCAATGCAATTCCCGCTTATGACGTGGGCGAGCTCAGCATAGAGCACCACTTTCTGGATACCTCCCCTGTGCGCGTGTCTGCTTTGCGCTCTCTGGGGGCGCATGCCAACGTGTTTGCCATTGAATCATTCATGGACGAACTCAGCGAATCAGTCGGTATCGATCCTCTGAACTTTCGCTTAAACCACCTGAGCGATCCACGCGCGCGACACGTTATTGAAACCGTCGCACAGCAAGCCCAGTGGCACGCGCGCGGTGCAGTGGGTACTGGTCATGGCTATGGTTTGGGATACTCGCGCTATAAAAACAAAGCGGGCTATTGCGCCTTGATAGCACACATCGAAGTGAGCGAACGGGTCAAAGTGCATAAAGTGTGGGCCTGTGTGGATGCTGGGGCTATCGTGCATCGCGACGGTTTGCTAAACCAAATTGAAGGCGGCATTTTGCAAGCCATCAGCTGGAGCTTGCACGAATCTGTGCGCTGGAACGCACAAGGCATTTGCAGCCACGACTGGGAAAACTACCCCATCCTGTCGTTCAAGGATGTGCCGGAGCTAGACATTTACTTGGTCGATGCCACTGAGCACCCCAGTCTTGGCAGTGGCGAAGTCGCCACGGGCCCTTGCGCTGCCGCACTTGGCAATGCAGTGGCCCACGCGCTAGGCGTGCGGGCCCGACACTTGCCACTCAACACCGCGCGCTTGATGCAAGCGATTGAACAAGCAGACGATGAATGAACTCTGATCTCTAGGACATCTACGTGAAAGCAAACATCGCCGGTATCGACATCCATTACGAAGTTTCTGGCAAAGGCCCTTGGCTCACACTGTCGCATTCCTTGGCTACAAATTTTGACATGTGGGATGCCCAATTGCCATTGCTGAATCAGTACTT
>CANBYM010000122.1 GCA_947373605.1 Comamonadaceae bacterium
GCATTGGGCAGTTCACATCGCCATAGTGCGTGTACGCCAGCAGCTGCGCACAGAATTGCCCGCAACCCTCTCCCATAACGTGCCATTCGTAGGTACGCCTGCTCGCGCCAACTTCGCTTGAGCGACAAATTGAATTATTCAACACCAACGAAGTACCCACCAACGTCTGTTGCCTAACTTGCCGATCTTTTCGGCCGGTTTGTGGACATTTCTATGAAGCTAACCAACTCTTTAGACCAGCACATCGCGGATCGAATTGTCTTTCTCGAACTGGGCCTCGGCGAACGGGCAAATCGGATCAACCTTTATGCCCGCGCTCCGGACCCAACTGACAAGTGCACCGAGCAATTTTCGACCAACGCCTTGACCGCTGAGAAAGGGATCGACTTCTGTGTGGTCAATGATGATGAGCGATGGGTTTGTGCGGTTGTATGTCATCTCAGCGACGCGCTGCCCATCCATCAGCACAAAGAAGGCTCCCTTGGATGCTTCGTCCTCATGTTCGATTATTTGTTCCATAGCATCTCGTTGTGGATTGGGATTTGAATTGCGGCCTAACGTGTTGTATAGAGCAAAACCCACTCTATAACTTGGACGCTGCTAGATAATCTGGACATCAAAAACCTCTTAAAGTGGCGTACAGCCTTGATTGCGACGGCTTGTCATGAAATTCATACGGGATGAGAATCCCGACAACCCCAGCAGACTGCTTTGGAATGATTTTAAGCGCTAGAAAGCTATCTCTTCCATTTGAGCGCGCAGGTTGTATGCCTGCAACCGCGGCAGTCCTGCGGGTTGCCTGAACGCCACCTAAGACCGCTTTGGGCATACCGCTCGCGCTCGGCAATGTCGGCAGTCCGGCAGTCTGACTTACTGAAACCTTGTCAGGTAACTGGCAAAGCGATCAAGCCTAGTTAGTACCCCTGACGAGCCAGATCCAGACTTTGGCAATTGGCGTTCCAAAGGTGACCTCAACATGGTCGACTTCTAAAAAGCAGACCTTCAAGGCAAAGAATCAAATGGTGTTGCTGGGCTGCCCATGTGCAGCGTTAAGCGCGATGTGCTGAGCAAACTAACTTGAAGGCGTTTGGCAAATCGCCAAGTTGAATCACCAGGACTGCAGCGTCTAAAAGCTGCGTATCGCTGAAACTGCGTCAGCCAGACTCAGTCCTTCAGCCTGGAGCAACCAGCCGATCGAATACTCAGCCTGCGATTTAAGCACTTGCAGCACGGCCTTTCGGGTTGAAGGTGCGTGCCACGGCCTATAGGGGGAAGCCTGTTTTGCAGGCACTGACAAACTTGAGGTGAACCGACGCTGGTAGCAACATCTGCGATGGCACGTACGCCGAGCAACAGACCGGTGAATGCACCTGTCCTCACAATGACCAATGTCCCTTATGCGAGTGCAATCCCGCCGTTTGCCGCTCGGCCCATACGCCCCGATTTGGGCGCAACGCACTTCTTGAAAGTAACTCCCATGATCTCAGTCCGCGGCTACGCCGCCCATGACGCACAAAGCCCCCTGCGTGCCTTTGCATTCGAACGGGACGAGCCGCGCGAGCGCGACGTGCAGATCCAGGTGCTGTTTTGCGGTGTGTGCCACTCAGACATCCACCAAGCCAAGAACGAGTGGTCGAACACCATATATCCCTGCGTGCCAGGCCACGAGGTGGTTGGCCGTGTGACGAAGCTTGGCGCTGGTGTGACGACGCACGCCGTGGGCGACATCGTTGGCGTAGGCTGCATGATCGACAGCTGCCGACACTGCAAGCCGTGCAGGCTGGGCTTGGAGAACTACTGCGAAGGTCCGAACAGCTGGCTGGCCACCTACAACGGGCCAATGGTGCCCGCCAAAATGGCGCCTCATGGCCTGAACATTTACGGGCGCAACAACACCTACGGCGGTTACTCCGACGTGTTGGTGGTGAGGGATGACTTCCTGATCAGGATTCCCCACGCGCTGAAGCCCGAGGTCGCCGCGCCCATCCTGTGCGCAGGCGTCACCACATACTCACCCATGAAACACTGGGGGGTTCAAGCGGGCCAAAAAGTCGGCATCATCGGCTTCGGCGGGCTGGGCGACATGGCCGTCAAGCTGGCCCGGGCCATGGGCGCGCAGGTCGTCGTATTCACCAGCAGCAGCGCCAAATTCGAAGTGGCGCGAAAACTTGGCGCCGAGCCCGTACTGGAAAGCGATGCGAAGGCGTTGGAGCTACACGCATCCAGCTTCGACTTCATGTTGTCCACCGTGCCGCAGAGGCATGACTTGAACCCTTACCTGCCGCTGCTCAAGCGCGACTGCACGCTGGTGGTGGTCGGTGCGCTGGAAGTCATGGAGCCTGTCAACAACCAGCAAGTCGCGTTTCACCGCAGAAGCGTTTCGGGATCGCTGATCGGAAGCATTGCCGAGACCCAAGAGGTGGTCGATTTCTGCGCCGGGCATGGTATCGGCCCGGACATCGAAGTGCTGCGCATTCAGGACGTGAACGAAGCCTACACACGCATCGAAAGGGGCGAGGTTCGTTTCCGTTACGTCATTGATATGGCGTCTCTGGCTGAGGAGTCAGTGCCTGCCTAAGCGCATGGCCTGTATCGGGCGATTTCCGCGCAGTTCTTGTTCACTGTGCCATATGTGAAGACATCTGTGCGAGAGGGTTAGGAGTGGCTTTGCCAGGAATATGACAAGGCTCTTCAGTGTGTTCTGGTATCTCAGAATTCCTCTGCATGGGTGACTCTGCAAGTACGTCTGCTATCGCGGCAATCCTGGCGACCACCAGAGATGAGCAAGTGACCACTTGGACACGAAGGCGGTGCTGACTTGGTGCTACTTAAGCGAACTGATTTGATCCACCAGAATGCGGACTTTCGTAGACAGCCGCCCTAAGCCGTCTTCTGCAGACTCAGAATTCCAGTCGTACATCAGTAATTCAATTTGCGGCAGCTATGCGCGCCGAGGTTACCAAGGCGATAAGTGCGTTGGTAATGTTTAGTCTGGGAAACGCTCGATGTGTAATTCACCCCGACGGCCCAGGTAGACCACATGGCGGCCTGCAATCCAAACCGTTTAGGCCACACAACCTGCTCGCTGAGACAGCGTCTTGAACTCGGGGTACATCACGCGGCCCTGCTGCGTACCCAAGATGGCGGCACGCACTGCATCGGCGTCAAATGCTTCAGCAATGCCATGTTGCGGGCGCCCGAAAATGAAGTCAACAGTGCTGCCGTCCGGCAGGTAATACGTGGACGGGCCGCAGCGGTAGTCCACGTGATACTACTCCACCCAAACACCCGCCAATCGGCCCATCACTTGGCCGAAGTGGATGATGCCTTAGTTGGAGGCTTCGAAGGTAGACTGGATAGTGCCGCGGGTGATCTCGTTCATTGTGGGTTTCAGGTCGAGTAAAGCCGATTGAATCAAGCGGTGGAGATGTCTTTATTCTGGTGGTGTTGCACCAGAGCCTGCATGGCCTTTGTCAGCGCAACGCGCTCTGCTCTGGGCAGATGGCCAAAGAAGTGGGCATCGTTGGCATCGGCCTGCGCGGCCAACTGCGGCACCAAGGCTTTGCCGGCGGCGGTAAGGCCCAGGCTTTGCTCGCGGGCGCGGCCATCGGCCAGCTGTCGTACAGCCAGCCCTTTTTCTTCCAGCCGGGACACGATCTTGGACGCCGTACCCTTGGTCATGCCCAAGGCCTGTATCAGCTCGGCGTGTGTGGTTTCATCTTGCGACCAGAGCGTGCGCAGTGCCACCCATTCGGTGACAGTGACGCCCTTCTCTTCAAGCAGTTGCTAGAAGCGGTTTGACACGTGATTGGAGACAAAGCGCAACCAGATGCCTTGGTGCGCTTCCATGGGCGACGGTGTGGTTTGCTTTTTACGATTGGTCATTAGGTTTCTTTGGAAACTTATTGCAATTTAGTTTCCAAAGAAACTAATTTCAACACATTGGTGATTTATTTTTTTGACGGGCGGCGTACCGCGGCAACGAGTTACAAGAATCGAGCAACGAGCGGAATCAGAATGGCACTCAATACGACCTGCATCCCCAGCGCCAGACCCGCATAGGCACCCGAATCGACATTGACCTGCATCGCACGCGCGGCCCCCACACCATGAGACGCGGTACCAAGGGCAAAGCCTTGTGCTTGGGCGGACAAACCACCCATTACCCTGAAAAGATAGGGCGCGCTGATCGCACCGATGAGACCTGTCAACACCGAGAAGACTGCCGCCATCGCAGGAATGCCGTGCAATTGCTCGGCAATCCCCATGGCGACAGGGGCCGTAACGGACTTCGGTGCCAAAGATCGAATCAAATCTGCGGGCAAATCTAGCGCCCACGCGATAGCTACCGCGCTTCCGCAGGCAGCGACGCCTCCGGCCAATGCAGCCAGTAAGAGCGGCACTGCACGCCTTCGCAGTTCGCTTTTGCGCTCCCACATCGGCCAGGCAAGGGCCACTACTGCGGGGCCGAGCAGGAAGTGAATGAACTGCGCCCCCGAAAAATAGGTCGGATAGGGCGTGTCACTCAAAGTCAAAAGGCAAGCCAGTATGACCACGCTCCACAACACCGGATTCGCTAGGGGTGCCTGCCCAAGTTTCTTGTAAACAGTTTGGGCGATGGAATAAATCACCAGTGTTGCAGTCAGACCAAACAACGGCGTTGCAGAAAGGTAGACCCACAGTTGAACGAAATCAGTCATGGTGGGCTTCAGTCGCCGAAGTTGTCGCTTCTGAACGGCGCAACAGGATGTGAAACACCGCAGCGGTTACCGCCAGCCCTATCCAGGTTGAAAGGACCAGTGCGATTAGCAGCTGCCACCCATACTTCGAAACCAGCGCCATATGGGTCATGACCCCTACTCCCACCGGTACAAAGAGTAAGGAAAGTTGCATGAGCAATCCGTTGGCCACGGTGCCAACTTGGGCGCGCACCGGCTCCCATTGCAGCAGCCCAAACATCGCCACCATACCGATCACCGGCCCCGGCAGACCCACTTGGGTCCATCGGGAAATCAATTCTCCAATGGACTGGCACACCAGAAGCCATGCTAGGCCAGGAAGGAACGATTGAGGCTTCATACGCCGCTGCTACTTACAAGAATCGATCCAGAATCTTCTTGCTAGTTGCATCCAGCGCAAACTGATCTCGCACCAGATACTGAATGCCATGGTTATCGGCAATCAGGAGGGCGTCGTCTTTGCCGATGCGACGTATGTCTTCGTCGCCGCGCAGTACAAATTCGCAGGGGCCGCGATCCGTCTCAGTAGTCCAAGTGCACGGCGTGGAGAAGCTGGTCACTGACACTATTTTTTGAATCACCGGCATGAACTCGCGCGCGGCCAGCTCGTTGCGGATCAGGCTTTGTACCGGCTCTTCGATATCGGCAATCCGGTCCACCCAGCCAACTTCTTCACCGTCTAGGTTGACGATAGAAATGCCGTCTTCGGGTGACTGAATCGGGAACGCGCGTACCGGAACAACGTTCTCATAGCGCTCACCCGCAGCGTTGGTCAAAATCAATTTTCCAAACGGGTTGCGCTCAAGCGCGAAGCGCGTGTGGGTTACGGGGGTCATGCTCATTCGCTGTCTTCCATTACTGCGTTGCGGGCTTGGGCCTGATAGAGATTGAAATAAGCGCCTTCGGCAGCCATCAGGGCGTCATGCGTGCCCTCCTCCACCACACGGCCACGGTCCAACACCACTAGTCGGTCGGCGCGGTGCAGCGTGGAAAGCCGGTGCGCAATGGCAATCGTGGTGCGACCTTGCACCAGGTTTTCCAAAGCTTTTTGAATTTCTTTTTCGGTCTCTGAGTCCACCGACGAGGTAGCCTCGTCGAGAATCAGAATGCGCGGGTCAATCAGCAGCGCACGGGCAATAGAAATGCGTTGGCGCTCACCACCCGACAGGCCCTGACCGCGCTCGCCGACCATGGAGTCATAACCTTGCGGCAGGCGCAAAATAAATTCGTGCGCATGTGCCGCACGCGCCGCCGCAATGATTTCGCTGCGCGTGGCGTCGGGTTTACCATAAGCAATGTTTTCAGCAATGGTGCCGAAAAACAAAAACGGTTCCTGAAGCACCAGCCCGATGTTCTTGCGAAAGTCGCCAATGGCGTAGGAACGGATGTCCACGCCGTCCACCAGGATTGCGCCTTCCGACACATCGTAAAAACGGCAGATCAGATTAACTAAGGTGCTCTTGCCGGAGCCGCTGTGGCCGACCAAACCGATCATCTCGCCCGGCGCGATGTTGAGCGAAATGCCACGATTGACCTCGCGATTGCCATAGCGAAAACCCACTTCGCGCACCTCAATGCGCCCTTCTACCTTGCCGACATGCACAGGATTGGCGGGCTCGGGCACGCTGGATACGTGGTCAAGAATGTCAAAAATACGCTTGGCCGCTGAAGCCGACTTTTGCGTGACCGACACGATGCGGCTCATGGAATCCAACCGTCCGTAAAAGCGGCCTATGTAGGCAATCGCGGCAAGCAACATACCCACCGTGATCTGGCCTTTCGACACCTGCCAGATGCCAAAGCCCCACACCACCAGCAAGCCGGTCTCGGTGAGCAACGAAACGCTGGGAGAAAACAAGGACCAGATTTTGTTGATGCGATCGTTGACCAGCAGGTTGTGTTTATTGGCCTCACGGAACCGCTTGGCCTCACGCTCTTCCTGGGCAAAGGCCTTGACCACGCGAATGCCCGGAATTGTGTCGGCAAGCACGTTGGTCACCTCACCCCACACGCGGTCGATCTTCTCAAAGCCAGTGCGCAGGCGGTAGCGCACAAAGTGAATCATCCAACCGATAAAGGGCAAGGGCACCAGCGTGATGAGCGCCAGATACGGGTTCATGGAAAACAGAATGACTGCGGTCATCACAATCATCACCACGTCGCTGGCAAAGTCGGTCAGATGCAAGGACAGGTACACCGCAATGCGGTCGCTCTCGCTGCCCACCCGCGAGAGCAAATCGCCGGTGCGCTTGCCGCCGAAATATTCCAAAGACAGGCGCAACAGGTGTTCATAGGTGGTGGTGCGCAAATCGGCCGCTATGCGCTCAGAAGCCAGCGCAAGGATGTATGTCTTGGCCCAACTTAAACCCCAGGCAAGAATACCGGAGGCCAGCAAGCCTGACAGGTACCAAACCACGGTGGACGTTTCGATGTGCTGCCCGTTTTGAAATGGAATCAGAACCTTGTCCACCAGCGGAATTGTCAGATAGGGTGGAACCTGGCTGGCGGCGGTACCCAAAAGCATCAGGAAAAAACCCAGCAGCAATTGCCCCCGGTAGGGTTGCGCAAAGCGCCACAGACGAAACAATGTCCAAGTGGACGGTGGCGTGTGGACCACCTTGGTACAGATCGGGCATTCTTCCTGACCCGGCTCCAACGGCGCCTTGCAACTCGGGCACACATTCTTGAGCGCCTGCACCAGAGGCTTGCCCGACACCGAACTCTCCAACTGCGCATTGAACTGGTCCACCAGTCGTATGGCGTGCAGGTTTTGCTTTAGGGTAAAGCGCCAGCTTTGCAACAATCCATTGGCATCCAGCAGTTCCAGGTGCCCGACGCCTGCGTGGTCGTAGTGGGAGAGCGTCAGACCTGGTACATACAGCCATTCCTGCCACACTGGCTCCGTGCCATTTTGGAGGACATTGCAGGACAGCACACGCAAATTGGTAGCAATTACCAGCCCTTTGACAAAATGCAGGCGCCCGTCCAAGTCAACCTCTAGGGCCGCGAGAACGTTCTCATCAGGATGAATGTGCTTTTGCACTTGCGCCCGCCACAGCGGCGTAAGCTCACCCGGCATCAGCCGGACTACGGAAGATTCAATGGTCATTAAGAAGAACAGTATTTTCGGTTATTGCGAGACTTATACGACCCGACGGATTCGCCCTGACGCCCATTTTTCACACAGTGTTAACTTTACGTTAATGTCCAGGCTGCCTTCAGTCATGCAAAACAAGCATGTCTGGTGAGAGAATACACAACGCGGACAGCGCCAAGTCGGTGGACTGACCAAGCACATACGAGTCATGCAAGCCAAGAAAAATATTGAAATTCTTCGGGTTACGCACCTGCGCGGGCCCAATATCTGGACCTACCGGCCCGTTATTGAGGCATGGGTCGATATCGGCGAGCTGGAAGACCACCCCTCTAACACCATCCCCGGCTTTTATGACCGGCTAGTGGCCATGCTCCCCGGCCTGATCGAACACGAATGCAGTCCGGGGGTACGCGGCGGTTTCTTGCAGCGGCTGCAAGAGGGCACGTGGGCGGCGCACATTCTGGAACACGTGACGCTGGAGTTGCAAAACCTGGCCGGTATGCGCACCGGCTTCGGCAAGGCGCGCAGCACTTCGCACCGTGGCATCTACAAAGTGGCGTTTCGTACCCGCCAGGAGCAGGTCGGCCGTGCTGCACTGGTAGCCGGACGTGATTTGCTGATGGCCGCTATTAACGACACGGAGTTTGATCTGTCCAAAGTGGTGGAAGAACTGCACGAGATGGTGGACGACCTGTGCCTTGGGCCCAGCACGGCACACATCGTGGACGCTGCAACAGGCCGGCGCATTCCTTCCATCCGTCTGACCGAAGGCAATCTGGTTCAACTGGGCTATGGTGCCGCGCAACGGCGCATCTGGACGGCAGAAACCGACCAAACTTCGGCCATCGCGGAAGAAATTGCCAGCGACAAAGATTTGACCAAATCACTGCTTCAGTCATGCGGCGTGCCTGTGCCCGAGGGCGAACTGGTGCGCAGTGCGGAAGCTGCATGGGAGGCCGCACAAGAAGTGGGCGTGCCTGTGGTTCTCAAGCCTTATGACGGCAACCATGGCCGTGGCGTGTCGCTCGACCTGCGCACGCAGGCAGATGTGGAAGCGGCCTATCATCTGGCCCACCGCAAAGGCGGGGGCAGCAGTGTGATTGTCGAAAAATACATCGCCGGCAATGAACACCGATTGCTTGTGGTAGGCAAGAAGGTCGTTGCGGCGGCTTCGGGCGAAACCCTGTGGGTAACGGGCGACGGCGTCAGCAACATCGACCAACTCGCCGACGCGCAAATCAATACGGACCCCCGACGCGGCACTGGCGAAAAGTTCCCACTCAACATCGTCATTCCCAGCAACACTGGGGAAATTATTCTCGAGTTGGAGCGCGCCAACTTGAAGCCGGAATCCGTCCCCGCCAAAGACCAGAAAGTCTTGATTCAACGCAATGGCAATGTAGCTTTTGATGTGACCGATAAGGTGCACCCCAGCATTGCCCGCGCGGCTGCACTGGCTGCGCGCGTCGTCGGGCTGGACATTGCCGGTGTCGACATGGTGCTCGAAGACATTACCAAGCCATTGCAGTCCCAACTTGGCGCAGTGATTGAAGTCAATGCCAGCCCCGGTCTGCTGGCGCACATCAAGCCCGCCGACGGCCCCGGTCAGCCGGTCGGCAAGGCGATCGTGGAACACCTGTTCCCGCAAGAAGTTAGCGGACGTATCCCCGTCGTCGGTATTACAGGCTCGCAAAACACAGGACGCATTGCGCGGCTGGTGGCCTGGCTGGTGCACATCAGCGGCAAGCATGTGGGCCTGGCCTGTAGTGAAGGTCTGTACCTGGACGGACGCCAGATTGACGGCGCAGACTGTGCCAACTGGGAAGCCGGGCAGCGCATTCTGATCAACCGTTCGGTACAGGCGGCCGTTTTTGAAAGCCCGAGCCACACAATACTGGGTGAAGGCCTGCCTTACGACAAATGCGATGTGGCAGTGGTCACAGACGTCAGCTGGCACGAAGGCCTGAAGCACTTTGACATTCTGGACGCCGAACAAAGCTACAAGGTGGCGCGGACTCAGGTCGACGTCGTATTGCCAAGCGGCACCGCCGTGCTCAATGCCGCAGATCTGCAAGCCGTTGAAATGGCCGACTTGTGCGACGGCAAGGTCATTTTTTACGGCGTAGATCCAGGTCAGGATGCACTCACCAAACACATTGCCGCGGGAGAGCGCGCGGTATACCTGCAGGACGAGGCCATCGTGCTGATGCAGGGTGCCACTACCGTTGCGCACTTGCCCCTGGCCAACCTTAAGCCTGCCAAAGCGTCCAGGCCGGAGATGGTGATGGCTGCGGTTGCGGCGGCCTGGGCCTTGAATATTCCAGTGGAATTGATAGGTGCAGGATTGCGAACATTCGAGTCCAGCCCCCGTAAGACACCTTACTAAGCCCCTTACCGAGCACACTATGGAAGTTACTCGAATTCGCGCCCTGCGCGGTCCTAATTTGTGGAGCCACCACACTGCCATTCAATCTGTTGTGTCTTGCGAACCGCACGAATGCAGCATTGATGGCATAGGCGGTTTTGAAGCGCGACTGCGCGAGCGCTTTCCCGAATTGGGCGCGTTGCAGACAATTGGTCACGATGATGCTGTGTCCATGGCACGGGTGCTGGAGGTGGCGGCGCTTGGCATGCAGGCGCAGGCCGGCTGCCCGGTGACGTTCAGCTGTAGCCGCCCCACCGTGGACGCCAATGTGTTTCAAGTGGTAGTGGAATACAGCGAAGAGGATGTGGGCCGTTTGGCGATGGATCTGGCCCAGTCGCTGTGCTTATCGGCCATGAACGATACGCCGTTCGACCTGGAGGCCGCGCTCACGCAGCTGCGTGATCTGGACGAAGACGTGCGCCTGGGGCCGAGCACCGGATGTATTGTAGATGCAGCCGTTGCACGGGGCATTCCGTTTAACCGCATGACTGAGGGCAGCATGGTGCGCTTTGGCTGGGGTAGCAAACAGCGCCGCATTCAGGCCGCGGAAATCGACTCTACCAGCGCCATATCCGAGGCCATTGCGCAAGACAAGCAGCTCACCAAAAAATTGCTGGCTGCCGCGGGTGTGCCCGTGCCTGGCGGACGCGCTGTAAAAAACGCCGAAGACGCATGGGATGCAGCCTG
>CANBYM010000123.1 GCA_947373605.1 Comamonadaceae bacterium
CGCAAACGACAAGAAGCCATTTCTTGGGCATCGCTCACTTTGGCCGATGGATGACGCAGTGCGCGCTGCCCGTTTCAATGTTGGATGAGCAGTTGATCCAACAGTTCCTGATGGTCCACCTGCCACACTGTTTGTGCCCGCCACCGGCGGCCAGTGATGCGTATAAGCACCGCAGTTCGATCGGACATCTCATGGTTGTTCTTCGCGAATCTGGCGCCGCTGCAGAAGTCCTGCCTGCAGTGGGCCCCATCCCAGATGAGCTCCGCCATTTCGATGAGCATATGCGCAATGCACGGGGCCTAAGCGAAGGAACACGTAGGGGGTGCCTGCGTTGGATCCAGAGATTGCTCTTGTACAAGTTTGCCGGGGAAGTGCTTTGCTTCTCCAAACTCCAGCCCGAGGATGTACGCAAGTTCATCGCGATACAACTGGACCTTCTTGGTAGCGTCTCCAATGCCACGAACCTGGCATCCGCCTTGCGCACTTACTTCCGCTACCGCACCACCTGCGGTGACACTGTGTACGGACTGATGGGAGTGATCAGCTCACCTGCACATTGGCGTTTGGCATCACTGCCTCGCGCCCTTAAGCCAGACGAAGTTCGCCGCCTATTGGCATCCTTCGATTCATCTGTGCCGTCGCCACTGCGTGGCTACGCAATTGTTCGCTGTGCGCTGGACTTGGGACTGCGCAGCGGTGAAGTAACCAATTTGAAGCTCGCAGACATTGATTGGCAAGCTGGCACCATCACACTAAAACACACCAAATCTTTGCGCATGGATGTTCTGCCCCTTCCGGTGCAAACTGGCCAAGCGCTTGCCGACTATGTGCAGCATGAACGTCCAAAGACAAGCAATCCGGCTGTATTCGCCAGACTTATGCCACCCCGCGATGCTCCTTTGGGTGTGGATGCCATTCGTGCAGTGATTCGAAATGCGTTCACGCGCATTGGCCTTAGCCACGGGCGAACACACGCTCTACGGCACACGATGGCTTGCCAATTGCTGGATCACGGTAGCTCTCTCAAAGAGGTTGCCGACGTTTTGCGCCACCGCTCTCTGAACACATCTCTGATTTACGCCAAGCTCGACACACCCAGGTTGGCCGCAGTTGCCCTTGCCTGGCCAGGGAGCACGACATGAGCGCCGGTATCGACCTACAGACCAGGGTCAATGAATACCTTGCCGAGCGTCGTCGCCTCGGCTTTGAACTGGACCGCATGGGCGGAGCCTTGACGAGCTTTGCCAACTTCGTAGCGGCGGCCCACCTCAGCACTCCATTGACCATTGATGTCATGGTCGACTGGGCACGTCAAGATAAAGCGCAGCACCGAACCCAGGCAACATGGGCGCGACGACTTGAACTTCTGCGCCCCTTTGCCCGTTGGATGCGCCAGTTCGATCCGAACACAGAAGTTCCTGATGAGTCCATCTTCGGGCAAGTACCAGGCCGAGTTACACCCCATATCTACAGCGAGCAAGAGATCATCGAACTACTGGCAGCCGCCCGTAGCCTTGGTCCCTTTGGAAGTTTGCGCCCAGTGGTATTCGAGACACTGTTCGGGCTGATCGCATCAACTGGCTTGCGCGTCTCCGAAGCCCTGTCTCTCGTGAATGCCGATGTGGATTTAGTAGCCGGAACGTTGACGGTGCGCATGACCAAGTTCACAAAGTCACGCATGCTGCCACTGCACCCGACCACAGTTGTGGCCCTGCTTGCCTACCGGCGCTTGCGGAGCAAAGCGGGTCATTGTTCTGGTGACGCACCGTTCTTCATCGGAACGCGCGGACGAAGACATGGTCAGCCCCTTGCTGATCGCCAGGTGCACCGCGTGTTTTTAAGTCTGAGGAGCCAGATGGGTTGGGTTGACCGTGGATGTCATGGCGGGCCACGCATCCACGATCTTCGCCACTCCTTTGCCGTGAGGCGTGTGATTCTGTGGCACCAACAAGGCATTGACGTTGATCAGGCCATGCTGTCGCTGTCTACCTACCTGGGGCACGCAAAGATCAGCAATACCTATTGGTACCTCACAGGGGTGCCCGAACTGATGGCGCTGGCAGGAAACAAGTTCGATGAGTTTGTCCAGGCACCGGAGTTTGATGATGAGTAGCCCCAAATCACTCCAGCCGCCGCCATCATTCCAAGCACTTGTGCAGGCATTCTTTGCTGAACATCTGACCCAGCACCGGGCTTTGAGTCCGTGCACGGTTGCCTCCTACCGTGACACGTTCATGCTGTTGCTGGACTTTGCACAGATGAAGCTGGCCAAATCTCCTGCGGGCATTACGCTGGCAGACATAACACCTGAGTTCCTGCTGGGGTTCCTCGATCATTTGGAGCACGAACGCCATAACGCTGTGCGCAGTCGCAATGCCCGCTTGGCCGCATTAAGAACGTTCCTAAAGTTCGCGGCGCATCGCGACGTCGCTTCACTGCACGTTATTGAACGAGCACTTGGCGTTCCGATGAAGCGCTTCGAGAGACCCATGCTGGGATTCTTGTCGCGTGACGAGATGCTGGCGGTAATTGGGATACCAGGCATCAGTTGGACCAGCCAGCGCGACCATCTGCTGTTGGGCATGCTTTACAACACGGGCGCTCGGGTGTCCGAGATCATTGCTGTGCGAATCTCCGATGTGGTTTTGAATGGCGCAGCTTGTGTTCACCTGCACGGAAAGGGACGTAAGCAACGCACAGTGCCACTATGGCGATCAACTGTCAGTGAGGTTCGGGCATGGTTGAAGGTAAATCCTCAACTGGAAGCCAGATCCCCATTGCTCCCCAACCGAGAAGGTGAGGCCATGACGCGTGACAACGTTTCCAAACGCCTGGCACTGGCGGTAATCGCTGCCGCCCAAGCCTTCCCTGACTTGTGCAAACGTCATGTCTCTCCGCATACCATTCGCCACACCACCGCCATGCACCTACTGCAATCCGGTGTGGACATCAGCGTCATTGCTCTTTGGCTCGGCCACGAGAGTCCGACGACAACGCACCACTATGTGGAAGCCGATCTGGCCATGAAGGATCGCGCGTTGGCCAGGATGCAGGAGCCCGATGCAAAGATTCGCCGTTACAAGGCGCCTGACTCACTGTTGGCGTTCTTAAAGGCGCTGTGATTATGTAGAGGATGTGGCCCAATGATCTGAGCGAATGCTCCGGCCAAAAGGCCGGCCGCATCCGGCCCTCTGCATAACTGAGTCCTATGCATAAGGGCTGACAGCGGTCATCCACCACAAAGCAAAACGGGAGCCGAAGCCCCCGTAGATTTGGTATCAAGCGTTTATGCTTGTCTGGCCTTGCGGCGCTTTACCGTAGCTCCAATCAGGCCCAAACCGGCTAGCAGCATCGCGTACGTTTCGGGTTCAGGCACTGCTGAAATTACTGCCTTAAAAGCCAAATCTCCCCCGTTTACTCCATTGGCGCAAGGGTAACCAACGACACAGTCCCATAGGCTTCTCGTCCCACCTGCCACTGACAATGTAGTTGAATTACTCAATTGATACGGCGTTAACCCTCCCAACGCATAGACCATTTGACCACCAGAGTAGCTGTCAAAGGTCGTGGTTCCATACATACTTCCAGTCGACTGAGTAGCTTGGACCTGCGAGGTTGAAATCATGACGACGTAATTTTCGTTAGGATTCAGCAGAATTCCGTTACCGAAGTTGAACGTTACCTGTTTGAAAGCGCCATTTGCGGGCACGGCGCCTGTAGTCATCGTTGAACTGGTGAATAAAGCCGGTCCATCGTTGTATTGCAGATTGTTGGCAGGATCGGTCGCGTCCTGTGTCCAGTGGTAGACGTAGGCCTTAAAACCAGCGGCTTGTTGATTCAAATAGAACGAAAACGACTGCAACATCCCGCCGTTGCCACTATAAATTGTCTGACCAATTGTAGTGATTGCGTTTGGGCCTGCGCCAAATCCAACGCTGCAATTCCCGGAGCTCACGCAACCGGATTGCTTATTTATCCAGCCTGCAGTGGTGTCGATAGTTGTTTGTGCCGACGCCCAGCCAGAAAGCAGCGCGAGGCCAAACGATGCAAGGATTTTCATCAAATCTATACTCACTTTACTACGCACTTGCATTAAATTCTTTCTGGTTGGATTCTTGATTGAACCGAGGTGCGAGCATGTGGGTAAAACGGATCTAAGTCAATGGTCTGAAAGGGCTAACGGGTAAACCATTGGCAGTTTCACTTCAATCAGACAACTGGAGCATATGCATGCTGAGTAGCCGCAACTTATGTCAGCTTCCGCGGCATATCGCCATTCTGGCATGGGCTGGATGCGGCCATTGCCCGTTGACACAATGAAGCGATAATATTTGCCACATCTCATGTCGCAAAGCGTCCTTATGAATATCGAACGTGTTGGTGAAGAAGTTAAAGCATGTTCGTATGTAATGCTAATGCTCCTTCAAAGACTTGAATCTTCACAAAAGGGGCTCATAGACGAGATGATTGCTGGCGCCTTGGCTGATGAGTCCGCCGTTGACAAATCTGGCTCTATGACCGAGCCAGTTCAAAAAGTTTTTGCTGAAACGCTAAGACTACTGCGCCAAGCAAAGTGCTGAATAGAGTCTCAATGAGCGGTGTGCGGACATCAGCTTTCGCGGCGATCAAGCGCTTAGAAGTTTGTCCTTCAACTGGAAGACGGTATGTTGCTTTGCAGAACCTTGCCCATACTCACGCGGGGTTCGACCATATAACCAAGTGACTTGTAGAAATCCGCAGTTGCCTCATTCGAAGCAAGCAATTGAAGATTTACCTTTAGGCAACCAGCCGCAGCCAGCGCGTCTTCTGCGGCTAGAACTAACTTTTTGCCGAGTCCTGACCTTTGTAACTCGTGCTGAACTGCAACGGCATACAGCCACCCTCGATGGCCGTCGTAACCCGCCATAACGGTTCCGATGACTTTTGACCTATCAGTTGCGACAAAGAACAAACCATCATTATTTGCCAGTTTTTTGGATATGGACAGCGCAGGTTCGTTGTGAGGGGCATCGTAACCAAAGACCTTTTTCCAGAGTTCAATGACCTGGGTGCGGTCTTTTGAGTCATCATATTGGCGAATCTCCGGCATCGTCGTTCCTAGTGTCGATAAATGGGTACGCAAACTCTTACTAAGAATGTTATCAAATCGGAGCTTCCAGACAGGTGACTGCAATCGCGGCAAACCCGAATTCCGGGACCGGCTGCAAACAGTCTTCGATATCCAGCACATCACCAACTAAGTTCTAGTACCGATACTCCATCCCCACATAGCCACTGACCGTGTTGCTGTTGCCGCTGTACTGGGTGTACTGAACATCAGCCACAAGATCTAACTGTTTCCTGAATTCCACACGGCCACCGGCTCCCACAAAGGCACCCGTGGCACTAGGAGTACCGCTCAGGCCAAAGGTACTGGTAGGGCTGCCCTGCAGATTTGCTGTGACGTTGTCACCACCATAGTCCCTGTTGATGGCTCCCAAGCGCAGCTCATAGTCACCGCACGCACCGTCAAGCAGCTTGCGTGCTGCTAACTGCAGACGAGTGCTGGTCGCCGTTGCTGCGCGTGAGCCCACCGTCAGGTTCGAATTAGCAGTACCTGACTCGGTGTAACCCGCCAGCGCGTCGTAGGTGTAGCTGACTTCCGCGGACGGACTCAGTTTCCAACCGGTGCCAATGTCAAAGTCACGTGCTACACCTACCGATGGGCTGACAAAGGTGCTGTTAAAGGAAGCAACACCGGTCTGGACCCCTGCCAAGTTGTCCGTGACGGTACGCTGACTGGCGTTGTTGGAGTAGCCCAAGGTTACGGAGCCATTGAACTTCCAGACACCATTGACGTACTGCCCATACACACCGCCAAAGACACTATCACTGCCCATCTTCGACGATGTGATGTTGGTATTGGTATCTGTATGGCTAACGCCACCAAAGAAGCCCACACGGTGTTCGCTCAGAGTCTGCTCGTAGCCACCGATCACGCCGTAGCTATTGTCCTTGTAGGCCAACGATGTACTAGTGCTGTCCTGGTTGGTTTGTGAGCCGAGCAGGTGCGCCCATGCGGTCGGACCGAGGGTTAGGTTCACCATCTCGGGGGTTACCTCGTTGGCGACCAGCCTGATGGGCTTTGACGAGGCGGGATGACTCAGTTGGTTATTGATGGCTTGAACGATGCCATCTGATGTGTTGCCTAAGGAGGACTGTGCCGCAGTGAAACTGGTCGTATCGACCACGCTGATGACATTGCCACCGGTAACGACCAAGCTCGGACCTGAGTGGCTGACAATTCCGGCATTGGAAATCGTCAGGGTTGTTGACGGACCCGCACCGGTCGTTATGTTGACTGCGTTGGTGCCAGAGCCCAGATCAATGGTGCCAGCGATGCGTGCGCCGGGCAGCAAGTTCAGGGTTTGGTTTTTATCGCCCACAATGGCCTGAGTCGCTGCGCCAGTGGCGCTTACCAGGCCGCTGACATTGATGGTGCCGTTCGATCCGACGGAATAGATACCTACGGCGGTCGCCCCTGTGACCTGAATGGAACCGCTGTTGGTGATGGTGGCTGAGGCTCCAGTCGAGAGCACACCGAAGACGTTTACTTGCGAACTAGAAATTGAGCCGCTGTTGGTGATGATGGCTGTGGCGCCAGTAGAGACCACGCCATTACCATTCTGTCCCAAAAGGAAAATTGAGCCGCTGTTGGTGATGGTGGCTGAAGTGCCAAAAGAGATAACGCCAACGGCACCGGCTCCCGAAGTGGAAATGGAGCCGCTGTTGGTGATTGTGGATGAGGCGCCGTCCAAGTACGCGCCATGGGCCTGTTGTCCCAAGGTGGTAATGGAGCCGCTGTTGTTAATGGTGGATGAAGCGCCTTCAGAGCGCACACCAACGGCATTCAATCCTGAACTGGGCTGTCCCGAAGTGGTAATAGAGCCGCTGTTGGTGATGACGGATGAGGCGCCACTAGAGACCACGCCTCGGGCACCGCCTCCCGAAGTTGAAATGGAGCCGCTGTTGTTAATGGTGGATGAAGCGCCATCAGAGCGCATACCAACGGCAGTAAATCCTGAACTGGGCTGTCCCGAAGTGGTAATAGAGCCGCTGTTGGTGATGACGGACGAGGCGCCAGTAGAGACCACGCCTGGGGAACCGCCTCCCGAAGTTGAAATGGAGCCGCTGTTGGTGATGGTGGCTGTGTTTCCTGTCGAGTACACACCAGAACCATTAATCCCATTTGCACTCGTTGAAATCGCTCCCCCGGTCTGAATAGTCAAGGTATCTCCATCTCCGCTGACAGTTTGATGGCCATTTCCTGTAGTTGAGATCACGGTGTCGGTCGCATAAGCGCCAGTGGCAATCAGTGTGCCCATTAGAGCGGCAATAGGGGCGAGACGGCGCGACGCGCCTGAACGGGCGCAGTTTGATAAAGGCTTCATGCCTTCTCCCTGATTTGAATGAACTTGGTTTTATTGGGTTTGCCTGTAAGGCAAACAGCTGCACACCATCCCTGCTCCAGTAAAAACCATTCCGCAAGGGCAAAGTTGAAACGAGCGCAGGAAATCAAACGGTGCAAATGTTTAGCCCCCCCTCAACGAGTATTACAGGGAAATCAGAGAATCTGATCGTCTCCACTCCGGCGGGAGCAGATTTGCGTGTTGTGCGTCGCTTTAACACAACTTGTCATAGGTTGCCGGAGCGTTAAATGGGCCTGTTCGGACGCGGCAATGCTGATAGTTGTGGATGGCTGCTTTCGCGGCGTTGCAGACGTCTAAGTTGAGCTGGAGGAGGGCATTTATGGCAACTATGGGGCAATCCAGTTCCTGAACAGTTTTACCTAGGCTAGAAAGTCACATTGCGCGGGCAGATGGGGGGCGTGAAGGCAGGTGTCTGATAAATGCGAGATGCGGAAATATGTGACCTATCATCTGTTTTTTGGGCATACAGTGCGAAGGCGTCGCGGCATCGCTTTCATTGCCGTTGAATCCTGGGAACCCATGATGAAAACGTTTTTTACGTCGGCATCTTTGAAGATTGCCACCCTCATTGTCTCGGCTTGCCTGCATTCCGTCTGCTCAGCTCAGGTGCAGGAGTCGTCGCCAGATATTCCAGCGATTGCCGCTGCAGATCAAGCTTTCTACACGGCGCTGTCTGGCCGGAGCGTCCAGGCCATGACCAGTGTCTGGGCCGACAAGCCTTACGCGGTCAATATTGGGCCAAAGAGCAAGGTCATGGATGTGGGTTGGAGTTCGATCAGGGGGTATTGGGAAAGATCCTTTGACTTCTTTTCTCAGATCAGCGTAACAAAGTCCGACACGAAGATTCAAACAGACGGAAAGCTAGCGTGGGTTGTTGGCATCGAGCATGCAGTGCTGCAGCCCAGCGCCGGAGGTGAGCCCCTCAAATTTGACACCTTCTCCACGCACATCTTTGAAAAGGATAACGGACGCTGGCTGCTGCTCTCGCATCACGCACAAATGATTCCGCGTTAGTAAGAATTGGTCTTCGCTTACCCGCTTACCTGCTTATCGGTACCTGCTTGCTGACGGCGATTTGAGAGCGGCCAAGAAAAATCCATATGACGCTATCGCGGCATAGCCGACGCAGACGGTCTCATCCAAGCGCAAAATTTTAGGCGGGTTGTTTGGCGGGTAGTTGGTTTGGTGGCCTTGAAACCCGCATGAAATAGGGGGTACCGGCGGAAGCTGTGTCCGTCGAACTAGCGTGTTGAGAAGTCTCACTGCATCTCATTTCGCTAGCATCCATGCGGGTTACAGAGTGGATAGCGGTTTTTGGCATATCTTGACATTTCACACAATCTCAAATCTAATGGTACATATTAAGGTACATAGAAGATATGCCAAAGATTGCCAAGGAACTCGGCGCGCTGGAAGTTAGCCGTCTCAAAGATGTTGGATTCCATGCCGTGGGCGGCGTGTCGGGCCTAGGACTTCAGATCGTTGAGAGCGGCGCAAGGAGTTGGGTATTGAGAACCATGGTTGGTGGCGTTCGCCGCAAGATGGGCCTAGGTGGATTTCCCGACGTCACATTGGCTGTCGCAAAAGAGAAAGCGCGGCAGGCCAAGTTGAAAGTCCATGACGGAGAAGACCCAATTGATCAGCGTCGGGAAAAGCGTCGAGCCCTAAAAGCCAGCCGCGCCCAGGACGTTACGTTCAAGACCTGCGCAGAGAACTACATCACAGCCCATACGCCGGAATGGAAAAATAAGAAGCATGCCGGGCAATGGTCATCCACGCTTGAGACTTACGCATATCCAGAGATTGGTGATATGTGGGTTCGAGACATAAAGGCTTCTGACATTCTTCGAATTCTTGAACCGATATGGTTGACCAAGACTACGACAGCGGTGAATGTGCGTGGAAGAATTGAAGCCGTACTTGATGCCGCTGAGAGCAAAGGGCTTAGACCCGAAGGCAAAAATCCAGCCGCTTGGAAGGGCGGATTAAAGAGTCTTTTGGCTTCCCCCAACAAGGTAAAGAAGGTTCGTCACCATCCCGCCATTCCCGTTGATGAAGTTGGTATCTTCATGAAGGCCTTGCGCGATCTGGATGGAGCATCTGCAAAGGCGTTGGAGTTTTTGGTACTTACCAGTGTTCGCTCCCATAACGTCAGGCATGCAAGTTGGTCAGAAATTGATCTTGAGACAAAGACTTGGGCCATACCAGGTGAAGATGTTGATGATGAAGGTAACGGCCAGCGCATGAAGTCTGGTGTTGCGCATCGCGTCCCTTTGTCGAAGCAAGCTCTAGAGCTATTGGACGGATTGAATAAGGTCGCAGGGAATGATCTGCTATTTCCGTCGCCACGTGGTGGAACTCCACTGTCTGACATGGCCATGAACAAGCTGATGCGGGATATGAAGGCTAAAGGTGTTCCCCACGGCTTTCGGTCAACCTTCAAAGATTGGGCATTGGAGCGCACTAGCTTCCAGCACGAAATTTCAGAAAAGGCGCTTGCCCACACTGTAGGTGATGCTGTCGAACGTGCCTACCTGCGAAGTGACGCCTTTAACAAGCGCCGCAGGATGATGCAGATGTGGGCGGATTTCTGCGACAAGACCCAAAAGGTTACCGGCGGGACAGTAGTTCCGATGCGCGCAGCATGAGGCATTGATTTTTGAAAAGGTGCCAGAACCGAACCCCCAAAACCCCCGAAATTTATCTAGCTACTTGGGTTGACTGCAAGAGCAGCAAGGCACCAGAGCAGAGATGAAAGCCGCTATTTTGTTAACTAAAAAGTAAACAACGGTTGACTGAGATGGTGGATTGATGACAAAAATGCATGCAATTATTTGCATCTTTTCGCACGATAGGGCATTTTTTTGCACGTATTCGAGCAAAAAACGTAGCCTAGTGCTAAACTTCTTTCACCCAGTTATCACAGACCGAACCGTCACCGTATGGTGTGCCTGGTTGGTTCCGCCAATCTAGGTCGTGGTAACGCCTCTTTTTTCTCACTTAAATTCCCAGCAATTCTTGATTTTTTTGCTGAGCATGTCTCGCCAGCGGCGAGCTTTCGATCTCTCTTCGCTCGGACGGTAGGACCTAGCAATTGCACCTACAACCATATCGGCAAGTTGGATCAGGTCATCTTTCTTTGAGTCCGCGAATTTAACTGAACTGACTGAGCCGTCAGGCAGATTTCTTTTTAAGTAGCGTTGCAATTGCTCTTTGAATTCACGGTCACCACTGCCGTCAATTTTTACCCGTGCACCCTCAAGCTTTGCCCCACAGTCCAATAGCAGTTTGACAAAGTAGTTGTAAAACTTTTCATCATTGCGGCGTAAGTTCTCACTCCGGATAAGCGTCTTGTCGATGACCAATCCCCAAACCTCGAAGGAATGTGTTCGCATTGCCTCAAAAAAACCATCTTTTACCCGCACATCTGATTTATTGAACTTGAATTCACCAG
>CANBYM010000124.1 GCA_947373605.1 Comamonadaceae bacterium
CGTTCTCAAAGCGCTTAAGGACAAACCCAATGCGGTGTTGTTCATTGACGAAATCCATACACTGATTGGTGCCGGTGCAGCCTCCGGCGGTACTTTGGATGCGTCTAATTTGCTCAAGCCCGGGCTGAGTTCGGGTCAGCTCAAATGCATCGGTGCAACGACGTTCACAGAGTACCGTGGCATTTTTGAAAAAGATGCAGCGCTGTCGCGTCGCTTCCAGAAGGTTGATGTGGTCGAGCCCACCATTGACCAGACTGTGGAAATTCTTAAAGGCTTGAAGTCTCGATTCGAAGAGCACCACAACGTTAAGTACGCAGTCGCCGCACTACAGGCGGCTGCAGAATTGAGTGCCAAGTACATCAATGACCGCCACTTGCCGGATAAGGCTATTGACGTGATTGACGAGGCGGGTGCCGCTCAGCGGATATTGCCACCCAGCAAGCGCAAGAAGACCATCAGCAAAACTGAGGTCGAAGAAATTGTGGCAAAGATTGCCCGCATTCCTCCAGCCAATGTGTCCAACGACGACCGCGGCAAACTCAAAACGCTTGAGCGTGATTTAAAGAATGTGGTGTTCGGTCAGGACAAGGCGCTGGACGTGCTCGCATCGGCCGTGAAAATGGCGCGCTCTGGTCTGGGCAAGGGTGACAAGCCTATCGGTTCGTTCTTGTTCAGCGGCCCGACTGGCGTTGGCAAAACGGAAGCAGCCAAGCAACTGGCCTACATCATGGGCATTGACCTGATTCGCTTTGATATGAGCGAGTACATGGAACGCCATGCGGTGAGTCGTTTGATCGGCGCACCTCCGGGCTATGTCGGTTTTGACCAGGGTGGTTTGTTGACCGAGGCCGTGACCAAAAAGCCGCATTGCGTGTTGTTGCTTGACGAGATCGAGAAGGCGCATCCGGACATCTTCAACGTGCTTTTGCAGGTCATGGACCACGGCACACTGACGGACAACAACGGCCGTAAGGCGGACTTCCGCAATGTCATCATCATCATGACGACCAATGCCGGCGCAGAGACGATGAACAAGGCCACCATTGGCTTTACCAATCCGCGCGAATCGGGTGACGAGATGGCGGATATCAAGCGCCTGTTCACACCGGAGTTCCGAAACCGCCTGGATGCAACGGTCAGCTTCAAAGCGCTGGATGAGAACATTATTCTGCGGGTGGTGGACAAGTTCCTGCTACAACTGGAAACACAGTTGGCCGACAAGAAGGTTGACGTTACCTTCACCGACAAATTGCGCAAGCATTTGGGCAAGAAGGGCTTTGATCCTTTGATGGGTGCACGACCCATGCAGCGTTTGATTCAGGACACGATTCGTCGTGCGCTTGCGGATGAGTTGCTGTTTGGACGACTAACCGATGGCGGCCGTTTGACGGTAGATCTTGACGACACGGATGAAAGCAAAACGGAAGTGTTGCTGGATATTCAACCGTTGCCCAAGAAAGAGGGCAAATCCAAACCTGAAGAAGCGACCGCTGGCTAACCGATCGCATAGAAGCAATAAGGGCTCAGTTTCTCAGGAACTGGGCCCTTATTGCTTCTATGCGTTGGCGATTCACACCCAAGTCCTCGCTGCCAAGACGGCTGGCAGAGCGTACCTGTATCACGCCACGAGCCTCATCCAGCCAAAACTCAAGATCGTCGGTGAATCGCATGAGTGGCGTAGTGCATTGGGCGTAGATGTAGGTCGCATCCTGATGGATGATTTCGGTACGCGCTGATTTCTCAAGGATTTCTCCCAAGCGTTTCATGGCCATCTCCCCGCTGCCTCTGTAGGACAAAGGGGAGATGTATGCATTCTCCCTTTGCGGGTGTTCGGGGTACAGTCTGGCCTGACTGCTTACGCTGTTGGCGGTGAAAGACGGTAGTTTTAGCCTGCCAGACTTCACACCCAGATCGGCTGGCATCTGTCCGCGCCAAATCCCGAACTGGCCTGCCAGAATGGCGGCCAAAATGAATCCTAAAAGTACGACTGCAATGCGACCAGCTGATTTCAACATTTCATTTTTTCCCGAAGTAAACGTGTGTAAACCTTTATGGTGGGTCCACGCCCAATTTAAGCCTAAGAATAGCCCTTGGCGACCTGCATTGGTACTTATGCTTGGCATCGCGCTCGCGGCCTGCACCACAGCGCCACCTGTCGTACAACCACCCCCCGTTACAACCACACCGCCCTTCGCAATTGTGAAAACCCCGCCGCGTATAGGACTCGCATTGGGGGGGGGTGCTGCACGGGGATTCGCACACGTCGGTGTGATTCAAGTATTGGAGGAAGCTGGCATTCGACCTGCACTTGTCACAGGTACTTCTGCGGGTAGCTTGGTCGCCGCTATTTATGCCAGTGGCAAAAATGGTGCGCAGCTTCAACAAATTGCCGAATCGATGGAAGAGGCCGCTATCACGGACTGGACTTTGCCGATATTTAGCCGGGGCATGTTGCGCGGTGAAGCACTGGCGCGCTACGTAAACAGCCAGGTCAATGCGCGCTTAATCGAAGATATGCCTTTGCCCCTGGGTATCGTTGCCACGGACCTTAATTCCGGTAAAGACGCTCTGTTTCAGCGTGGTGATACCGGCACCGCGGTGCGTGCTTCCAGCGCTGTGCCGGCGGTGTTTCAGCCGGTAAAGATCGCAGGCCACGAGTATGTTGACGGGGGTCTTGTTTCTCCTGTTCCTGTGCGTGCCGCCCACAAAATGGGAGCTGAATTGGTCATCGCAGTCGACATCTCCAGTCCACCGGAAGGCAATCTGGCTGGTGGTTCATTGGAAATTCTTTTGCAAACATTTGCAATCATGGGCAAAAGCATCAACACCTTTGAACTCCGGGACGCAGACATCGTAGTCCGGCCCTCACTGATTGGCGTGTCCAGCGCAGACTTCGGCGCCAGAAAGCGATCCATTGAAGCCGGTCGTCAAGCTATGTTGCAAATGCTGCCGCAATTAAAGGCAGCTATTGCGGCGAAGTCGCACTGAAACCCGAAATGCGCGGCGCCAAAAAAAAGGCCTCGTCTTACAACGAGGCCCTGAAGGGATCCCTGAACCTGAAGGTTTCGAAAGGACCCGAGGAGACAACTGGTGGGAACAACTGGTTCCGATGAATTTGATTATGTCAGGGTTTCCCCTTGGTAGTCAGATTGAGCACCCAATAATTTTTACCTTTGTGTGCGCTAAATCACATTAACGCTTTTTAGAAGCGGGCTTAGCTGCGCTGGTAGCAGTTGCAGCTACGTTGTTGAAATTGGTTTCGGCAACTTCAGTAGCTTGCTTCACAGCCTTTTGAACCGATTCAAGAGCGTTGTTGGCAGCTGCAACAGAGCTTTTCACGATGGCAACAAAAGACTCGGAACCAGCGGGTGCATTCTTGGCAGCGCTGTCAACCAAAGCAGTGAATTTCTTTTGTGCGTCGGCGGCTTGGGCTTCGAAAGTCTGAGTGAATTCAGCACCGGTGCCGGAAGCGATGTCATACAGGTGACGGCTGTATGCAGCAGTCTTTTCAGCCAAGGGTTGGAACAGACCGGACTGCAGTGCCAACAGTTCTTGCACGTCTTTAACGCTCAGAACGGACTGGGTGTGGCCAGAGGCTTCGGACAACGCGGCCTTGGACGCGGTCAGGTTAAGTTCGACGATTTTTTCAACGCCTTCGAAAGCTTTGGCGGTCAAGCCAAACAGGGTCTCGAGGTTTGCTTTGTGGGAAGCAACAACTTGTTCAACGGTCAATGCGGACATATTCAATCTCCAAAAGTTTAAGTAGAAGGTTTGCATCTGCTCCGAAACTTGACCCTAGGTCCTGCTATTGTTGCAGTGCAGCATGGATTGAATTATAGGCATGCCTAAACAGAGTGCAAGTACTTTTTGTTGCGATGCAACAAATTAGACCGCGTTTTCTAAAACTTTCGAAATTACTGTTTTTACGCGGCTTTGGGGATTGCACCTGGATGCACCGGGCAGGCTGGCAAAATCGGGGCATGCATTTCCCCGTACATGACAGACCGCAGCCCGAATCCCGGGTGGCTTACAAGTTGTTCAAAAGCCTGACAACGCGGTGGAGTGACAACGACGTCTTCGGTCACGTCAACAACGTGGTTTACTACCACTGGTTTGATACGGTGGTAAATACGTGGCTTATAGAAAATAGAGTTTTAAGCATTCAAAAACCCACAACCATTGGCCTAGTTGCGGAAACCCATTGCAATTTTTTCGAGTCGCTTTCGTACCCTCAGGACGTTCACATCGGAATGCGGGTTGCCCACGTTGGAACGTCCAGTGTTCGTTACGAGCTGGGCGTATTCGGAGAAGCGGTGCGGACCGCGGCAAAAGGGCATTTCGTACACGTTTATGTCGATCCCGATACCCGCCGACCGTTGCCTTTGCCAGTCGCACTTATTCAATTACTGGAGACCCTTAAATGACAACGTCCATCGTAGACGACGCTATCAGCTCGCGCATGTCAGCGCGCGCATTTACTGTGCAGAAAGTGCCACGCAACGACATTGCAGAGATTTTGCAGGTGGCAAGCCGCGCACCGTCCGGTACCAATTGCCAGCCTTGGCGTGTATATGTGTTGACTGGCCAGAGCCGTGACAGTTTGGTAGAAAAGGTGTGCGCTGCGCACGATGCCATGCGCAATGATCCTGCAGTGGCTGCGCAATACACTGAAGAATACGATTACTACCCGCAAAAGTGGATCAGTCCTTACATTGACCGCCGTCGCGAAAATGGCTGGGGTCTTTACGGCCTGCTGGGAATCGGCAAGGCGGACAAAGACAAAATGCATTTGCAGCACCAACGCAACTTTCGATTTTTTGACGCGCCGGTGGGGCTCATGTTCACGGTTGACCGTGTAATGGGCCGGGGCTCGTTAATGGACCTGGGCGGCTTCATGCAAAACATTATGGTCGCCGCCCGCGGTCGCGGTCTGCATACCTGCCCACAAGCCGCATGGAATGGATTCCATAGCATTGTGATGCCGCATATCTGTGCGGGCGACAATGAAATGTTGGCTTGCGGTATGTCGCTGGGGTACGCCGATGCGGCTGAGCTGGTAAATACGTTTCACACCCCGCGCGTGCCAGTGCAAGAGTTCACCCAGTGGCTTGACTGAGTTGCAAGCTTCGGCATTCGCTATTGTTGCGCTCAATGGCCTGAGCCACGCCAGCACGCTGTTTCTTGTAGCGAGCGGATTAACACTCATATTTGGTGTGACTCGCATCGTTAATTTTGCGCACGGAAGCTTTTATATGCTGGGCGCTTTACTGGGCGCTCACTGGCTGGTGAATTGGTTCCCGGATTGGTCGGGTAACGGGTTGCAATATGGGTTGGCGATGCTCGCCGGCGCGCTGGGGGCCGCGTTAGTGGGTGGTTTGGCCGAGATTTTCGTGCTGCGCAAACTATATGCAGTTCCCGAGCTTTACCAACTGGTCGCAACGTTTGGCTTAAGTCTCTTCCTGCATGACGCGATGCGGTGCGGTTTTGGTCCGGATGAAGTATTTGCGCCGAGGTTTCCGGCCCTCAAAGGGTCCTTTGCCGTTGGAGATGGTTTTTTTCCGAGCTACCAACTGGTCACTATCTTTCTCGGGCCAATGGTTTGGCTGGGCTTGCATGTGTTGCTAAAACACACCTTATTTGGATCGCGTCTTCGGGCTGCTACCGCGGACAGTGAAATGCTTAGCGCACTGGGGGTCAATCCACGGCCCATCATGCTGGGTGTCGTGGTTTTGGGTTGCGCGCTGGCAGGATTGGGCGGCGCCTTGCAACTCCCGCGTGAACCGGCCAACTTGCAAATGGATATGAGCATCGTGGTGGAAACATTTGCTGTTGTTGTGACCGGCGGCTTGGGTAGCATTGGCGGCGCAATGGCGGCGGCTCTGTTGATGGGGCAGGTGCATGCCATCGGCGCGAGTCTTTTCCCGCAAGCAACCTTGGTGCTTATGTTTTTGACGATGGGGTTGGTGCTTGCCTTCAAGCCGCGTGGCCTGTTTGGCAAATGGCAGGCGCAAGAGGTGCGCGAGGCCGCCCGGATTTTCGTTAATGTACCGGTGTCGGATATGCGTTTCGTTTGGCTTGCAGTCGCATTGCTGGTTGCTACTGTCTTGGCAATCGTAGGTGGCCCCTACTGGCAGTCGTTGGCCGACGACGCTTTGATCCTGATTATTTTTGGCATCAGTTTGCAAGCCATGATGGCCTTGGGTGCACTGGTTACGTTCGGCCATGCCGCATTTTTCGGTTTGGGTGCTTATGCCGCTGCGCTTGCCAGTCTGCAGTGGGGCTGGTCTTTACCGGCGGCGTTGTTGAGCGCCTGCGTGGCATCGTTTTCTTTCGCTGCGATTTTTGGTGTTGTGTTGGTACGCAGCAGCGGCGTTTACCTGGCGATGTTGTCGTTGGCGCTGGCGCAGGTGCTGTGGGCCTTGGCAAACCAGTGGGTGGAACTCACCGGGGGAGATAACGGCGTCATCGGCCTGCCATTGCTGGCCGACGGAGAAAGTACCGCGTTCACAATGGCACTGGCTGCGCTTGCCATCCTATGCGTTTATGCATTGCGTCGACTCGTACGATCAAGTTTGGGCGCTGCATTGCAAGCTGTGCGTGATGTGCCGGTGCGCGCAGCTGCCAGTGGTCTGTCGGTTCTTGGAACGCGCTATGCCGTGTTTGTGATGTGTGCCACCCTGGCCGGTTTGGCGGGGGGGCTTTTCGCCGCCCACAAGGGCTCGGTCTTTCCGTCGGTAGCCTCCGTTTCTACCTCGGTGGACATTTTGCTGGTCGTACTTCTGGGGGGGCTGCACCACCTCTGGGGCACGCTGGCGGGCGCAGGGGTGTTGGTGTGGGTAAGTGCGGCGCTGGGCAGAAACTTTGAATATTGGCGCGGTGCCTTGGGACTGCTGGTGATGGCCATCATGGTGTGGGCACCGCAGGGTGTTTTGGGTTTCCGATGGGGAGCAAATCGCCATGGTGCTTGAGGTCACGCATCTCCGTAAAAATTTCGGTGGCGTGCAGGCGGTACGTGACGTATCTTTTTCGGTAAAACCGGGGGAGTGCGTGGCCTTAATCGGCCCAAACGGAGCAGGCAAGTCCACCACCTTTGCCTGCATTGCCGGCCAGCATCCGCCAACGAGTGGCAATAGCATCTGGTGCGGCAAGTCGCTCGACCATTTGAGTCCGGCGCACCGTTTGCAGCTCGGTGTAGCGCGCACATTTCAGGTGGCACAAACCTTTGAAGCGCTCACTGCCTTGCAAAACGTGCAGCTCGCCTTGCAGGGTAGTGCGCGTCACAGCCCCATTGATGAACTAGCGCAATTTGCGCGCCCGCAGGCCATGCAGCTCTTGCAGGAAGTCGGGTTGGAAGAGAGTGCTGCGCGGCTTGCGGTTGCGCTGCCCTATGGCGCCAAAAAGCGACTGGAGCTGGCTCTCTCTCTGGCGGGCATTGCCGATAAGCGCCATGGCGGTTCAAGCGAGGCCTTGCTGCTGCTGGATGAACCGGCAGCGGGGCTCGCTGCTGCCGAGCGTGCCGAAATGATGCGCCTGATTCAGTCCCTCTCGGCACGAATGGCTGTGCTCTATACGGAGCACAACATGGACGCGGTGTTTGGCGTTGCCGATCGCGTCATTGTGTTGATCGACGGCGAAATTGCAGCACAGGGCGCACCGCATGACGTTGCGCGTGATCCGCTGGTGCGCACGCGCTACTTGGGCAATTCACTCAGGACATTGGATTTCCATGGATCGGCCGATGCTTGAAGTCAATCAACTTTGCGCTTGGTGGGCCGCTGCACAGGCGCTGTTTGGTGTTTCACTGACCGTGCAACCGGGAGAATTGGTGGTGTTGCAGGGGCTCAATGGCGCTGGCAAATCGACATTACTGAAGTCCTTGATAGGGATGGGTCCTAGCGTTACAGGAAGCATACGTTACGGCGGCGTAGAGCTTTTGTCCCAACCATCGTATGTGCGTGCGCAAGCGGGTTTGGGCTATGTGCCCGAAGACCGGCGCCTGTTTGCCGACCTCACCGTTCAGGAAAATCTGCTGATAGCTGGCGGCACCCGGCGGAAAGTTAATTCACAAGGGCAGTTCGATCAGGTGTTATCGATGTTTCCGGCGCTTAAAACCATGCTGCACCGCAATGCAATGCAAATGAGTGGTGGCGAACAGCAGATGCTCAGCATCGCCCGCACGCTGATGACACAGCCGACGCTATTGTTGCTTGACGAGCCCTGTGAAGGAATTGCGCCGGTCTTGGTGGAGTCCATTGCAACTGCTTTGCTGGCTCTAAAGGCCCAAGGAATAGCCCTGCTCATCGCAGAGCAAAATGAGATCCTGGCCAGTCAGGCCGACCGCATCATTACACTGTCAGCAGGACAAGCTGTGCCGCTATAACGACCATGATCATTACAAGCCTTCTGGATACCGACCTCTACAAGTTCACCATGATGCAAGTGGTGCTGCACCAGTTTCCCGGCGCGCAGGTCGAGTACCGTTTCAAGTGCCGCAATAGCGGCACGAACCTGGCAGCGCACGTCGATGAAATCCGGGAAGAAATCCGCTCGCTTTGCAGTTTGCATTTTCAGGATAGTGAGTTGGCCTATTTGCGGTCGCTGCGCTTTATCAAGAGCGACTTTGTCGACTTTCTGGGTTTGTTCAAACTCAACGAAAAATACATCACTGTCACTCCGCTGCCCGGCGGCGACATCGACATAGCCATTGTTGGCCCCTGGTTGCACACCATTCTGTTTGAAATCCCGGTGCTGGCTATCGTTAATGAGGTGTACTTTCGCAATACGCAGACGGTGCCCGACTTTGTAGAAGGCCGCAAGCGGCTCGATGTCAAGATCGGGCAGCTACGCAGTGAGGGCTTAAGCGATTTGAAAATTGCCGACTACGGTACCCGCCGGCGTTTTTCGCGGGCATGGCATGAGGAAGTCATCCGCGTACTGTCAGCACGTTTGGGTACATCGCACAGTCCGGGTCATTCGCACTCGGTGCCGGGGCAGTTTGCCGGTACCAGCAATGTGTGGCTTGCCATGAAGCTGGGCCTAACGCCACTGGGCACCATGGCGCACGAATATTTGCAGGCAAGCCAGGCGCTGGGGCCGCGCTTGCGCGACAGCCAGATTTATGCGTTCGAGTCTTGGGCCAAGGAATACCGTGGCGACTTGGGCATCGCGCTCAGTGATGTCTATGGCATGAGCGCATTTCTGCGCGACTTTGATATGTATTTCTGCAAGCTGTTTGATGGTGCACGCCATGACAGTGGAGACCCGTTCGATTGGGGTGAGCGCATGATCGACCACTACGCACGCAACCGGGTGGATCCGCAAACCAAGACATTGATATTCAGCGACGGGTTGACCGTGCCGCGTACCATCGAGCTGTACCACCGCTTTAAAGACCGGTGCCGACTTGCTTTCGGAATCGGTACCAATTTGACAAACGATCTGGGCTACGAGCCGCTGCAAATTGTGATCAAGATGGTGCGCTGCAACGGCCAGCCCGTGGCAAAGCTTTCGGACACACCCTCCAAAAACATGTGCGAAGACGAGCGTTATCTCGCTTACCTGCGCCAGGTGTTTGAAATTGCCCAACCTAACTAAATCTCCTAACAACCATGACGCAAAAACCTTCCATCCTTGTCGCACGGGCCGTGTTCCCGGGGGTCATTGAAAAATTATCTCAACACTTTGTGGTCGATGCCAATCAGGACGATGTGTTGTTTACTCCGGATCAATTGAAGCAACGACTGCAAGGCAAGCAAGGTGTATTTACAACGGGCAGTGAGCGTATCGACGCCGGTGTACTTGCCGTATGCCCCTCATTGAAAATCTGCGCCAATATGGCGGTCGGGTACAACAATTTTGATCTCGACGCTATGACCGCAGCGGGAGTGCTTGCCACCAATGCGCCCGACGTCTTGACGGAAACCACTGCTGACTTCGGATTTGCGCTGATGATGGCCACAGCCCGCCGCATTGCAGAGAGTGAACACTTTTTACGTGCTGGACTGTGGAACCGCTGGCGTTATGACATGTTCACCGGGACCGAGGTACACGGCAGTACCTTGGGCATCGTCGGTATGGGACGCATCGGACAGGGCATTGCCAAGCGGGGTGCACTGGGCTTTGGCATGAAGGTGATTTACCATAACCGCTCGCAGTTGGATGCAGCGACCGAAGCACAGTGCCATGCCACTTATGTGGGCAAGGAAGAACTGCTGCGGACTGCCGATCATGTGGTGCTGGTAGTGCCGTACTCGGCTGCTTCACACCACACCATCGGCGCCCCGGAACTCGCGTTGATGAAGTCCACCGCTACGCTGACCAACGTCGCGCGCGGCGGCATCGTTGATGACGCCGCGCTGGCGAAGGCCTTGCGCGAAGGGCAAATCGCTGCGGCGGGCCTCGATGTCTTTGAGGGAGAGCCCTCGGTGCATCCGGATCTGTTAACGGTACCCAACGTGGTGCTCACGCCGCACATCGCCAGTGCGACCGTAGGTACCCGACGCGCGATGGCGAATTTGGCGGCGGATAATCTGATCGGCTTTCTGGTGAGTTGCAAGCCCGTCACGCCTCTGAACCCGCAGGTATTGCCTTGAGCGATATGGCAGGCGGTTCCCAATGGATATGGCTGTTGGCCGGTATTGCGCTTTTCAACACATTGTTGTTGCTGTGGCTCGCCTTGGGCAAGCGGGACGCTTCACATGCTGATGCAATGCAGCGTCTGGCAGAGCAGGTGAACCAAAGTGCTGAGCGATTGGAGCGCGAATTGCGCAATGATATCGGCGAGTCTTCGCGTGGCACGCGTCAGGAACTCACCCAAAACCTGGCGACGTTTCAACAAGCTTTACTGCAGCAAAGTTCTGAGGCAACGCGTACGCAAAATAAGCAAATTGACACGTTTGGCCAGCAGTTGGCGTTACTGCAGA
>CANBYM010000125.1 GCA_947373605.1 Comamonadaceae bacterium
GAACCGGCCGCCCGCCACGTGCATGTGGCCGAAATGGTGATTGAGCGTGCCAAGCGCCTGGTCGAACTGAAAAAAGACGTAGTCATCCTGCTGGATTCCATTACCCGGTTGGCCCGCGCCTACAACAACGTGGTGCCATCCAGCGGCAAAGTGCTCACCGGTGGTGTCGATTCCAACGCTCTGCAGCGGCCCAAGCGCTTTTTGGGCGCTGCCCGCAATGTGGAAGAAGGCGGCTCGCTGACCATCATCGCCACCGCCCTGGTAGACACCGGCAGCCGTATGGATGAGGTGATTTTTGAAGAGTTCAAGGGCACCGGCAACTCCGAAATCCACTTGGACCGCCGCTTGTATGAAAAGCGTGTGTTCCCGTCTATCCAGCTCAACCGCAGTGGCACACGCCGTGAAGAGCTGCTGTTGCAGCCGGAAATTCTGCAAAAGACCCGCATCCTGCGTCAGTTCCTCTACAACATGGACGAAATTGAATCCATGGAGATGGTGCTCAAGCAAATGCGCGCTACCAAGACCAACAGCGAGTTCTTTGACATGATGCGCAGGGGCGGCTAACGTATAAGCGGCCAAGAGCGGTCTAAGTTATAATCGAGGGTTTTCGCGACAAGTACGCGGGTTTAAAGTCTGGCGTAGTGCCCGACGGCCTGACGCGGCTGGCGCAATTGATGGAGAAAATATGAAAGAAGGCATTCACCCCAACTACCGTGACGTGTGTTTTCAAGACATGTCCAACGGTTTCAAGTTTGTGACCCGTTCCTGCGCTAACGCCAAGGAAATGATCAAGATGGAAGACGGCCGCGAACTGCCGCTGTTCAAGCTAGATACCACCAGCGAATCGCACCCGTTCTACACTGGTACGCAAAAGTCCGTGGACAACATGGGCGGCCGCGTTGAGAAGTTCCGCAACCGCTTCGGCAAAACCGCAGCGAAGTAATTCCTGCAGGTCCAAGCCTGAAAAAAGCAGCCCGTTTAGCGGCGCTGCTTTTTTTTCGACCTCACTTGACCATAACCCGTGATCCCGACCAACCCTGCAATAGTCGCCCAAGCCGCCGCCCGGCGTTTGCCGAGAGTCGCATTGCTGCTTTTTTGTCTGGCCTATCTTTTGCCGGGCTTCATAGGCCGCGACGCCTGGAAAAGTGCCGATGCTTCTGGTCTGGGCTTTATGACGGAATTGGCCCAGGGCACGGCGCAGTGGCTGCACCCTAGCCTGATCGGCATGCCCGCCGAGAATCCATCGCTGCTGCCTTACTGGCTGGGCGCGTGGGCCTTGCAATGGGCTCCTGCATGGATTGCACCGGACTTTGCCGCGCGCATTCCCTTTGTTGTTCTGCTCGCGCTGTGCATGGCAGGTACATGGTTTGGCACCTATTACCTGGCACGCAGTCCCAAAGCACAGCCCGTTGCGTTTGCCTTTGGCGGCGAAGCATCTCCCAAAGACTATGCCCGCGCCATGGCAGATGGCGGTTTGTTGGCACTGATTGCCTGCCTGGGTCTGGCACAGCTTTCGCACGAGACAACGCCGGCAGTGGCGCAAACGGCATTCACCGCCATGGTGTTCTACGCGGTATCGGCTATGCCCTACCGGCCCTTGTTGGGAGCCTTGGGATTCAGTCTGGGGCTTGCTGGCTTGAGCCTCTCCGGGGCGCCTGTGATGGCCTTGCTGTACGGCTTGGGCGGATTATGCATTCACTGGTTCGACAGCCATACCGAAGTACAGAATGCCCGAACCGCGCGCAACAAGGGCCTGACCAGCTACGCGATCGTTTTTGCCATTTTTGTCGCCGCGACTTTGGCCTACTTGCTTGATCTGTGGCGATGGAAAGTTGAATTCCCGCAGGCCACCTATAAGCATTGGCGTGGCTTTGCCGAGTTGCTTTTGTGGTTTACCTGGCCAGCCTGGCCACTGGCCTTATGGACTGTGTGGCGTTGGCGCAAACAGATTCTTAGCCGGCATATAAGCCGTCACCTTGCCGTACCCCTGTGGTTTGTAGGCGTCACACTGCTGGGCACGGTAACGTCCAATGCGTCTGACCGTGCGCTCATGCTCACGCTTCCGCCACTGGCGGCGCTGGCCGCTTTTGCGTTGCCCACACTGAAACGGCAGGTGGCCTCCCTGATCGACTGGTTCACCTTGTTGTTCTTTACCACCTGTGCCATCAGCGTGTGGGTCGTGTGGATTGCCATGCTCTCGGGTTACCCCAGTCAGCCCGCGGCCAACGTGGCAAGGTTGGCCCCTGGATTTGAGGCCCATTTTTCATTCGTGGCATTTGGTGTTGCAATGGCTGCCACACTGGTGTGGGGATGGCTTGTGAAATGGCGCGTTGGCCGTCATCGCACGGCGATCTGGAAAAGCCTGGTTTTGCCCGCAGGCGGCGCGGCGCTGTGCTGGCTACTTCTGATGACATTGTGGATGCCGCTGCTCAATTACGCACAAAGCTACAACGCCATGGTGGAGAGGGCCATCGAAAAAATGACCCCCCCGGGCTGTGTTGAAGCCATGGGATTGAGTGAAGGGAAAATTGCCGCCCTACAGTTTTACGGCAAGCTGGAAATGCGCTACGCGCTGGACAAACCACGCTGCCCGTGGCTGATCGCCGAACCAGGCGACAATTTTTCAGCACCGCAGGCGCTGGACGAAAAGCAGTGGATATTGTTATCCCCTATCCGCCACCCGACCGATGGCAATGAATCGGTACTGGTGTTCAGACGTCGGTAGCTGAAACGGCGATGCGCACACGCTGCGCAGGAAAGGTAATGGAAAAGCGCGATCCCTTGCCAGGTGAGCTTTCGATTTCCAATTCAGCGCCGTGACGCTGCGACACATGCTTGACAATGGCTAGGCCGAGTCCTGTGCCGCCCGTCTCGCGTGAGCGGCTGCGATCCACCCGGTAAAAGCGCTCCGTCAAGCGCGGGATGTGTTCCGGTGCAATACCGGCCCCATAGTCTTTGACGCTAAATACGGCGGAGCCGTCGGCCATGCTGTTCCACGAAATCTCAATGGCCATGTCCGGTGGCGAGTAGCGTATGGCGTTACCAATCAGGTTGAACATCGCGCTTTGCAACTCGGACGCTGAACCCGCAATTTCACAAACTGTATTGGCCGTGAAGCGCAAGGGGTGCGATTGTGTCCACAGCATGCGTGACAAGTCGCGCGCGTCCTGCTCGCATTGGGCCATCAGTGCCGACACGGCAATCCACTCCATATGCGTGGGCAAGGGACTGCCCTCAAGCCGCGATAGTGTCAGCAAGTCGCTCACCAGAGTTTGCATGCGCTGCGCCTGCTGCGCCATCAGGTCCAAATAGCGACTGCGCTCATCGGCCTGCAGTGGCAGCGATTGCAAGGTTTCTACAAACCCGGAGAGCACCGTAAGCGGCGTGCGAATTTCATGCGAGACATTAGCCACGAAGTCGCGCCGCATGGCTTCGGCCTGTTCCTTAGATGTAATGTCCTGTGATAGCACTAGGCTGCGCCCCTCGCCATACGGGTGCAGATGCACTGACAAATTGACCGGCTTGGAGGCAGACGAGTTGCGCCCCGGCATCTTCACATCGAGCTGAAAATTGCGGCTGGCGTAATAGGCGGCAAAGCCGGGATCACGCACCAGGTTTCCGAAGTGCTGCAGCATGTCGCGGCGTGCATCAAATCCAAAGTGGCTCGCTGCCGTCTGGTTAAACCATTCAATGCGACCTTCCACATCGAGCATCACCACGCCATTGGGCGAGGCTTGCAATCCGGCCAGAAAGTCCTGCAGGCGCCGTTCACTTTCCAAAGCAGCCCGGTCACGCGCGCGCACCAGTTTGCGGATACGGTCAAAAACCTCGCCCCACAAACCACTACCCAAGGGAATGTCAGTGGTGTCTCCTGCGCGCAACCAGCTCAATAGGCGCTTGCCGCGCATGGCATCCCAAACCAGCCACACGTAGCAACCCGCGATGGCGGCAATCAGCGCATCAACACTCTGCTGATCGCTGGGAGCAATATTCCAGAGGGCCAGTGCCGGCAAAAACTGGCAAAGCAGAAAGGTAGCAATGCGCCAAAACATGCGCTACTGTAACCAGTCAGGCGTTCGACTTTTCGGCAGGAACAATGGCAACAAGTGGCTTAGCCGTCAGGCGATAACCTGCACCACGCACCGTTTCCACCATCGGACCGGCCTTGCACAAGGCTTCGCGCAGGCGCTTGACGTGTACATCCACCGTGCGCTCCTCAATGTACACATGGTCGCCCCAGACCTTATCGAGCAACTGGGCGCGGCTGTGAACGCGTTCAGCGCTATTCATGAAGAACTGCAACAGCTTGAACTCGGTCGGTCCCAGCTTCAAGGGTTGATCTTCGAATGAAACCCGGTATGTCGCCGGGTCAAGCGACAGGCCACCAATCACCACCTTTTCACCAATTTGCTCTGGCGCCTTGCGACGCAGCACTGCGCGCACCCGGGCCAACAGTTCTTTGGTGGAAAACGGTTTGGAGATGTAGTCATCGGCGCCGGCATCCAGACCGGCAACGCGGTCCGCCTCATCGCCACGCGCGGTCAGCATGATGATAGGCACGTCTTTGGTACGGGAATGGGCGCGCCAGCGCTTTGCCAACATCAAGCCGCTCTCGCCGGGAAGCATCCAGTCCAGCAAAATCAGGTCCGGCACTGCAGCTTCAATCTCGCGTTCGGCGCTGGCGCTGTCCATGGACCAGGTGGTGCGAAAGCCGTTGTGACGCAGATTCACTGCAATCAGCTCGGCAATCGCCGGCTCGTCTTCCACGACCAGGACTGCAGGCATGTTTCTCATCGGATCACCGACTCGATTTTGTCCATGCTGGTATGGCGAACATCTTCGCCCTTGACCACATAAATAATGAACTCAGCAATGTTTTTGGCATGGTCACCGATGCGCTCAATCGCCTTGGCAAGGAACAGCAGGTCTAGGCTCGGCGAAATCATGCGCGGGTCTTCCATCATGTAGGTGACCAGTTTGCGCACAAAGCCGTCAAACTCTTCATCAATCAGGTCGTCCTCTTTCAGGATTGCCACCGCGGCATTCACATCCAGACGCGCAAAGGCGTCCAGCGCTTTGTTCAAAAGGCCCGATGCCAGATCGGACGCCACACGCAACTCCAGCGATGGCAGCGAGCGCGGCGCACCACTTTGAATAATGTTGCGCACCATGCGTGCAATCTTCTCGGCCTCATCCCCGACGCGCTCCAGATTGGCCGTGGTTTTGGATATAGCGATCAACAAACGCAGGTCGCGAGCCGTGGGCTGGCGCCTTGCGATGATGCTGGAGAGCGCATGGTCAATTTCGATCTCCATTGCATTGACGCGTGGCTCGTTGGCGCTAACCTGATTGGCAGCCTCGACATTGAACTGTGACAGCGAATAAATGGCCTGGCGAATTTGCGATTCGACCAGCCCCCCCATCTCCAGTACCTGGCTGGACACGGAAGTAAGCTCGGTATCGAATTGCGTAGATAGGTGTTTTTCAGGCATGGTATTTCCTCGGGGGTTTTTCGGAACTTAGCCGAAGCGGCCGGTGATGTAGTCCTCAGTCTCTTTGCGGGTAGGCTTAAAGAACATTTGCTCGGTGGCGCCGAATTCCATCAGGTCGCCCAAATACATATACGCCGTGTAGTCGCTGCAGCGTGCGGCCTGTTGCATGTTGTGGGTCACGATGACTACGGTGTAATCGCTCTTGAGCTCAACAATCAGCTCTTCCACTTTCGCCGTTGAAATGGGGTCGAGCGCTGAGCATGGCTCATCGAGCAACAACACTTCGGGTTTGATGGCAATGCCGCGTGCAATACACAAGCGCTGTTGCTGGCCGCCCGAGAGGCTGCTGCCGCTTTGGTGCAACTTGTCTTTCACCTCGGTCCACAACGCGGACTTGCGCAATGCCCACTCGACACGCTCTTCCATGTCAGTAGTGTTCAGGTTTTCAAACAACTTCACGCCAAACGCGATGTTGTCGTAGATCGACATAGGGAACGGCGTGGGCTTCTGGAACACCATACCGACCTTAGCGCGCAGCAAAGCAACGTCTTCCTTGCTGGTGAGCAAGTCTTCGCCATCCAGCAGAATCTGGCCTTCGGCGCGTTGTTCAGGATACAGTTCAAACATGCGGTTAAAAATGCGCAGCAACGTGGATTTGCCGCAGCCCGAGGGACCAATAAACGCAGTAACCTTGTTCTCGGGAATTTCCATGTTGATGCCCTTGAGCGCATGGAATTTGCCGTAATAAAAATTAAGGTCTTTGACCGCAATTTTGGTTTTCTCAATCACTTTGGTGGTGTCAAGCATGGTTTTCTCTTTTTAAAATAGTGGCTCAGCGCCGGTTAGCTTTTTGCGCGGGTCAACACGCGCGCCAGAATGTTGAGCGCTAACACTGCCAACGTGATGAGGAACACACCGGCCCAAGCCAGCTTTTGCCAGTTTTCATAGGGACTCATCGCGAACTTGAAGATGGTTACCGGCAGACTGGCCATGGGTTGATTCAGGCTGGAGGTCCAGAACTGGTTGCTCAACGCGGTGAATAAAAGCGGTGCTGTCTCACCTGCAATGCGCGCCACTGCTAGCAAAATGCCGGTGATAACACCCGTGCGGGCAGCCTTAAGGGTGATGCTCAAAATCACTTTCCACTTCGGGGCACCCAGTGCGTAGGCTGCTTCGCGCAAGCCTGGGGGCACCAGCTGCAGCATGTTTTCGGTCGTGCGAATCACCACCGGAATCACAATGAGCGCCAGTGCCAACACACCGGCCAACGCCGAGAAGGAATGCACCGGATTAACCGCAATGGCATACACGAACAGACCGATCACTATACTGGGCGCCGACAACAAAATGTCATTCACAAAACGGGTGACGTTGGCCAGCCAGCCTTTGGTATCAAACTCGGCCAGATAAATGCCTGCCATCACACCAATAGGTGTCCCAACAAAAGTGGCTAAGCCCACCATCAGCAGCGAGCCGTAAATCGCGTTGGCTAGGCCGCCATCTTCATTGGGGCCGGGCGTCATTTGGGTGAGCGTCGACAGTGTCAAACCGCCGATTCCCAGATGCACGGTTTCCCACAAAATCCAGAACAACCAGAACAGACCAAACGCCATCGCCGACATGGCTAGCGCGGTGGCTATCTTGTTAACCACATTGCGGCGGGCAAACATCGCCGCGCGGCTTTTTTGCATTTCTGCAGTAATCATGTTTTGGCTCCTTCACCTTTGCGCAACTGCGCCAGAAGCAGTTTGGACAAAGACAAAATCACAAAGGTGATGAAGAACAACACCAGACCAAGATACATCAGAGCCGCTTGATGCAAACCTTCACCTGCTTCCGCAAACTCGTTGGCTAATGCAGAGGTAATGCTGTTAGCCGCCTGGAACAAACTCAGCGAATCGAGCTGGTTGAAGTTACCGATCACGAAGGTAACCGCCATGGTCTCACCAATGGCGCGGCCCAGTCCGAGCATGATGCCGCCGATCACACCCGTCTTGGTATAGGGCAGCACGACTTTGGAAACCACTTCCCACGTGGTAGCACCCAGGCCATACGCCGACTCTTTGAGCATGGGCGGAGTAACTTCAAACACATCGCGCATCACTGCCGAAATAAACGGAATGATCATGATGGCCAAGATAATGCCGGCAGCAAAAATGCCGATGCCCACCGGCGGACCGGACACCAGTGCACCGAGCACCGGCACACCGTTAAACAGCGCCTGCAGAGGCTGCTGTACGTACGTTGACAACACGGGGCTGAAAATCAACAGGCCCCACATCCCGTAAACAATCGAAGGAATAGCGGCCAGCAATTCAATGGCCGTACCCAATGGACGCTTCAGCCATGCCGGTGACAACTCCGTCAAAAACAGCGCCACGCCAAAGCTGACTGGAACCGCAATGAGCAGCGCGATGATGGACGTGGCAATCGTTCCGTAAATCATCACCAGGCCACCGAACTCTTCCTGCACCGGGTCCCAGGCTGTGCTGGTCAAAAACCCCAATCCGTACTTATTGATTGCCGGCCACGCACTGATGGTCAGCGACGTCAGGATTGCCAGCAACAGGCAAAGTGTGAGCACCGCTGCGCCCTTGGCCAGCAGGCCAAAGACTTTGTCAGCCAGCGGGCCTGAGCGTGCTCTCTTTACGGGTGGAGGGGTGGTCATCGCACGCGCCTTTTCTTTCTCGTTCAGAGTGGCCGGGGAATCCCCATGCACATAAGTAGTCGACATGGGGAAACCTCGGTATTACTTCGTTGCGATGGCTTTGCCGGAGGTGTCTTTAATCTCACCCCATGATTTTTGAATCGCAGCAATCACCGGTGCCGGCATAGGCACATAGTCCAAATCAGCAGCGGTCTTGCCGCCGTTGGCGTAGGCCCAGTTGAAAAACTTCAACACTTCAGTGCCGTTGGAAGGTTTGTCTTGCTTTGCGTGCATCAGGATAAAGGTGGCGCCGCTGATAGGCCATGCTTCCTTACCGGATTGGTTCGTCAAAATCTGGTAGAACGATTTGGCCCAGTCAGCGCCGGCTGCGGCTGCCTTGAACGCGTCATCTTCCGGCTTCACAAAGGTACCCGCCGCATTTTGTAAAACGGCGTAATTCATCTTGTTTTGCTTCACGTAGGAATATTCCACGTAGCCGATGGAGTTAGGCAGTCGGTTCACAAATGCAGAAACGCCTTCGTTGCCCTTGCCACCCGCGCCCACGGGCCAGTTCACAGCAGTGCCCTCGCCTACCTTGGTCTTCCACTCCGGGCTTACTTTACTGAGGTAATTGGTGAAGATAAAAGTCGTGCCGGAGCCGTCAGCGCGACGCACTTGGGCAATTGCGGTATCCGGCAGTGGCAGTGTGGGGTTCAAAGCCTTGATTGCAGGGTCGTTCCACTTGGCAACCTTGCCCAGGAAAATGTCAGCCAGCAAGGAGCCCGTCAACTTCAATTGGCCTGGCTCGATGCCTTTAACGTTAATCACCGGAACCACACCACCGATGACGGTGGGAAACTGCACCTGACCTTTGGACTTCAACACTTCGTCGGTTTGGGGCATGTCGGATGCGCCGAAATCGACAGTCTTGGAGTCAATTTGCTTGATGCCGCCGCCCGAACCGATGGACTGGTAGTTCACCTTCACGCCGGTAGCCTTGTTGTAATCGGAAGCCCATTTTGCGTAAATGGGAGCCGGAAAGCTGGCACCCGCGCCAGTGATTTCCTGCGCGCTGGCGGCAGCGCCCAGACCGAATGTGGAAACCATGGCCAACGACAGCAGTGTGCGAGAGAAAGACATCTTCATGAGAAAACCCTCAGGTTGTTAATTAGGAACCCCTGAACTCTAAGAAGAATTTATGACATGTATGTGACAAATCCCCATCCAAGAGAAATGTAGCCTGAAAGCCAAACATGCGTCATTTTGTAACCCGCTTTATGGCTTTTTGTCACAACTTTGTCACACAAGCTTTCTACGCTCTGGGGTTTTAAACCGGAGCAACCTACATGTACATCCCTAGCCTCGCATCCACCTTTTTGTCCAAGCGCCGTACGGTCATGGCCGCTACATTGGTATCGTTTGCTGCCGTACTAGGCGGCTGCGCCAGCATGTCCGCTCCCAAGACGATTGCTGACACATTGGCTGAAACCCCTTCATTGAGCACGCTCAACGGTCTGGTTACCGCCGCCGGACTGACCGACACCCTCAAAGGTGCGGGCCCTTTCACCGTGTTTGCACCCTCGAACGATGCGTTTAAAGATGTGCCTGCCAAGACCATGGACGACCTTGCCAAGCACCCTGAGAAGCTCAAAGACGTTTTGACATACCACGTGCTGCCTGTCAAAGCCCTGGCTGCCGATGTGAAGAACAGCAAAGTAAAAACGATCAATGGTGCTGAGGTGGAGCTCTCCAAAGCCGGTGACATCGTGACAATTGAAAACGCGGTAGTCACCAAGGCTGACGTGCTTGCCACAAACGGCGTGGTTCACATCATCGACACGGTGTTGATGCCGCCTGTCAAGAAATAAATTGCGCCGTACTGGCACCTACAACGGGCTCTTCGGAGCCCGTTATTGCTTTGTGACGCGCCAACGCAGATTGGCAGCACCTGGCACAGAAAGAAAAATATATGTCGTTGAACCCCCATTTTCGTCGGCGCACCCTTTTGAGCGCGCTGGCTGCTTCAGCCATCGGACCCGGTGTCGTATGGTCACAATCACCCAAACAAGCGCCCGGTGGCGCCGCTGCTACATTGGTGCAAATCGCCGATTTTTCTGCTGCACAAATTGACATCAGCAAAGACTTTGTTCTCGGTACGCGGGTTGCGTTGCAGGAATTCAATCTCAAGGGCGGCTTGCACGGTAAATCGTTGCAGCACCAGGTCATTGAAGTAGATTCCAGCCCGGCAAGCGTAAAGGCTGCCGTTCAAACGATCAGAACCAATTCGCATATCGTGACTGTGATGGGCACGGTAGCCAGTGCCGCTGCCGCGCAAGTGACCGACCTGCTTAGCAGTGAGCTACCAGATGTTGCACACGTGGCGCCCTGGCTTCAAACCAGCCGGTCTGAAATTGGAGACAACACATTCAGCATATTTGCGTCACGACAAGAGCAAATCGCATTTGCACTAAAGTCGCTTGTCGCTATCGGCGTGCAGGAAATCGGAGCCATCTATGCAACGCCTGCCGAGTTCAGCAATTACAGAGGCGATGTTGCACAAGTAGCAAAAAGTTTGCATCTCGGTTGCAAACACCTTGGACCGGTGGCCGACTTGCAGCAACTCGGTCGCAGTCTGGCTAGCGGCTCACCGCGCATCCTGATCTTTTTAGGTGGCACGCCGGAGTTGGCTCAATTTACGCAGGGCATCGACAAACAAGCTACTCAGCGCTATATCGTGGCCATGTCCGATGTGAACTTGCAGACCTTGCAAC
>CANBYM010000126.1 GCA_947373605.1 Comamonadaceae bacterium
GCACAAAACACCTGATCATCACCCACGGAGTCTCCCGCGAGTTTGATGAGTTCGGTCGTGCAAATACCGTCGCCCCCCATAAATTTGGCCTTGATACCAAGCGCCTTCATTTGCTTGAGCATGGGCCCGGCTACCGCATCCATGCCGCCAAAAAATAGCACGTCGGGCCTCTTAGCTTTGATAGCGGTAAGTACGGAATTGAAATCCGTGGCCTTATCGGTTGTGAACTCCTTGGCCACGATCTTGCCGCCCGATGCGAGTACAGCCTTGGCAAATTCTTCTGCAACGCCCTGACCGTATGCAGTGCGATCATCCACCACAGCGATGGTTTTGGCTTTGAGGCTGCCCACTGCGTACTTGCCCAGGGTGCTGCCCAATTGCGTGTCATCAGCTACTAAGCGAAAGGTGGTTTTAAATCCTTGCCGGGTGTACTTGGGATTGGTGGCGGAAGGAGAGATTTGGGGAATGCCGGCGTCGCTGTAAATTTTGGAAGCGGGAATGGATGTGCCGGAATTCAGGTGCCCGACTACGCCTGAGACCTTGGCATCTGCCAGTTTCTGCGCAACGGCAGTGCCTTGCTTAGGGTCGGCCGCATCGTCTTCCGCCATCAACTCCAAAGTGACTTTTTTGCCGCCGATCACCACACCATCCGCGTTCAGTTCTTCAATGGCCAAGCGCGCACCGTTTTCGTTGTCCTGTCCCAAATGCGCAATTGCGCCAGTGGTGGGTCCGACATGCCCGATCCGTACGATATCTGCGTTAGTAGAGGGCTGACTAAGCGCAACCGCTTCTTTTTTCCCACAAGCTACCAATACTGCTGAAAGCGCCAAAACACACAGGCAAAAATTTGCATTACATCGCATAAATACTCCATTGGACTGATAGCTGCGCATGAGGGAGTGCGCTGGGGCGTCATTAATCAGGAATAACCCTCCCGGCCAAGGCTTCTTTAATCGCCTCGCGCACTGCGGCTTCAATATGCAGCTGCAGCGCAGGCAACACCACGCTGAGCACTTGCTCTTCCAACAGGGGCGTGATCTTGTTTATCACGTTTTGGGTAAGAAAAGCCATTTCCGTGGGACTCATCGTGGACTGCTGCGCCTCGTCACACGGCACCTTCAACTCAACAGGTATCGGCCCGGTCTGCAAAAAAGTCTCGGGCGAAACCACTTCCGTCAACGTGGGCAGGTAACGGGACGCGCTCGTTCCGCTCATACTCAAATGCCCGCCTTGAGATTGAGGTCATGGCGCTCAATGTCATAGCCCAGCGACGTGTATTGCTTCCAGCGTACCCGCGCCTGTTGGCGATCTTCGTCCTCCAAGCTCACCACTTCAATAACCCGCTTGAATGCATCGAAACCCGCCGGCACACCTTCTCCCAGGTTTACCAGCACGGACAACTGAACCGGGTCCGCGGGACTATCGTCGGCGAACACGATGCTGGACCGCACCGCCAGCGAGCCTTGCGCGGCACCATTGCAATGCGTCACAAAATCCGCTGGCGACACCGCCCACAACTGAACATCCAGACGCTGGCACGTGGCCTGATCTGCCCTCACCATCACCCGCGCGCCGCTGCCCACCGCTTTGCGCAACAGGCGGCAGGTATAGGCCAGCTTATCGGGCGCACCAAAGTGAAACGCGATTTGGGTCACTTTGTCAGGAATTCCACCAAAAGCCCCACGGGCCTGCCGGTAGCGCCTTTTGCCGCACCGCTTTTCCATGCGGTACCGGCGATGTCCAAATGCGCCCAAGGATATTTTTTCTCGGTGAAGCGCTGTAAAAACTTGGCCGCACTGATTGCACCGCCCGCGCGTCCCGCCACGTTGGCAACATCTGCAAAGTGAGTTTTCAGACCATCTGCATACTCGTCATCCAAGGGCAATTGCCAGCACAGGTCTTGCGCCGTTTCACCCGCAGCAATCAGCGCTTTCGCCATGGCATCGTCGGCGCAAAACATACCGCTGCGCACATTACCCAGTGCCACGACACACGCGCCGGTCAGTGTGGCAATGTCGATCACCGCAGCCGGTTTGAAGCGCTCGGCGTAGGTCAGTGCATCGCACAGCACCAACCGGCCTTCGGCATCGGTGTTCAAAATTTCAATGGTCTGGCCGCTCATACTGGTGACCACATCACCCGGCTTGACAGCACGCCCATTGATCAAGTTCTCGCACGAAGGAATCAGCCCGACAACATTGATTGCCGGCTTGAGTTCCGCCAATGTGGCAAACACACCAAGCACGCTGGCCGCACCGGACATGTCGAACTTCATTTCATCCATTTCCCCCGCGGGCTTGATGGAAATACCGCCGCTGTCAAAGGTAATGCCCTTGCCCACCAACACAGTAGGTGCCTTGGCCTTGGCCGCGCCGTTATATTGCAAAACGATAAAGCGCAACGGCTCATCCGAGCCTTGCGCGACGGCCATGAAGGAGCCCATGCCCAATTTGGCCACTTCTTTGGGGCCCAACACCTGGCAGCTTATTTTCGGGTGCTTGGCCAGCGCTTGTGCTGCTTTGCCCAGCAAGGTGGGCGTGGCATGGTTGGCGGGCCGGTTAGCCCACTCTTTGGCTACCTCAACGCCCGTAACAATCGCCACAGCGCGATCAAAAACCGAATTTAATGCAGCGGCATTGCTGCTGGCAATTTGCACATGGGTGAGCTTGCGGGGCTCCCCTTTGGATTTGGTAGTGGTGTAGCTGTAGGTGTTATCCGCCACCCCTTGCACCACAGCGCGCAATGCAGCGGCATTGGCGGCATGGGTGAAGGCAACCGTGACCTTTTTTGCTTCAACCGCTTTGACCGAGGCCATTGCGGCATTGATGCCATTGCGCGTTTGCTTGGCGCTGCCGTCACCGATGGATGCCAATACCAGTCGGGGAGTGCCCAAAAGTGCCGGATGGTAAACAGCGAGGGTTTTGCCTGCCTTGACCGGCAGATCGCCTGATTTTGAAACTTGCGCGATGAGCGCAGAAATTTTGTCTTTTCCTGGTTTGAACCCGTCAGCTAACAGCACAATGATGGCATCGCTTTTGTCATTGGCAAGAGCGTTCAGGTCCAGGGCTTTGAGTTCAAAGTTCATAATTAGGTTTTTCCTTCGGCATCATGTTATTCCATTCCTCCATTCGCAAAGAGCTTGCCCGCAGTTTCGGCGCGACCCTTGTGGTGTTGGTGACGGTCATCATGACCATGACGCTGATCCGAACAGTGGGAGAAGCGTCGCGGGGCACTTTTAATCCCACGGATGTCATGATCATCATGGGCTACACGGTCCTCTCGGATTTGCCGACCATTTTGTCGCTCAGCCTGTTCATCGCTATTTTGAGCGTGGTTACCCGCATGTACAAGGACAGCGAAATGGTCATCTGGTTCGGTAGCGGGCGCGGCTTGCTCTCCCTGGTGCGGCCCATGTTTCGCTTTTGCTGGCCGATTCTGGTCGTGGTGCTGGTACTTGCCATGTTTGTGCTGCCCTGGGCGTTCGGGCGCATTGAGGACTTGCGGGACAAGTTCGAGAAGCGTGGCGATATTGCGCGCATTGAGCCTGGGCAATTTCAGGAATCCGCCAACGGCGACCGCGTATTTTTCGTGGAGCAAAACTCCGATGGAAAACAAACCGGCAACAACGTATTCATTGCTACCAAAGAGGCCGGGAAAGATACCGTGACATCGGCGCGCACCGGACGCATTGAAATCATTGGCCGCGACAAATTTCTGATCCTCAAAAACGGCCAACGGCTGGAAAAAGATATGGTCAAGTCCGAGCTCAATGTGAGTGTTTTTGAAACCTACGGGGTGCGCGTAGGGGTGGACGATTCATCGTCGCGTAGCTACATACCAGTGGGCTCCATCCCCACGCTGGGCTTGCTATCCAAACCGGTGCCGGTGAATTTGGCCGAACTCTCCTGGCGAATCGGGCTGGTGTTGGCCGCGATTAATTTTGTGTTTCTGGGCATTGCATCAGCCGGCATGAATCCGCGCGTGGGCCGTGTGGCCAATCTGGGCTTTGCGTTTCTGCTATTCGTCGTTTATTTCAATTTGCTGGTGCTGGGCAAAAGCTGGGTGGAGTCCGGACGGGTGCAGTTCGGCGTGTTCCTGATTCAGCTGCATGGAGGGGCGGCGCTCCTGACATTGCTCTGGTTACTCAAACGCCATAACAACTGGGAATTCCGCCTGCCCTCAAGGAGGGCCCGTTCATGAAGACCGTGCGCCGCCTGATCTATCGAGAAGTTATTGTGGCCGTGTCCCTAGTCACCCTTGGATTTATTTCGCTCTTCTTCTTTTTCGATTTTGTAGAAGAGTTGCGTTCGGTCAATCAAATCGGCGACGTCGGCTACAAAGTGCCGCAGGCCTTGATTTACGTCGCGCTGCTGGTTCCCAGCCATGTTTATGAGCTTTTGCCCATTACGGTATTGATAGGCACTATTTTTGTCATGGCACGGCTGGCGCAGAGTTCGGAGTTCACCATTCTGCGCACCAGTGGTCTGGGGCCCTGGCGGGCCTTGAAAGCCCTTCTGCTGCTGGGCTTGGGATTTGTCGCGTTTACCTTTGCGGTGGGTGACTACATGACGCCGCTTGCAGACCGCACGGCGCAGCTTCTAAAGTCGCAATTCAAGGGCCAGATTTCGGTCGGTAAAACCGGCGCCTGGCTCAAAGAGCGGCAAGCCTATGGCAATTACGCAGTGAACGTTGGAGCGCTATCGCCGGACGGCAATATGAAGGACGTCAAAATCTTCGAGTTCGATAACCAGGGTGCACTGGTATCCACCACGCATGGTGAAAAGGCAAAGTTCGGCGAACACGACGACTGGCTGCTGGAAAAGGTGGAACGCACAGAGTTTGTGTCCACCGATGGCAAGAGCAGCCATGTAGACCGCGTTTTCCTAGACAACTTTCGCTGGCCTACATTGGTAACCACGGAAATGGTGTCCGCCGCCGTTTTGCGGCCGGAGCGCATGAGTACGATTGATTTATTCCAATACATGCGACACCTCACGCAAAACGGCCAGTCAGCCCAGAAATACGAAATTCAGTTCTGGAAAAAAGTGTTTTACCCCTTGAGCTGCCTGGTGATGGTGGTGCTGGCCCTGCCCTTCGCATATTTTCACTTTCGCTCCGGGGGCATCGCGAGCTATGTGTTCGGCGGAGTGATGGCCGGTATCAGCTTTGTGCTGCTCAATAACGTATTGGGCGACCTGGGTACGCTGCAGGGATGGCAGCCATGGGTTACTGCAGCCCTGCCGGGGCTGATTTACTCAGTGCTTTCGCTTACCGCTTTTTCCTGGCTGGTGCTGCGGCGATGACACACTCCGACTCCGAATCCGGCCTCGGCATCGTTTTATTCGCCCATGGCTCGCGCGACCCGCTTTGGCACAAACCCATGGAGGCCGTGGCGCAAGCCATGCGGCAAATTGCGCCCGGGGTGCCTGTTGTCTGCGCCTACTTGGAGCTCAGCAGCCCCGACCTGCCAACGGCCTGCCAAAACCTCGTGCAGCTCGGCGTGCGGCGGATAAACGTGGTGCCCATGTTTTTGGGGGTAGGTAAACATGCCCGTGAAGACCTGCCGGTAATCATGAACGAATTAAGAACCCAACATCCCGCCATCGGATTTACTCAGCAAAGGGCGGTGGGCGAAGAACCGTTGCTGGTGGAATTACTGGCCAATATTGCACTGGGGCACACGAGGTAATAACCGTTTGCAGCATAATGAATTCCATCTATAGCTGGAATTCGATATGAATCTGCACCAATTCCGATTTGTTCAGGAAGCGGTCCGCCGCAATCTCAATCTGACCGAGGCCGCCAAAGCCTTACACACGTCTCAACCCGGCGTGTCCAAGGCCATCATCGAACTCGAAGAAGAACTGGGCATTGAAATTTTTGCCCGCCACGGCAAGCGACTCAAGCGCGTGACCGAACCCGGCCGCCATGTCTTGAAATGCATAGAACTCATCATGGGCGAGGTGGGTAACCTCAAGCGCATCGGCGAACAATACAGCGCACAGGACAATGGCACCCTTTCGATTGCCACCACCCACACCCAGGCGCGCTATGTGCTGCCTGAAAAGGTCGCTGCCTTGCGCAACACCTTCCCGAAAGTGAATATCAGTCTGCACCAGGGCTCGCCCGATCAGGTAGCACGCATGTTGATCGACGAAGTGGCCGAGATCGGCATTGCCACCGAGTCTCTGGTGGACTACGACGAATTGGTCACACTGCCCTGCTACGAATGGCAACACATGCTGGTGCTTCCGTTTGACCACCCGCTGGCCAAAAAAGAATTCATCAAGCTCGAAGACGTGGCCAAAGAGCCGCTCATCACCTACCACCCCTCATTCACCGGGCGCACCAAGATTGACCTGGCGTTTGCAGCCAAGAAGCTGGAGCCGCGTATTGCCTTGGAAGCCATTGATTCCGATGTGATCAAGACCTATGTTCGCTTAGGCATGGGCGTAGGCATTGCTGCCGAAATGGCGGTGCAGGATGTGATTGATGACAACGCCAAAAATCCGGCAGGCACCAACGGCTTGGTGGTGCGTCCTGCCGGCCATTTGTTCGGTAAAAACATCGCGCGAGTTGCATTCAAACGCAGTGCCTATTTACGCAATTTTGTCTACACATTCACCGAACTTTTGAGCCCTAAACTCACCCGGGATCTGGTCACGCGGGCCATGTCCAGCCACGTCAAGGATGAAGAAGTATGAAACCGCTGGTTTCGCGCCTGCCCAAAGTGGGCACCACGATATTCACTGTGATGTCGGCTCTGGCTGCCGAGCACAAGGCTGTGAACCTGGGTCAGGGTTTTCCGGACTTTGCCTGTGACCCGGCGCTGGTCGATAGCGTTACCCGCGCGATGCAGGCTGGGCACAACCAATATCCACCCATGATCGGCGTTGCGCCCTTGCGCCAGGCTATCGCCGCCAAGGTTCAGACCATGTACGGCCACGCGTACAACGCGGATACCGAAATCACCATTACTGCCGGTGCCACGCAGGCCATCATCACAGCCATACTTGCCGTGGTGCACCCTGGTGATGAAGTCATCGTGTTGGAGCCCTGCTACGACAGCTACGTGCCCAATATCGAGCTTGCCGGTGGCGTCGCGGTGCGTGTGCCATTCACGCCGGGCGCGTTCCGTCCCGACTTCGCAAAAATTGCAGCGGCCATTAGCCCACGCACCCGCGCCATCATTGTCAATTCGCCGCACAACCCCAGCGGCATGGTCTGGTCGGCGCAAGACATGCTGGCGCTGCAAGTCTTGTTGGCACCGACCGACGTGCTTTTGATCAGCGACGAGGTCTATGAACACATGGTGTTCGACGGCGGCCAGCACCAAAGTGCCGCCCGTTTTCCGGGACTTGCAGAGCGCGCTTTCATCGTCTCTAGCTTCGGAAAAACGTATCACGTCACCGGCTGGAAGGTGGGTTATGTTGCAGCGCCCGCTGCCCTGACCGCCGAGTTTCGCAAAGTGCACCAGTTCAACGTCTTCACCGTCAACACGCCGGTGCAGTACGCACTGGCTGAGTACATGGGCAACCCCGCGCCCTACCTCAACCTGCCGGATTTCTACCAGCACAAGCGCGACCTTTTCCGCCAAGGTTTGAAGTCCACTCGCTTCAAAATGCTGCCCGGCGAAGGCACCTACTTTCAGTGTGTAGACATCTCGGACGTCAGCGATCTGGGCGAAGCCGACTTTTGCCAATGGCTGACACGTGAGATCGGCGTTGCCGCCATTCCGCTCTCTGCTTTTTACGGCAGTGGTTTCGATCAACGGGTGGTGCGTTTTTGTTTTGCCAAGCAGGACACCACTTTGCTGCAGGCGCTGGAGCGGCTGCAAAAGCTCTAGGCTTTAGTTCAATTGAGTCCAAGCCTTGTCCAGCCGTTTGACACTCACCGGCTGGGGCGTGCGCAGCTCCTGCGCAAAAAAGCTCACGCGCAACTCTTCCAATAGCCAGCGGAATTCCAGCATGCGCTCGTCAACCGCGCCTTTGCGCTCGGCCACCAACCGCCAGTAGCGTTGCTCTAGCGGACGCAGTTCCACCATGCGGGCGGCGTCGCGCGCCGGGTCAGCGCGGTACTTTTCCAGTCGCAAAGTGATCGCCTTCAGATAGCGTGCCAGGTGCTGCAACCGGTCCCAGGCCGTGAGTTGCAAAAAGCGCCTGGGCATTAAGCGGGCAATTTGCTGGGCTGCGTCTGCCACCGCATCCGGCGCGTTTTTGGTGTCCTTGATTTTGCGCGCGGCGGTGGCGTGCTCCAGCAAAATCACACCTGCTAGGCGGGCTACCTCGTTGGCAATCAGGGTCAATCGTCCCCGCCCTTCTTCAATGCGGCGCTTGAACGCAAACTCGTCTGTCGGCAGCGGATCAATCAAAAATGCGCGATCCAGTGCCACCGCAATGATTTGCTCACGCAGCTCTTCAACCGTGCCACCAGCTGCAGTGTCCTTGCTGCATTCCCCTCGCCCTACCAGCATGTACGACACCGCCATTTTTTGAAGGTCCGGAATGTTCTTTTCCAGGTACTTGAGCGCGTCTTTGATCTGCAAGGCAAACAAACGGCGCAGGCCGGCGCGGTGTCTGAGCGCTGCCGCCTCCGGTTCGTCGAACACTTCAATGCAGACGGCATCGCTTGCGTCAATCAGCGCCGGAAAGCCGATCAGCGTCTGGCTCCCCTTGTGGATTTCCAGTAACTCCGGCAACTCGCCAAAGGTCCATGCGGTATGACGGGCGTCGGACACTGCGTTGTTGTTCGAACTGGTTTCAGCCCGCGTGACCAGTGCAGCATGGGGCCTGCCCACGGCACCGGTATGGGCATTTGTGGCTTTGCTCGTTGAGACGTTCTGCGACTGCACACTTCCCTTGGACCCACCGCTTGCCGCTGGCTCCACCGCTCCAACGGTCTGCGCCAGCTTGAGTCCGGCCAGCGCCTGAAACGCTCCGCGCGCCTGTTTGCCCCACCCGGCTTTGAGCGCGCCCAGATTGCGCCCCTGTCCCAGTTGGCGGCCATGCTCATCGACCACCCGAAAGTTCATGAAGAAGTGCGGGCTGAGCATGTCCACCTTGATGTCAGCACGCACGATGTCCAGCGATGTAGCATCGCGCACCAGTTTCAAAATAGCGTCCAGCAGACTGCCTGCTCCGAACTTTTCAGCCACATTTAGTGCCTCGGCAAATTTGCTGGCAGTCTCCGGCAATGGCACCAAGCGCGAGCGCGGTCGCTGGTGCAAAGTCTTGAGCAGCGCCTGCACCTTATCTTTGAGCATCCCGGGCACCAGCCACTCGCAGCGCTCTTCATTCACCTGATTGAGCACAAACAAGGGCACGGTGACGGTCAGCCCGTCGCGCGCATCGCCCGGTTCGTGCAGGTAAGTCGCCGCACAGTCCACACCGCCAAGCCGTATAGTCTTGGGGAACGAAGCGGTGGTGATGCCTGCGGCCTCGTGTCGCATCAACTCTTCACGCGTCAGCCGCAGCAGCGTGCTCTCGCGCCGACCGCCCGTTGCACCACCCGCGGCATCTAGGTTGTACTGCGGTTTTTTCGCCTCTTCGCGGTACCAGCGTTCAAAGCTGTAGCCGCTGCAAATATCCGCGGGCAATTGTTGGTCGTAATAGGCGTAGATCAACTCGTCGTCCACCAACACGTCCTGACGCCGGGCCTTGTGCTCCAGGTCCTCGACTTGCTTGATCAGCTTCTGGTTAGCCGCCAGGAACGGCAAACTAGTCTCCCACTCCTTGCCGACCAGCGCCTCGCGGATGAAAATTTCGCGGGCACCTTGCATATCAACCCGGCTGTAGTTGGTGCGGCGTCCGCTGTAAATCACGATGCCATACAACGTGGCGCGTTCCAGCGCCAGCACTTCGGCGGCCTTCTTCTCCCAATGCGGGTCGAGCAATTGTTTTTTGAGCAAATGTCCACCCACTTGCTCCAGCCACTGCGGTTCGATGGCCGCAATGCCGCGCCCGAACAGGCGGGTGGTTTCCACCAGCTCCGCACTCACAATCCAGCGCCCCGGTTTCTTAGTCAAGTGGGCACCGGGATGGGCAAAAAACTTGATGGAACGCGCGCCGAGGTACTCACCGTTTTGCCCCTCCTCGAGCTTGCAACCGATGTTGCCCAACAGCCCCGCAAGCATGGACAAATGCAATTGCTCGTAGCTGGCGGGTTTGGTGTTGATGCGCCACTTGTGCTCAGTGACCACCGTGTGGAGCTGGCTGTAAATGTCCCGCCACTCCCGCACCCGGCGCATGTTCACAAAGTTCTGGCGCAGCAGTTGTTCATACTGGCGGTTGCTGAGTTTATGCGTCGCATCGTGACCGCCGCGCGCATCAGTGATCCACTTCCACAACTTGAGGTAGCCGGTGAATTCGCTCTTGTCGTCGTCAAATTTGGCGTGCGCCTGATCCGCCTGCTGCTGTATATCCATCGGCCTATCGCGCACATCCTGCACACTCAAGGCACTGGCAATCACCAGCACTTCGTCCAGTGCTTCGCGCGAACGCGCCTCCAGAATCATGCGGCCCACGCGCGGGTCCAGGGGCAGGCGCGACAGCTCCTGCCCCATGGGCGTGAGTTCATTGCTGTCGTCCACCGCGCCCAGCTCATTGAGCAGCTGGTAACCATCGGCAATCGCCCTGCCCGAAGGACGCTCCAGAAACGGGAACTCCTCCACCACGCCGAGGTGCAGCGACTTCATCCGCAATATCACGCCCGCAAGCGAACTGCGCAAAATTTCGGGGTCGGTAAAACGCGGACGTCCGTCAAAGTTCT
>CANBYM010000127.1 GCA_947373605.1 Comamonadaceae bacterium
TACGGCCTTTAGGGCCTAAGGTCACTTTGACCGCATTGGCCAAAATGTTCACGCCTTCAACCATGCGTGCGCGGGCTTCGCCGCCGAAAATTACGTCTTTTGCTGCCATGTTTATGACTCCAGAAATTTAAAAATTAAAAAAGGACTTGGTGTGCGGGGAGAAATTACTTCTCAACCACTGCAAACAAATCGTCTTCTTTCATGACCAACAGCTCGTCGCCGTCGACCTTGACGGTCTGGCCGCTGTACTTGCCGAACAAAACACGGTCGCCGACCTTGACGGTCAAAACAGCGATTTCGCCTTTGTCATTGCGCTTGCCGGGGCCGACGGCCAGGACTTCGCCTTGATCGGGCTTTTCAGCAGCGTTGTCAGGAATGACAATGCCGGAGGCGGTTTTGGTTTCGCTTTCGACGCGTTTAACAATCACGCGGTCTGCCAATGGGCGCAGTTTCATGAGGAATCTCCTAGGTTTTGAAACGTGGAACTAAATGGCTGTCCCAAAAGGGGCAGTCAACTTAACTTGAGGGGCTGAATGCTAGCACTCAACGCCTACGAGTGCTAATGATACGTCCATTCCTTCAAAATTCAAGGGCGAAGCCGCTTTCAGGTAATTCCTGGGGAAGCCGGTTGCTTAAGACAAACCCCTAATAGGCTTGTCAAAAAACCCTTCTAAAATAAAAATCGAACGATCGTTCTTTTTTATTCTCAGCAAGGACTGCGCATGACTGCCAACTACCAGGCCCACGGCGACGTAGCCGTTATTACTTTGGACAACCCGCCCGTCAACGGACTCGGTCTGGCAACGCGCCAGGCAGTGGCTGATGCGGTGAACCGTGCGCAGGCGGATGAGGCCATCAAGGCAATCGTCATTACCGGCGCGGGAAAGGCGTTTTCGGGTGGTGCCGACATCAAAGAGTTCGGCTCGCCCAAGTCCTTGCAGGAGCCCAATCTACTTAGCCTCATCGCGTTGGTCGAGGGTTCAACCAAACCCGTGATCGCAGCCATTCACAGTGTGATGATGGGAGGCGGGCTGGAACTGGCCTTAGGCTGCCACTATCGTGTGGCCGCGCCTGGCACCAATGTGGCCCTGCCCGAAGTCAAGCTCGGTCTGTTGCCCGGAGCCGGTGGCACGCAGCGTTTGCCTCGTGCATTGGGCGTGGAGCCTGCACTCAACATGATTGTCAGCGGCGAGCCGGTCAAGAGCGAAATGCTGGCCATGCTTCCGGGACAAAAGTTGTTCGACAAAATCACCGCAACGCCCGCTAGCCTGATGGACGAAGCACTCGCCTTTGCCCGTTCCGTGGCTGATGTGCGTCCACTGCCCAAGGTGCGCGACCTGCCTGCCAGACACCCGCAAGGTGATGCGTACTTTCAATTTGCGCGCAACATGGTCAAGGGAATGTCCAAGAACTTTCCCGCGCCTGCCAAGTGTGTGGACGCGGTCGAAGCCGCAACCAAAAAGAAGTTTGTCGATGGCATGGCTTATGAGCGAGAGCTTTTTATCAACCTGATGTGGACCGCAGAGAGCCGCTCATTGCGCCACTTGTTCTTCGCCGAGCGCGCGGCATCCAAGATTCCGGATGTGCCTTCTGACACTTCGCTGCGCGACATCAAGACGGTGGCCATCATCGGTGCGGGCACCATGGGTGGCGGCATAGCCATGAACTTTTTGAATGCCGGCATCCCCGTCAAGATGCTGGAGATGAAGCAGGAAGCCCTGGATCGAGGCCTAGCCACTATTGCCAAAAATTACGAAGCACAGGTCAAAAAAGGCAAGCTCAAGCAGGACAAATACGAGCAGCGTATGGCGCTTCTGAGCACCACCTTGTCGTACGACGATTTGAGCGCGGCCGATCTGGTGATCGAAGCGGTGTTTGAAGAGCTCAGTGTCAAGCAGGCCGTTTTCAAGGAACTGGACCGTGTGATGAAGCTCGGTGCCATTCTGGCTTCCAACACGTCCACGCTGGATGTCAATTCGATTGCCAACTTTACTGCCCGTCCACAGGACGTGGTGGGCCTGCATTTCTTCAGCCCTGCCAATGTGATGAAGTTGCTCGAAGTGGTGCGCGGCGAAAAGACGGCCAAAGATGTGATGGCAACGGTCATGGCCGTTGCAAAGAAAATCCGCAAGACAGCAGTGGTGTCAGGCGTGTGCGACGGCTTTATCGGCAATCGCATGATCGAGCAGTACGGTCGTCAGGGAGGCTTTTTACTGGACGAAGGCTGCACACCCGAGCAGGTGGACAAGGCCATGGAAAAGTTTGGCATGGCCATGGGCCCATTCCGCATGGGCGATCTGGCGGGCAACGACATTGGATGGGCGATCCGCAAGCGGCGTTACCAAGAGAAGCCTCATATGAAGTACAGCAAGACTGCCGATCTATTGTGCGAAAAAGGGCGCTTCGGCCAGAAGACAGGTGCGGGCTGGTACGACTATGTGGCCGGCAAGCGCGATGCCATTCCCAACGCCGAAGTGGTCGCCATGATCGAAGCGCACCGCAAGAGCCTAGGCATTACGACGCGCAAAATATCGGACGAAGAAATTGTGCAACGGTTGGTGTTTTCGCTGGTGAATGAAGCGGCGCACATTCTGGAAGAGGGCATTGCCAACAAGGCCAGTGACATCGACATTGTTTATATCTTCGGCTATGGTTTCCCAGCGCACCGCGGCGGACCGATGAACTACGCCGATGAACTCGGTCTGTTCAACGTGGTGCAGGCCATGCATCGCTTCGCGCAGAATCCGCTGGACGATGCCGCATTCTGGCAGCCTGCGCCCCTGCTGGCCCGACTGGCCGCTGAAGGCAACAAGTTCAACTAAAACCCATGCATCCAACATTCGTCAGGAATTCACCATGACCGCAGCCGTAATTGTCTCTACCGCACGCACCCCCCTGGCCAAAAGCTGGAAGGGTTCTTTCAACATGACGCATGGCGCGACTCTCGGCGGCCACGCCGTAGAACACGCTATTGCCCGCGCAGGAATTGAAGCCGCGGTGGTCGATGACGTGATCATGGGTTGCGCCACGCCCGAAGGCGCTACCGGCGCAAACATCGCACGCCAGATCGCACTGCGTGCGGGCTGCCCGGTTACTGTGTCGGGCATGACGATTAATCGCTTTTGTTCATCGGGTCTACAGACGATTGCCACTGCCGCACAGCGCATCATTGCCAGCGAAGGCGATGTGTATGTGGCCGGTGGTGTGGAAGCTATTTCGTGTGTGCAGCAGGAGATGAACCAGCACATGCTGACCGATCCGTGGCTGGTGAAAAACAAGCCTGAGATTTACTGGAATATGTTGCAAACCGCTGAGAACGTGGCCAAGCGCTACAACATCAGCCGCGAAGCGATGGACGAATACGGTGCTGCTAGTCAGCAGCGTGCCGGTGCGGCGTTGGCTGCGGGTCTGTTCAAGGATGAGATCGCACCCATTACCGTGACCATGGGTGTTGCAGACAAAGTGATGGGTCTGATGTCCAAGAAGGTCACCGTCAGTGACGACGAAGGCATTCGTGCCGACACCACCTACGACGGCATCAAGGGATTGCGATCTGCCATGCCCGGCGGCCTGATATCGGCCGGTAACGCCAGCCAGTTTTCCGACGGGGGAGGTGCTTGCGTGGTCATGCATGAAAAGCTCGCTGAGCAAAAAGGCCTCAAACCATTGGGCCGCTTTTTGGGCTTTGCAGTGGCCGGTTGCGAGCCTGACGAAATGGGCATCGGTCCGGTATTTGCCATTCCCAAAGTGCTGGCCCGTCTGGGCCTGAAGGTGAGTGACATCGACTTGTGGGAACTCAACGAGGCCTTCGCTGTGCAAGTGATCTATTGCCGCGACAAGCTGGGCATTCCTGGTGACAAGCTCAACGTCAATGGCGGTGCGATTGCAGTAGGCCACCCGTATGGCGTGAGCGGACAGCGCCTTACCGGTCACGCGTTGATTGAAGGAAAGCGGCGCGGTGCCAAGCGCGTGTGTGTGACCATGTGTATCGGCGGCGGCATGGGTGCTGCCGGGGTATTCGAGGTCTTGTAAGTACACACTGTCATGCAAGCCCTGCGCGCCACCATCGACTTTCTCCTTCACGATTGGTTGCAGACAGAAGGGCTTGCACAACGCGAGCGCTTTGCCGACCATTCGCGTGAAACATTTGCAGCGGTGTTGGACACGTGCCAGCGCATTGCCCGCGAACGCTTCGCGCCGTTCAACCGGTTGGTCGATGTTGAGGAGCCGCGCTTCGATGGCGAGCGGGTCATCCTGCCGCAGGCCACCCACAATGCCTTCAAGGCCTATGCAGAGTCCGGCATGCTCAGCGCGGCGCAGGACTATGGCATGGGCGGCATGCAGTTGCCCTATAGCGTGGAGGCTGCAGCCAACGCGTTTTTTGCCTGTGCTTCGGTCAGCATCGGCTCCGGCATGCTCACCACAGGCAACGCCAATTTATTGATGGCGCATGGCTCGGTGGCGCAAAAAGAGGTGTTTGCCAAAAATGAGTTTTCCGGTCGCTGGTCGGGCACCATGTGCCTGTCTGAACCGCAGGCAGGCTCAAGCCTGTCGGATGTCAACACGCGCGCGGTGCCGGATGGTGATGCATTCGAGGCGGATCCGTTAGGCCCACGTTACCGCCTCAAGGGCAACAAGATGTGGATCTCCAGCGGCGAGCATGAGCTGTGCGAGAACATTATTCATCTGGTGCTCGCCAAAATTCCTGATGAGAGCGGCGGACTAGTTCTCGGCACGCGCGGTATTTCGCTATTCATCGTGCCTAAAAAATTGGTGGATGCAAAAGGGATATTGACCGGTGTACGCAACGATGTGGCCCTGGCCGGACTGAATCACAAACTGGGCTGGCGTGGCACCACCAACACCTTGCTCAACTTCGGCGAAGGCAAGTTTTCCGTGGATAGCAGCGCCATGGGTGGCAGCGCCGGGGGGCCGTTCGGCGGCGGAGCCGGTGCTATCGGCTATCGGGTGGGCAAACCCGGCGAAGGTTTACGCTGTATGTTCCACATGATGAACGAGGCGCGTATCGGCGTTGGCACGGCAGCGGCCATGCTGGGTATGGCGGGGTACTACGCTTCGCTCGACTACGCAAAGAATCGTCCTCAAGGCAGACCAATACAAGCCCCGAAGCTTCGCGCCAGCGCGTCGTCGCTGCCCCCCGAGGGGGCGAACTCCGCCTTGGGGCGGCCCGGCGGCGGAGTGGCTGCGTCAGGTGGCAAAGACGCATCGGCGCCTCAGGCCCGCATCATTGAACATGCCGACATCAAGCGCATGCTGCTGGCGCAGAAGTCCTACTGCGAAGGCGCGTTGGCGCTGGAGTTGTATTGCGCACGGCTGGTTGATGAACAACACACTGCAATGCCGCAAGCGGCGGACGACGCGCGTTTGCTATTGGAAGTGCTCACGCCGATTGCCAAGAGCTGGCCCAGCGAGTGGTGTCTGGAAGCGAACTCGCTGGCCATTCAAATCCACGGTGGTTATGGTTATACGCGGGACTTCGCCGTAGAGCAGTACTGGCGCGACAACCGCCTCAACATGATTCATGAAGGCACCCACGGCATACAGGCGCTGGACCTTTTGGGACGCAAAGTGCTGATGGAAAATGGCAAAGGGCTGCAACTTCTGGCCAGCCGGATGCAGGCAACTATAGAAAAGGCAAAGGCCTTGAGTGCGTCTGCTGATGCAACCGTACCGAATACCACACTGTCACATCACGCTGATGCGCTGGCTGTGGCGCTTCAAGCGGTGGGCGTGGCCACAAAGCAAGCGTGGGCCACAGAAAAACCGGCTGAAGCGCTGGCAAACGCAGTGCCGTATATGCAAGCCTTCGGCCACACGGTGCTGGCGTGGATCCATCTGGACGTGGCCTGCGCTGCCTTGCGTGCAGACCCGCTTGTGACACAAGTTGCAACACGGGGGCGTCTAGCTGCGGCACAATTTTTCTTCCATTACGAGCTGCCCAAAATCAGCGCGTGGCTCTCCGTGGTGCAAAGTCGTGACATGACGTGCGCTGACTTGCCTGAAGCCGCGTTTTAAAAATGCTTAAGGAACCGCTATGACCGCCCGCACCGTGCAACAGCTTTTTGACTTGACCGGCAGGACCGCGCTGGTGACCGGTGGTTCGCGGGGACTGGGCCTGCAAATGGCGCATGCGCTGGGCGAGGCGGGTGCCAGGATCTTGATCAGCTCGCGCAAGGCGGATGACCTTGAGCAAGCCTGTGCCGAGTTGCAAGCAGCCGGTATTGATGCCCGCTGGATTGCGGCCGATTGCGCCAAAGATGCCGACATAAGCCGGTTGGCCGACGAGACCCTGCAGCGCATGGGCGAAGTAGACATTCTGGTGAACAACGCAGGCGCCACCTGGGGCGCACCTGCCGAGGACCATCCAGTGGATGCATGGGACAAGGTGATGAACCTCAATGTGCGCGGCTACTTTTTGCTCAGTCAGGCGATCGCCAAAAAGAGCATGATTGCGCGGCGCAGTGGTCGCATCGTCAACATCGCATCCATTGCCGGGCTCAACGGCAACCCGCCGGGCCTCAACACCATTGCCTACAACACCTCTAAAGGCGCGGCCATCAACTTCACCCGCGCGTTGGCGGCCGAATGGGGCAAGTACAACATCACGGTCAACGCCATCTGCCCGGGTTTTTTCCCGAGCAAGATGACGGCCGGCACGCTCAAGGCATTCGGTGCCGAGAACCTGGCCTCAGGTGCTCCGCTCAAGCGTCTTGGGGACGACGAAGACCTGAAAGGCATTTGCCTGCTGTTTGCCTCGGACTCGGGCAAGCACATCACCGGTCAGTGGCTGGCGGTAGACGGTGGCGTGTCGGTGGTCACTGGTGGCTAAGGTGCGCATTTCAGCATTGCTTCTATGCATGCTGGCATGCACGCTGGCATGGGCCGCACCGCTGCGCCCCAACATCGTAGTGTTGGTAGCTGACGATTGGGGCTTTACGGATGTCGGTGCCTTCGGCGGTGAGATCGCCACGCCCAATCTGGACATGCTGGCTAGCCGTGGTGTCCGGTTTTCAAATTTCCATGTGGCAGCTTCGTGCGCGCCTACACGCTCCATGCTGCTTACCGGCGTGGACAACCACCGCAACGGGATTGGCAACCTGCGCGAGGCCATGCCCACGGATCATCTGGGCAAACCCGGTTATCTGGGTTCACTGAACGACCGGGTAGTTACGGTCGCATCGCTGCTGCAGGACGGCGGCTACCGGACCTATATTGCCGGAAAATGGAATGTGGGTTCGGAGGCATACAACCTGCCGGACAAGCGCGGCTTTGACAAATCCATCATTCAGGGCGACACCGGTTCGGACAACTGGGAGCCCGAAAAGCTTTACCTGCCGCACCGGCCCAAGGTGGACTGGTTTGAAGACGGCAAACGCGCGCATATGCCGGCGGAATATTACTCGTCCGCGTACTTTGTGGACCGCATGATCGGCTACATCGAAGGCGATGCGCGCAAGACGCAACCGTTTTTTGCCTATGTCGGCTTTCAGGCCAACCATGTGCCGGTACAGGCGCCCAAAAACTTTGTCGACAAATACAAAGGCCGCTACCACGGTGGATGGGATGTGTTGCGTCAGGAGCGCCTGCGCAAAGCCATCGCAATGGGGCTGGTTCCCGCCGGAACCAAAGCGCAGTCGATGAGCACCACTGACGACTGGAACGCGCTGAGCGAAACTGACCGCGCGCACATGGAACGTGAGATGGAAGTCTATGCCGCCATGGCTGAAGCCATGGATTTTCACGTGGGACGCTTGTTGGACTATCTGCATAAAACCGGTCAATTCGATAACACGGTGTTTGTGTTTTTATCGGACAACGGACCCGAAGCGTCCGACTACCATGAGGCGCAGCTGTGGCTAAACCTGCATTACACGCAGGACACGGACAAGCTCGGCGGGAAGAGTGCTTATGGTGTGGTCGGGCCGGGCTGGGCCAGTGCGTCGGCCTCGCCGCTCTATACCTACAAGTTTTATTCGGGTGAAGGCGGGCTGCGTACGCCCATGTTTATCTCCGGCGTTGCGGGCGCACCGGGCATGAACAACAACCGGATGAGCAATGCGCTGGTGCATGTGACCGACATCACCCCCACGCTGCTGCAAATTGCGCAAGTCACTGTGCCGGCCAATAGTTACAAGGGCCGTCCAGTAGAGCCTGTGCAAGGACATAGCCTGCTGCCGTTGCTGACGGGCACGGCCACATCGGTGCGCGATGCCGCAGAGCCATTGGGCTATGAACTTTCCGGCAATCTGGCTTTGTTCAAAGGCAGTTTGAAGCTGGTCAAAAACCTGCCACCGGTGGGCGACGGGCAGTGGCATTTGTACGACCTCAGCACCGACCCCGGCGAGACACTGGATTTGCAAAGCACGCTAGCCACGGAGTTTGCTGCCATGCAAACGGACTACGCCAGCTATGCCGAGCAAAAAGGGGTACTGCCCATGCCCGATGGCTACAGCCCACAGCGTCAGGTTCTTATCAACAGCGTCAGAAATTACTGGGTGCCCTTGTATGGCAAGCAAGTACTGGCCGCCGTGTTGTTGTTGGTAGCGGCGCTAGCAGGGCTTGTGTTGTGGCGTAGGCGGCAGGCTTAAGCACCTCCACGTAGCCGATGGCAAGCGCCTATTTCTCCAGCCCATGGCCTTCTGAGGATGGCACGCCCCAGCGCCTTGCCTGCGCACCCAGCGTTTCCCTGGCAATCAAACGTGGAGAGACATTGGGGTGCGTGACTCGCAACACCCTGATGTCCACCATGACGGTGCTGGGTGCACCGGGCGAGGTGTATTTGCTCACCCATTCCGTGTTGCGCGCGCGGCTGGGCTTGGCTACGACCAGCTGCGTCGAGCGCATTGATCCACTGACTTTGAAAACATTGGAGCGCTCCCCGCGTTTGCCCGGCGGACCTATGTGGCCCGGTGGCATGGCCGTGCATCGCAGTGGCGATTTGCTGGTGGTGTACGGGCGCTATGCACACCGGCTCGACCGCCACTGCGCGCCGCAAGGGAAGTTCTGCCTGCCGGTAGACCAACCCTACAACTCCTTTGTGCTGCTGGACAACGGGCTGCTGGTCACCAAGAATTTGTCGGACACCACGCCGGCCCTGCTGACTGTGCTGGATCCACTAAGTCTGCAGCCGGTATGTGCGCATCTTCCCTGCCCGGAGCCGTCGATTGCGCGCCTTAGCGCAGTCGGCAATACGGTGTATGTGGTGGGTGTGAACAGCCTGATGCGCTATGTCTGGCGCGATGACCTGAATCGCCTCGAAATGGACGCCCAGTGGCGCTACGACTATGCCAGCGCAACGCAGCAAAGCTATGGCTGGGATGTCGTAATCGATGGCCGCGACGCATGGTTCATGGACAACGGTAAACACCGCTATGTGTTGTCGATGATTGGTGCCGGTGTGAGTCGTACCGCCAATCGCCTGTTGCGCGTGAACCTGCGCGATGCGTCGGACCACACTGCAATAGAAGTGTGCGGCGCAGCGGGCGGCAGCGTGACCAATCCGCCGGTAGTCGATGTCCGGCGCAACATCGTTGTCGCGTTTGATTCAGCCAACCGGCATCTTCGCGCATGGCGCATGGGAGCGGACCGTCGTACCTTGGAGCCGCTGTGGCATAAACAAAATTTCGGTGTTGCCAGTCATATGGTGTTGTACCCGGATAGTGGAGAACTGGTCACCAATGACTACCGCCGCCGCGGTGAAGAAGTGGTGGTGTTGAACATCGAGACTGGAGACGAATTGGCCCGCGTGCGCACGGGCGGTGTGACGCAGGGCGTGGTATTTCCCGCACCCGGCTGGCAGCGCGATGTGTATTGGTGTTCCATGGGACGGCTGGCCCGCGTGTTCGTACAGTAGTCGACTGAAGGGGTGAGCGCCTCTATACTTATGGAATGAACCAACCGGTACATTCTGCGAAGTCATCAAAACCTGTGGCCAAAGTGCCCGCTAAGGTCGCAACCACCTCGCGCACCAACGACCCTGCCCGCACCATGGCGGACATATTGCGAGTCGCCACGGAGGAGTTTGCCGACAAAGGTTTGAGCGGCGCGCGCATTGACGCTATCGCCGAAGCCACGCACACCAGCAAGCGAATGATTTACTACTACTACGGCAGCAAAGAGGGCTTGTACCTTGCCGTGTTGGAAGAGTCGTACCGCAAGATGCGCAGTATCGAGGCCGAATTGCGCCTGGAAAACCTGGAGCCGGAAGCCGCTTTGCGTGCTCTGGTTGAATTTACCTTTGACCATCACAGCGGCAATGAAGACTACATCCGTTTGGTGATGAACGAAAACATCGAGCGTGGTACCTATCTGGCGCAGAGCAAAACCATACAAGAATTGAATGTGCCGGCCATCCGCGCGATTCAGTCGCTCTATGAGCGCGGTGTCAAAAAAGGCGTGTTCCGCACCGGACTGGATCCGGTGGATATTCATGCGTCCATTTCAGCCCTGACCTTCTTCAACGTCTCCAATCAGCATACCTTCGGGCTGATATTTAAGACCGGTAAAAATCGCGCTTTGAATGCTGCAGTGCGTCGCAACAGCATTGCCGATATGGTAATGCGCTTCGTGCTGAAATAGCCTTTCCGCTCTACACTGGGACGAGGGTCCCCAAAGCAATCCGGCATAACAGATAGACCTGCCTGTTGACTTTTGCCTAGGGTTTTCCCTTGGTTTTTAAAACTAACTAGTTCGTACAATTTCACCCATCGTGAGATGCCGGAACCGCGAACAAAAACGAGGA
>CANBYM010000128.1 GCA_947373605.1 Comamonadaceae bacterium
CAGGTTGTTCCGCAATTGCAATTGCGGCTTCAAGGGCACTGTCGCCGCCGCCAACCACCAACACGGCTTGCCCCTTGTACTGTTCCGGATCAATCAGGCGGTAAACCACTTTGGCGGTTTCTTCACCCGGCACATCGAGCTTACGAGGCGTTCCCCGGCGACCCATGGTGAGCAGCACGCTTCGGGCTAGGTAGCTGCCTTTGTTGGTGGTGACCACAAAGTTGTCGCCCGATTTTTCGATCGCTTCCATGCGCTCGCGAAAGGATACTTTGAGTCCTGTTTTTTCGACTACGCCCGACCAGAATTCCAGCAGCTTTTCTTTTTGAATTTCACCAAACTTCACCGAGCCAATGATGTCGAGCACCACTGGCGCCGTCATAGCAATTTTGTTGCGAGGGTAGTGATACACCGCGCCGCCCAGTGAATCTTCCTGCTCCATGAGCTTGTATTTGAGCTTATGGTGAATCGACGAAAGTCCCGCCGACAACCCGGCAGGGCCGCAGCCCACAATCACCACATCGTAGTCCGCGTTGCCGCCACCAACTCGCTTGCGCACCGAATTGATCGCCTCGCGCCCTTGCTGTGCAGCTTTACGGATCAGGCCCATACCGCCCAATTCACCTGCAATAAAGACTCCCTGCACGTTGGTCTCAAAGTCAGGACTGATGTTGGGAATATCGATGCCCCGCTTTTCGGTACCGAAAACCAATTTGATAGCGTCATGCGGGCAGGCTGCCAGACACACTCCATGGCCAATGCAGTGCGCAGCGTTGATCAAAACACCACGTCCGTTGATGATGCCAATGGCACCCTCCGGACAAACCTGCGCACAAGCCCCCGAACCAATGCACTTGACAGGGTCAAACACCGGATGCAGTGAAGGCGGCTCGGCCAGCCCGCTTTGAATCGATTCCGTAAGCTGCGTCTTGTCAGACACCTGCTGTTTCACCTGCCTGCGTGAATACAACACGATGACCGCAAGTATGATGGCACCGTACAAATATAGATAGTTCACCGCTCAACCGCCTGTAAAAAAAGCACCTAGGGTTTTACCGTTTCTTTGATCTCTATTTTCAGGCCTGTAGCGCCCACGTCAACTGGCGCGGTTTGACCGGTCAGGTCACCAGGTTGCGGCATGGCATTGCCACTTTTGCTCACACGGGCACTGACAATAATTTTCCCTGCTGTTGACAGGGCATTGGCTGGCGACATGGCCATGGTGTCGTCAAGCTTAAACGTCAAAGGCAAGTCTTTGACCTGTTTACGCAATATAGCCAGCGGCATACGCGACCCCTGTGCGGCGCGTGCAAAGACAAACACAGTGTCTTCGGGTTGCGCCTGTTTGGCGATTGCACCGGCCAACGTTACGGTTCCGCTGACGGTTGCGCCAGCGGCAGCGCTGCCAGAGCCCGCATTGTTGGTAGCGGCGTTGCCAGGCAAAACGGAGTCAAGCGGCTTGGCCGCAGGAGGCATGCCGGCTAGCTTGCGGGCCTCAGCGATGGCAGGCTCTACCTGCTGGGAAAACGCGTTACCTGGTGGCGATATTTCTACCATTTTTTCCCACACCTTAACTGCGCTTGGGTAGTCTTTGGTATTGAATGCGTGAGTACCGGCTAGGTACATGGCCTTCAGGTTTTTGGGATCGATTTTGAGCGCACGCTCAATAAGCTTCATGGGTTCGCCGCTCAGGTCGTTGTTGTTGTTAACGGCCAGGGAATCAGCAAAGTCAGCAAGCAGTGTGGGGTCATCTTTGCGAAGCTCAGAAGCCTTTTTGTAGGCCGTCAATGCTTCCGCATGGCGACCCAGAACACTGTAAGAGCGGCCCAACATGGACCAACCGTCCGCATCATCGGGCTTGTCTTTGAGACGCTCTGCCAACTTCTCGGTCATGGCCGTAATTTGCTCTGAACTGGTCTTGTGCGGGGCGGGCTTTCCATCTGCCGAAGTAGATTGTTCCGCAACAGCATCGCCGGACATACCAACTGGAGACCCCTTCCAGAGGTACCCCCCCACGGCAATGGCCACAACACCCAGCGCCAAGCCGGCCACCATCAGCAATGGAGGTTTTGCGGGGGCAGCAGCTGGATTTTGCGCATTGGAAGTGGTTTTGACAGGGTCGGCAGACGGCGCTGCTGTAGCTGTGAGCGCAGGTTGTGCAACGAGTTCTGCTGGTGCTGGCGGAAGGGTTGCGCCGGACATCACCAGATCAATGATTCGACGCTCCAATGCGGCTTTGGCCTCCTCAAACTGCGCGGTGGAGAGAACATTGCTGCCGTGCAGGTCGGTCAGCTGGGCCAGCTTTTGCTTGAGGCTATCAATGGTGTCGGTAGTCGTGTTCATTCAATGTCCAAATCAGGAAACAGAGCGATCGGCCGCATCGGCTACGGCGTCAGTCTCTTCGGGGTCAAACTGGTCTTCGGGCAAGCGGCTACGTCGCCGCAAAATGATTACCAGCAGCACCATGCCGCCGACCATCATCACGCCGGGTCCGGCCCACAACAGCACAGTGGTGCCCTTAAGTGGTGGGCGGTACAGCACGAAATCTCCGTAGCGATCCGTCATGTAGTCCAGAATTTGCTGGTTTGTCTGGCCTTTTTGCAGCAATTCACGCACCTGCTGGCGCAGATCAATCGCCAAGTCGGCGTGCGAGTCGGCAATAGTCTGGTTCTGGCAAACCAGGCAACGCAACTCAGTGGTAATGGCCAGCATACGGGATTCGAGCACAGGATCGGCTGCGGCCGGTGCCGCCTCGCCCGCAAACGCCGCATGGGTAAACAAAGCCGCGGTCAGAAGAGCCAGCAAAGCCAACTTGCGTCGGGCAGCTCCAGGGATAGCCAGATCAACCATTGCCAGCCTCCTTTTTGAGTTGCTGCACCATCGGAATCAGTTTGGTCTCAATTGCCTCTGGTGTAAAGGGCCCGATCTGTTTGTAACGGATGATCCCTTTGGCATCAATCAGGAACGATTCAGGTACGCCGTAAACACCATAGTCAATGCCGACGCGTCCATCATTGTCAAACAGCGATGCGTCATACGGATTGCCAAACGTTGAGAGCCACTTCATGCCTGCAATTCGCTCGTCCTTATAGTTCAAGCCGTAGATGGGCAGCATCTTCAACCGGGAAAACTCCACCAGCAAGGGGTGCTCCTCCCGACACGCCACACACCAGGATGCGAATACATTCAAGAGCCAGACCTTGCCCAGCATGTCATCGCGCTTGAAAGTTGCATCCGGCTTGTCCAGCAATGCTAACGAAAAAGCTGGAGCAGGTTTGTTGATCAGCGGGGAAGGCACTTCCCGGGGGTCAAGTTGCAAGCCTTTGCCAAGAAACACGACTAAGCCCAAAAAGATAAATAAGGGCAAAAGGAACCGCAGGTATTTCATGACACCACCCCCGCTTTGCGGCGGTAACGCCTGTCGGTCACCGCCATGAATCCACCCAGCGCCATTAAAAGGCAGCCGCCCCAGATCCAGTCAATAAATGGCTTCACATAGACCCGGATGATCCAGGCACCGCCGTCAACCTCCTCACCCATGGATACATATAAGTCCCGGGTCAAGCCGGGGGAGATGGACGCTTCGGTCATGGGATTTTGCTGGACGCGGAATATGCGCTTCTCAGGGTGAAGTTCTGTCACTCTGGCGCCGTCGCGGGTGATGTCAATTTGCGCGCGGGTTGCATCGTAATTGGGGCCTTGCACCGCCTTCACGCCTTTAAAAGTAAATTGGTAGCCCCGCACGGTCGTGGTGTCGCCCACCGCCATGCGTACATCGCTCTCTACTTCATAAGTCTTCACCATGGTGACTCCCAAGCAAAACACCGCCACCCCAATGTGGGCCACCATCATGCCAGCCAAGGCACGGGGAATTTGCCCTGCACGGCGACGCAGTTCTGCAAACCCTTTGCCCTCAGGACGCACACGCTCCCAGAAGTCAGTCGCGACAGAACTGAATATCCAGAACGACATCAGCAAACCCAAAGTCGCAACCAAATGAATCGAGCCCGCCAGCCAGCCCGTGCCAATGGCGGCAAACACCGTCACACCCAATGCCCATTTCAGGCGCTGTGCCAGTTCCGGCACAGAGGATTCCTTCCAACGCGCCATCGGCCCCACGCCCATCAGGAACACGGTGGGCGCCATCAACGGCAGGAACACTGAGTCAAAGTACGGCGGCCCGACCGAGATTTTGCCCAAGCCTAGCGCATCGAGTATCAGGGGATACAAAGTACCCAACAACACGGCGCCGGCCGCAACGACGAACAATACGTTATTGGCGAGCAGCGCTGTTTCTTTGGAGAACAACGCAAACCGTGCGCCCAGACCGACCGTAGGTGCGCGCCATGCGTAGAGCGCAAACGAAGAGCCCACCACGATCGTCAAAAAGGCCAGAATAAATAACCCGCGGCGGGGGTCTGTCGCAAAGGCATGCACAGAGGAAAGCACACCCGAACGAACGAGGAACGTGCCCAGCAGCGAGAACGAAAACGCCAGAATGGCCAGCAACACTGTCCATGACTTGAAACTACCGCGCTTTTCCGTCACTGCCAGCGAGTGGATCAAAGCCGTTCCCAACAGCCACGGCATCAGCGATGCGTTTTCCACCGGGTCCCAGAACCACCAGCCGCCCCATCCCAGTTCGTAATACGCCCAGGAGCTGCCCAGCGCAATTCCGATGGTAAGGAACATCCAGGCCACAGTGGTCCAGGGCCGGGTCCAGCGGGCCCAAGTGGCATCCAGATTGCCGCCGATCAAGGCTGCAATTGCAAAGGCGAAGGCCACACAAAAGCCCACATAACCCATGTAGAGCATGGGCGGGTGTGCCACCATGCCGGGATCTTGCAACAAGGGGTTCAAGTCGTGCCCATCGGGCGGTGCCGGGAACAGCCGATCAAACGGGTTGGAAGTGAGCAGCATGAAGAGCAAAAAGCCCACACTGATCAAGCCCATGACCGCCAGAATGCGCGACAGAACTTCGATCGGCAAATGGCGACTAAACAGCGCGACCGCCACCATCCATATGACTAGCATTTGCACCCACAGCAGCAGTGAACCTTCGTGGCCGCCCCAGAAACCGGCAATGCGATATTGAATCGGCAAGGTCGAATTGGAATTGGAAGCGACGTACAAGACCGAGAAGTCGTTACCCAGAAAGGACGCCATCAGGCACACCGAGGCCAATGAGACCAATGCAAACAGCACGTAGGTAGCAGGACGTCCGATCGCCATGTAGTCCGCGCGGCCGCGGGTCGCACCAATCATAGGAAACACGCCCACCATAAGCGCCACGCCCAACGCCAACCAGAGTAAAAAGTGACCAATTTCAGGAATCATGTTTAATTGCTCGTAACGATAGATGCTGCCGTTTTTGCATTGCTCTTGGCTGCGTTTTTCAGGGCTTCAGCGGCTTCAGGCGGCATGTAATTTTCATCGTGCTTGGCCAGTACTTCTTTGGCCACAAACACGCCGTCCTGCAACTTGCCCTGCGCGACCACGCCTTTACCCTCTTTAAACAGGTCCGGCAGGATGCCTTCAAAATGCACCGGTACGGTCTGCGCCGTATCGGTCACCTTAAAGTCCACCGCCACACCCTCCCGCTTCACGCTTCCCGCCACTACCAAACCGCCCAGGCGGAAGGTGCGGTTGACCGGCGCTTCCTTAGAGGCAATTTGTGACGGCGAGAAAAAGAACACCAGATTGCTATTAAAGGCATTGAGGATCAGCGCCGCAGCGGCACCAATGACCAACACTACACCGGCCGCAATGGCCAGCCGTTTATGACGCGTTTTCAATTGAATTCACCTTCGTTATCGGTTTCACGCAAAGCTTGCAGCGCGGCACGATGCCTGCGCGCAACCAAAATTGGCTCCAGCAACATCCAGGCGGCGGTTACGCTGTAAGAGCCCCACACATACAAGCCATAGCCGCCCATGGCGAAGAAATCATTGGCACTATTCCAAATCATTTGCTTACCTCTTTCACCCAGTCCGCCTCACGCTCACGCTCCAGAACAATCGCGCTGCAGCGCCGGAATGCAACCGCAAACGCATAAGCCCAAAACGCAACCGTCATCAGCAGCATAGACAGCAACATTGTTTGTGCCATCTTGGGGGCCGCAGTCATGCTGATGGTTGCGCCTTGGTGCAGGGTGTTCCACCAGCGTACTGAAAAATAAATGATAGGCACGTTGACCGCGCCGATGATGGCCAACAGTGCGCCCGCGTGGTCGGCACGGCGCGTGTCATCAATCGCTTCTACCAGCGCGATAAAACCCAGGTACAAAAACAGCAATATCAGCTCAGACGTCAGCCGCGCGTCCCACACCCACCAGGCGCCCCAAGTGGGCTTGCCCCAAAAGGCCCCTGTCCACAGTGCCAGAAAGGTAAACGCAGCACCCGTGGGAGCCAGAGCGCGCGCCATCATGGACGCCAGGCGCGCGTTCGCCGCCCAGCCCAGCGCGGCCCAGCCCGCCATGGCCATGTAAATCACCATCGACATCCAGGCCGCCGGCACGTGTATAAAAATGATGCGGTAGGAGTCACCTTGTGTGGCATCAGTGGGTGCCACGAAAAAGCCTACATACAGGCCCCATACGGCAAACGCAGCCGCCACACCGTACAGCCAAGGCACGACGCGCGTTGCCAGCGCGTAAAAGCGCGAGGGCGCAGCAAAGTAAAAGAATCGTGGCAGGTTTTTCATACAGATATCCGCAAAGCCGCTGCCGTGGCCACTGGGGCACCCAGTGACGTCAGCAAAAGCATTGCCCCTAACAAATAAAAATGGCCATTTGGTGCCAGACCCGCCTCAGCGGCAGAAACGGCACCCGCGCCAAAAATCAAAACCGGAATACACAAAGGCAATACGATCAACAGAATAAGTACTGCCGCATTACGCAATCCCAGCGTCAGCGCGGCACCCATGCCGCCCATCATGCTCAATATGGGAGTTCCCAATAGAAGCCCCAAAGCCATCAAACCAATCGCCTCCCACGACAGGCCGAACAGCAATCCCAGCAGGGGCGACACTAACAGAAGTGGAACACCCGTCATGAGCCAGTGGGCAAAACACTTGGCGACGGCAAGCTCATAGCCCGACATACTGGAAATCAGCATCTGCTCCAGCGAACCGTCAGCATAGTCACTGGCATACATGGCGTTGAGCGACAACATGCTGGATAGCAAGGCACACACCCACACTATGCCTGGCGCAATGGTGCGCAGCATGTTGGCCTCTGGCCCGACACCCAGGGGAAACAGACTGGCCGCCACCACAAAAAACACCACCGGGAGCAAAGCCTCGGCCGGACGGCGGCTGGCCAAACGCAAGTCACGCTCCAGCAGTGCCAGCATGGGACTCATGTACGCGCCCCCTGCAACGTCAGTTCGGTAAGTGACAGACCTTCGGGGTGCACCGCGATGTGGCTGGTAAATAGTACCGTGCCGCCACGCTGTACGTTGTCGCGAAACAATTCCTGCACTAGTGTCAGGCCGGCATCATCCAGCGCATCAAACGGTTCGTCCAACACCCAAAAACCGGGCTTTTCTTCCAGGGCCAACCGTGCCAAAGCCACCCGGCGGCGCTGCCCTTGGGAGAGCATGCGTACCGGCAACTTGCGGCGATGAAACACCCCCATGCGACGCAAAGCGCCCTCAAGGCGGTCGCCTTGGCTGGGCCTGCCATGCATGGTGGCCATAAACCGCAGAGCTTCCAGCGCAGTAAGGTCATCTTTGAGGGCGTTGGCGTGACCCATGTAAACCAGGCTTGCACGGTATTGCGGAGACTGGGCCAGAGGGTGAACGCCCCAGCTCAACTGGCCGCCATCAGGCTTTGACAGGCCAGCCAGCACCCGCAGCAAGCTGGTTTTGCCGCTGCCATTGGAGCCGCGCAACCAGACCAGTTGCCCCGGCGACAGGTCGAAATTGAGCGCCTTGAACAGAACTTCGGTGCCCCGACGCACCGTCAGGTCTCGGGCCCGCATGCCCGCGCTGTGCGCGTGTTGAAAAATCAAATCGTCCGCCAAGGTGAAAAGAACCCCGCCCCATCGGGCAAATGCTGTCGCGGCTTCCCCAACCGCCAGCCTCGAATGAAGATGGAATTATCGCCTGCGGATATTAAGGAACCTTAACGCACATCAAGAACGGACGTTGGAAAAGTAACGGGACGTAAGCAATTTCGTGGCTTTAGGATCACCGCTGTTTCAATACCGATACAACGCACACGACTAAAGTGCGTCTGAAATTGTAATTTTTTTGCCTAAATTGATGCATTTGATTACATTTAAGTCACCTATGGCTTCAAAAAAGCCTTAGCAAAATTGCGGGAATCACAAATAGAAGTTGATGTATTTAGGGGGAGTTTGCGCGCCGGAAGCGGTGAAGTGCCTAACGGCATGTCTGCTTTACATCCGGAAATGTTCCATATAGGAGCCGCTGGATAAGGCCGCCTCCCCACAAAACACCACAAGAGAAACCTCGTATGAAGCGAGGTTTTGGTACTGGACTTGCGTATTTCAGGACATGTACCGTTGTTAGGCAGAGACAGGGCAAATCACTTTTCAAAAGTGCAGGGAATTATATGAATGAACTAAATAAATCGGGCCACATGTCGGCCCACGAGTCAATTGATTGGCAACCTGCGCAAGCGTTTCCTTACGCCGCCAAATTAAAGTGCGCATCCACACATTCTGGCAGGCATGAAGGGCTTTTTATTGCGCATCGCATTGGCATTTTTTTAGCGCAGATTTTGTTCTTGATTTCTTTGTGTTTTACTGTAAACAACGCATCTGCAGTAACCTACCTTACCAGCTTTTCAGGTGAATGCAGCGGTTGCCACACTAGCGGGCCACTGCCAGTGAACTTTAATGTTATCGAGGACACTGCAAATCTCACCACGGGTGCAGGACAAACGGTATACAACTGGGCAGGTAAAGCAATGATATATCCCAATATCTCGCCACCGGCTGACAATGGTGCACTCGTTGACATTCAAAACGCTGTATCAAGCAACACATTGACCGCCGCTACTGGTGTCCCTGTGCCATACAGGGCCTCTGGGGCAGGCACTTCTGTTCAGATCACAGTTCCATACATTTGGGGCAATTCCTCGTATAGCGGAGTAACTTCAGCAACCGTATTCAGCTCTAGCGTTGCGCCATCCAAGGGTACTGTCTCCTATTCCATGGGTGCCGCTGACGGCGCCACATTGATCGCCACCTACACACCCTCCGTTGGTTTCACCGGCACTGACAGTTGGACTGTTAGCGTTCCGCACGCTTCAGGGGTAGCCTTGAAACGGTACCTGAGCGTAAATATCGCTGGCGCGACCACAACCGCGATCTCCTCAACCGTCAACCCCACCGTCTTTGGTGGATCAACAACATTAAGGGCTACGGTGACAGGATCCACTCCCACAGGAACCGTCACTTTCACCGACACCACTACCGCCACTACGCTGGGTACGGGAACTGTCAGTGGAGGGGTCGCCACGCTTCCCGTCACTTCGCTTTCCGTGGGCTCGCATACCATCAATGCCTCCTACGGTGGAGACACCAATAACGCCACCAGCAACAGCACGGCAAGCCCTGTTATACAAGTGGTCAACAAGGTAACTTCCAGTACATCCGTGAGCTTGGTAAGTAATCCTGTCGGGGTAAGCAGTTCAGCAACTTTTAATGCTACGGTCACTGGCTCCTCTCCTACGGGCAGCGTCACTTTCTACGATGGCGTAACAGCTATCAGTCCAGCCATTACGCTGAGCGCTGGTGCGGCCCCTTTTTCCACGTCAAGCCTCGCGGTTGGCAATCATTCAATAACTGTTTCCTATAGCGGAGATACGAACAACAGCACCAGCGTATCGACCGCAGCAACTCAAACGATATCTTCGGTTGCATCAGCGACGGGCCTGTCTTCTAGTGTGAATCCAACCATCTGGGGGGGCTCCACGACCTTGACCGCAACCATTAGCGGGCCAACTCCCACTGGCACGGTGACGTTTAAGGACCTTTTTAATGCAACTACCACCACTTTGGGTACAGGCACAGTGAGTTCGGGAGTTGCAACCTTGGCTGTATCCAATCTTGCTGTGGGCGCGCATAGTTTAACGGCCGTGTACGGGGGCGATGTAAACAATCAAAGCAGTACTTCCAGCGCACTGACCCAAACAGTAAACGCGGTGCCCACTTCCACAACGATCACCTCCAGCGTCAACCCAACCATCTATGGGGGCTCAACGACGTTAAGGGCTACGGTGACGGGCTCCACTCCTACCGGAACAGTGACTTTCACAGACAACGGCACCTCCGTGGGAACCGCAACGATCAGTGCAGGGGTTGCCACCCTTGCCGTAACTACGCTCTCTCCAGGAACTCATACTCTTAATGCCGCTTATGGCGGTGACGCCAATAACGCCGCCAGCAACAGCACGGCAAGCCCTGTTACGCAAACGGTCAACAAGGTAACGTCCACCACCGCGATTACCTCCAGCGTCAATCCCACCAACTTTAGTGGCTCGACGACCTTAAGGGCTACGGTGACGGGCTCCACTCCCACCGGAACAGTGACTTTCACGGACGGTGCAACTACCCTGGGCACAGCCTCAGTCAGTGCAGGTGTCGCGCAGCTCGCGGTATCCACGCTTTCGGTAGGCTCGCATACCCTCAATGCCTCCTACGGTGGAGACACCAATAACACCACCAGCAACAGCACGGCAAGCCCTGTTA
>CANBYM010000129.1 GCA_947373605.1 Comamonadaceae bacterium
CCCAAAGCCCCAACCCGGTGATTGCCCTGATTACCGAATGGAAAGACGCTGACGGCACTATCAAAACCCGCGACGAAAACTCCGACATGGGCGGCACTATGCGCTTGGGCGCACAGAGCTCCGATGTTGCCAAGAACACACTGGCCCACAAGATTTACGGCGATGTGGTGACTGAGCGCCATCGCCACCGCTACGAGGCCAATGTGAACTATCTGGACCGCCTGCGCACTGCCGGCTTGGTGATTTCCGCACTCACGCAGCGCGAGCAACTCACTGAGATGGTGGAGTTGCCGCAAAATGTGCATCCCTGGTTTGTGGGGGTGCAGTTCCACCCCGAGTTCAAGTCCACTCCGTGGGATGGTCACCCGCTTTTCAATGCCTTTGTAAAAGCGGCCATGGACCACCAGGCCGAGAGAAAATCGCTGAAAGTGGCTGCCTGATATGAAACTTTGCGGATTTGACGTCGGCTTGGAGCACCGCATTTTCCTGATCGCCGGTCCGTGCGTTATTGAGTCGGAACAGTTGCAAATGGACACCGCCGGTACGCTCAAGGAAATTACCGCGGCGCTTGGCATCCCATTCATTTTCAAAAGCAGTTTTGACAAAGCCAATCGCTCCAGTGGTACCAGCTTTCGAGGCCCCGGCATTGACAAAGGGCTGGAGATTCTAGCCAAGGTGAAGCGCGAACTGGGGGTGCCAGTTTTGACCGATATTCATTCGGAAGATCAGATCGAACAGGTCTGCTCCGTGGTGGACGTGTTGCAGACACCCGCCTTCCTGTGCCGACAAACCGACTTCATTCACGCAGTGGCCCAAAGCGGCAAACCGGTGAATATCAAAAAGGGTCAGTTTCTGGCGCCAGGCGATATGAAGAACGTGATTGACAAGGCGCGAGCTGCAGCCCGCGCTGCCGGCCTGAACGAAGACAACTTCATGGCCTGCGAGCGTGGCGCCAGCTTTGGATATAACAATTTGGTGAGCGACATGCGTTCGCTGGCCATCATGCGTGATACCGGTGTCCCCGTTGTATTTGATGCCACACACTCCGTGCAACTGCCCGGCGGTCAAGGCACCAGCAGTGGCGGCCAACGTGAAATGGTGCCGGTGCTGGCGCGTGCCGCGGTCGCCGTAGGCGTGGCGGGCTTGTTTATGGAAACCCACCCGGACCCCAGCAAGGCCCTGAGCGACGGCCCCAATGCCGTGCCGCTGCGCCACATGAAGGCGCTACTGGAAACATTGGTGGCCTTGGATACAGTCACCAAAAAAATGCCGTTTTTGGAGGACAGTTTTAATTGAATGGCCTTGCCAGTCAGTTGGTAGAAGTTTCTTCGTTTTATTTTTGACCTTGAAAGAAAAGTAATGAGCGCAATAGTTGATATCGTCGGCCGCGAGATTCTGGACTCCCGTGGCAACCCCACCGTGGAATGCGATGTTTTGTTGGAATCCGGCACCATGGGCCGTGCCGCTGTGCCAAGCGGCGCCTCCACCGGATCGCGCGAAGCCATTGAACTGCGTGATGGCGACAAAAGCCGCTATCTGGGCAAGGGCGTACTCAAGGCCGTAGAGCACATCAACACCGAAATTTCCGAAGCCGTTTTGGGCCTGGACGCTTCTGAGCAAGCCTTTCTGGACAAGACCCTGATTGACCTGGACGGCACGGAGAACAAATCGCGCTTGGGCGCCAACGCCATGCTGGCGGTGTCGATGGCCGTTGCGCGCGCTGCTGCCGAGGAATCAGGCCTGCCCCTGTACCGTTACTTCGGCGGCATGTCTGCCGTGCAGATGCCGGTGCCCATGATGAACGTTATCAACGGCGGCGAACACGCCAACAACAACCTTGATTTGCAAGAGCTGATGATCATCCCCGTGGGAGCGCCCAGTTTTCGTGAAGCGCTGCGCTATGGCGCAGAAGTATTCCACGCCCTCAAGAAAATTTTGCACGACAAAGGCATAAGCACCGCTGTGGGTGACGAAGGCGGTTTTGCGCCGAATGTGGCCAACCACGAAGCCGCCATCCAGATGATTCTGGAAGCCATCGACAAGGCCGGCTTTGTTGCGGGTGAACAAATTGCACTTGGCCTGGATTGCGCAGCCTCCGAGTTTTACAAGGATGGCAAGTACCATTTGGAGGGCGAAGGCCTGACTTTGGACGCGCAGGAATGGACCAATATCCTGGCCACCTGGGTGGACAAATACCCCATCATCAGCATTGAAGACGGCATGGCCGAAGGCGACTGGGATGGCTGGAAACTGCTGACCGACCGACTTGGCAAAAAGGTGCAAATCGTGGGTGACGACCTGTTCGTGACCAACACCAAGATTCTCAAAGAGGGCATTGAGAAAAACATTGCCAATTCCATTCTGATCAAGATAAACCAGATCGGCACTCTGACTGAAACCTTTGCGGCCATCGAGATGGCCAAACGCGCTGGTTACACCGCCGTGATCAGCCACCGCTCCGGGGAAACCGAAGACAACACCATTGCAGACATTGCTGTAGGCACCAATGCCGGCCAGATCAAAACCGGTTCTCTGAGCCGTTCGGACCGCATGTCCAAATACAACCAACTGTTGCGCATCGAAGAAGATTTGGGCGATGTGGCGGTGTACCCCGGCCGTGCGGCGTTTTACAACCTGCGTTAAGCCCTGACACCGAGGCCAGACCATGAGCACCCGCATCGTCCCTGTACTGCTAATCGCATTGCTGGCGATCTTGCACGGGCAATTGTGGTTTGGCCGAGGCAGCGTTCCCAACGTTGCTAAATTGCAGCGTGAGATTGATGACAAAAAGCGCAGCAACGCACAGGCGTCACTGACCAATGACCGCCTCGCCGCTGAAATCAACGACTTGCGGGAAGGGCTGGAAATGGTGGAAGAAAAAGCCCGTAGCGAGTTAGGCATGGTCAAGAATAACGAGATCTTTGTTCAAATCGCTAAATAGTCCGATCTTCGTTTGACACAAGACTTTGATGGCACGCATTAACGTCGCCATTCTGGGTGCCGAAAGCACCGGCAAAACGACCTTAGCCCGTGCATTGGTGGACCTACTTCAGACAGAAGGAAAATCTGCGGTTATGGTGGCCGAGTACCTTCTTCAATGGTGCGATGTCCATGGGCGCACACCCGAAGCGCACGAACAGGCGCACATTGCATTGCTGCAAACGCATGGGCTCCATGTAGCGCAGTCCAGCGCCCCCGAAGACAGCCTCATCATTGCCGACACCTCACCCCTGCTCACAGCGGTGTACAGCGACGTGTATTTCAACGATTCATCTTTGTACCCTCAGGCTGTGGAGCAACAGCGCAGTTATGCACTCACCTTATTGACCGGACTAGACCTTGCCTCGGTGGCGGATGGCATTCAGCGCGACAGCGAGGCATTGCGTCGGACCGTAGACCTTCGCTTGCGTGAGGTGCTGGAAAATAACGCCATCGCTTACGCCACGGTATACGGGCAGGGTCCGGCGCGCACTGAATGCGCTTTGCAAGCCATCGCCTTTAAGTTTGCCGGACCGCGCAAGGCCGTGCAAAGCAACTGGAAATGGAATTGCGAAAAGTGCTCAGACGCTGACTGTGAACACCGCATGTTCAGCCGCCTGACGCAATAAGGGCCGACGCCTAATGGGCGTCTTTGCCGCTTTCCACCCGTTGCAGCGGGTCGATAAACAATTGCGCCGTATCGACCGGATCAAAGTGATATTGCTTCGAACAGAACTCGCAAGCCACCTCAATATCGCCGCGCTCGGCAATGATGCTCTCGGCTTCCTGCGCTCCCAGTCCGACGATCATGCGCCCCACCCGCTCGCGGCTACAGGTACAGGCAAAGCGTGGCGCGGATTCACCCACCAAGGGTTCAAAGCGGCTGATTGATTCTTCCCAGAAGAGCCTGCGCAATATGGTTTCCACATCCAGCGTCAACAGCTCTTCGCGCTTGAGCGACGACGCCAGTATGGCGATGCGGTTGTAGTGCTCGTCTAAGCCTATCTGGTCTTCGTTTTCTTTGGATACCATGCTGCCCGCAAGATTGCCGGACCCCGCCATGGGCAGGCGTTGAATCAGCAAGCCTGCTGCCACCTTGTCATCAGCTGCCAGGACCAGCGTCGTGTCGAGTTGCTCACTTTGCAGCATGTAATGCTCCAGAACTTCGCTTAGCTTTTCGATAGCGTGCCCTGCATCGTCAAACAAGGGCACCACGCCCTGATAAGCCTGCTGACCCGGAAATTTGGTCTTGGGGTCCAGTGTGATGGCACAACGGCCCTGGTTGGATTCGTTGACCATGCTGCTCATGCTCGCGTCTGCTGCAACTGCGCCGTTCAATGTGGCGGTTGCACGCAGCGCCAAATCTGATTGCACTTCCACCACGGCCAATTTCACCGGGCCATGGCCGAAAATTTGCAGCACCAAAGCGCCGTCGAATTTGATGTTGGCTTGCATGAGTGCCGCCGCCGCTGTCATTTCACCCAGCATGTCACGCACCGGCAGCGGGTAAGCGCCGGCTGTGGAGTTGGAAGCGCGCCGCCGCAACACTTCGGTCCACGCATCGGTCAGCCGCACCAGCACGCCACGTACCGGCAAGCCGTCGAATAAAAATTTGTGCAACTCCGACATATCAGACGCCCACTTTGTGCAGGACGGACTTGAAACGCTGCGCATTTTCAATATAGTGCTGCGCGCTGTTGAGCATCCCCTGCTTTTGCTCGGCGGTCAGTTCACGCACCACTTTGGCGGGGGAGCCGATGATCATTGAACCATCGGGAAACTCTTTGCCTTCGGAAACCAAAGTGCCGGCACCGACCAGGCAACCTTTGCCGATTCTGGCGCCATTCAAAACAATCGCGCCGATGCCGATCAGCGAGCCGTCGCCGATAGTGCAGCCGTGCAACATGACCTTATGGCCCACCGTCACGTTTTCACCCACCTGCAGCGGTTTGCCAACGTCCGCATGCAACACGCTGCCATCCTGAATGTTGGAGCCTTTGCCGATGTAAATCGTTTCCGTATCTCCACGCAGCACGGTGCCGAACCATATGCTCACATCCTGTGCAAGCTCCACATCGCCAATCACCTGCGCGCTATCCGCCACCCAGGCGCTCTCTGCAATGCGGGGAGCCGCTTTGTCTAATTCGTAGATTGCCATCGTCTTGTCCATTCGTTTGATGTGCCTAGAATTGTAGGGATGGAACTTCGACAACGCGCGCTGGCAGTATTTGAGCTCACAGAAGCTGTGCAAAAAGCACAGGCAGTTCACGCCATTTGGCAGGATTTGCCCCGATTGGAGACCGACACCGCAGCCGCATTTGTAGCGCCGGATGTGCCGGGGCGACCGGCAAAACCTGTGTTGGTAGAGCCGCAAGACGTGCCGCGCCGGTCACCGTTTACACCCGCCGGACTGGCGGCCTTGTTGCATTCCATTGCCCACATCGAGTTCAACGCGATCAATCTGGCACTCGATGCTGTCTGGCGCTTTGCCGGCATGCCCGCGCAGTACTACCGCGACTGGATGCAAGTGGCCAACGAAGAGGCCAAACACTTTCTGTTGCTACGCAACCACCTCGTCCACACCGGCTACGACTACGGCGACTTTGTTGCCCATGACGGCCTGTGGACGATGTGCGAAAACACGCGCCATGACGTCGTGGCCCGCATGGCACTGGTCCCCCGGACCATGGAAGCGCGTGGTCTGGACGCAACCCCCATCATTCAACAAAAGCTGGCAAGGGTAGGCACCCCGAACGCGCTCGCTGCATCGGGCATTCTGGACATTATTTTGCGTGAAGAGGTAGGCCACGTGGCCATCGGCAACCACTGGTATCACTGGCTGTGCAGTCGCGACAACATCGAATCCGAGAGCTTCTATGCGCAAATGGCGCAGACGCATGGCGCACCCCGACTCAAGCCACCTTTCAACATCGAAGCCCGGCGCCTGGCGGGTTTTACCGAACAGGAACTTCGGGCGCTGCCCTGGAATTAATTGCCAAAGTGATAAAAAATCTGCCACGCGCATAGAATGATTTAACACATTTTCCAAATACGCAATGGCAGATACACCCGCTCCACCCCCACCGGCTGTCGCACGTGGAGGCTCCAATCGCGCCATCGCCCGGCAGGCCATTCTGGATCAGGCGCGTAGTGTCTATGGTTACGAATTGTTTGACCGCTCGACCTCTGCAAACGAACATACGGCTTCCAGCGACGCGCAACTGCTATTTAACGCCTTGTCGCTGGCCGACAATGACTCACTCGCTGCCAACAAGACCATCTTTATCAACTGCACCCATGACAGTCTGGCGGGCGGCCATTTGGATTTAATCGAACCTGAGCGCCTGGTGCTTGAAATCCCACCGCTGCCACTATCGCAAGTTGATCAGGTTCTAAACCGCCTGCCCAGCTTGCAAGCGATGAAGCAACGCGGGTTTCGACTCGCGTTTGGTTATTCCATCCTGACGCGGTCCTACGAAAGCTGGTTGCCGTTGGCCTCTTTCATCAAGTTCGATTTATCGGTACTTAAGCCGGACGCAATCGGTTCGTTTGTCAAACTGGCGCAGGCCAAATCGCAAGCGCAGTTAATCGCTGAAAAGGTGGAAACCCATGCGCAATATGCGATGGTGTCCGGCCTGGGGGTTAAGCTATTCCAAGGTTACTGGTTCTCCAAGCCTGTCATCGTTGAAGGCCAAAGCATCCGGCCTTCACAAGCCAATATCCTGCAACTGATCAACCTGGTGCGCCAACAAGCCAGCACCAACGAAATTGAAGAAGTGCTAAAGCATGACCCCACCCTGTCATTCAATCTGCTGCGCTTTATCAATTCGGCTGGTTTTGGCATGCGCTCCGAAGTAACCTCATTCAAGCATGCCGTCATGTTGCTGGGCTTAAACCGCTTGTTCAAGTGGGCGGCGTTGCTCATGACTACGTCCAGTGCAGGGAATTCACCAGCGGCCGTAGGCACTACCGCCGTCGTGCGCGGTCGCCTGATGGAATTGTTGGCCACCGAATCCCTGCCGCCCGAAGAGTGCGATAACGCCTTTGTCGTGGGTATTTTTTCGCTGTTGGACACCATGCTCGGCATTTCCATGCAAAACGCATTGGCCTCCGTCACGCTACCGACCAATGTGACCGATGCCCTGCTCCACCGCACCGGCCCGTTGGTACCTTTTCTGGAATTGACCGAAGCCTGCGAAACCGGAGACGACGCCGTATTCGCCCGCGCAGCCACTACCCTGGGCCTGAACAGCAACCAAATCAACTGGGCCCATTTGCAGGCACTGGCCTGGGCAGAAACACTATCTGTTTAACCCCGCGGGTGGTGCGCAGCGTGCAACTGCGCCAACCGCTCACGCGCAACGTGTGTGTAAATGGTGGTGGTCGATATATCCGCATGGCCCAGCAACATTTGAACGGCCCGCAGGTCCGCTCCGTGGTTTAACAAATGGGTGGCAAACGCATGGCGCAGCGTGTGCGGTGACATGGGGGTGTGAATACCCGCAACTTGCGCGTACTTCTTTACCAGCATCCAGAACATCACCCGCGACATGGCCTCGCCGGGCTTGATGCCGCGCACGGTCACAAACAAATCATCGGTTTGATAACCGGCCAGCAATTCAGCGCGCGCATCCCCTAAGTACTGGCGCAGCCAGCCACCTGCAATTTCGCCAAAGGGAACCAGCCGTTCTTTGGCACCTTTGCCCAGCACGCGCAGCACATGGTCATTCAAGCTGATGTTGAGTGTTTTGAGTGTCACCAGTTCACTTACCCGCAAGCCACTGGCATACATCAGCTCCAGCATGGTGCGGTCCCGCACGCCCAATGCAATGCTGGTATCCGGTGCAGCCAACAGCGCCTCGACCTGTGTCTCAGTCAGCGTATTTGGCACGCGCAAGGCCTGCTTGGCCGATTGCAGCTTTAAGGTGGGGTCCGCAGAAATAGCGCGCTCCCGCAGTGCCCATCGAAAGTAACGCTTGAAAACCGTTAACCGCCGATTGGCGCTCGTGGCCTTGGTGTCGGCATGGCGCGCTGCAAAATACGCCAGTAGGTCAGGCTCGGTCGTTCCGTTGAGTTGCCGCGAAGACGCATGCAGCCACTGCGCATATAAAGTCAAATCACGGCGATAGGCCGCCAATGTGTTTTTTGAAAGCCCCTCTTCCAGCCAGAGCGCGTCAATGAATGCATCAATTGCCTCCTGGCTGCACAGGTCGATGGGCGACATCCGCTGCGCTATCAGTCCAAACGCAGATTGGCCGAATCCACCACTTTCTTGTAAATCTCGTACTCCGCCTTGATCTGAGCTGCAAACTGCTCCGGCGAGTTCCCGATGATCAGGGAACCAGTTTCCTCGATGCGTTTTTTGACCGCCGGATCTTCCAGCACCTTGCGCATGGCGGCATTGACTTTGTCTACCACCTCTTTTGGCAGGCCTTTGGGTCCGTAAATGCCATAAAACGCCATACGGTTCACAGGCTCCAATCCGACTTCCTTGAAAGTGGGCACATTAGGCAGTGATGGCACCCGCTGCGGGGCGGCAACCACGATAGGCACCAGGCGTCCGGCCAGCACATAGGGCAGGGGCGAAGGCAGGTTATCAAACGTCATCGGAACCTGGCCGGCAATCACGTCGTTGAGTGCGGGGCCAGCACCGCGATAGGGGATGTGGGTAATGAAGGTGCCTGTCAGATTCTTGAACAACTCGGTTTGCATGTGCCCGATAGTCCCGGTGCCCGATGTAGCGTAGGAGTATTTGCCGGGGTGCGCTTTCAGCTCGGCAAGAAAGCTTTTGTAGTCCTTGGCGGGGAATGAGGGGTGCACCGCAATGATGTTGGGCGTCGCCGCCACATTGATGATGGGCGTGAAATCAGTCACCGGGTTGTACGGAATGCGCGGATTAATAGCCGGGTTGGAGGCAACCGTAGATACGGTGGCCAGGCCCAGCGAGTAGCCATCCGGCGCGGATTTTGCAGTTTCAGAAGCTCCGACCACACCTCCGCCACCTGCCTTGTTTTCCACCACCACCGGTTGCCCCAACAACCTGGCCAGTGGCTCGGCAATCGTGCGTGCCACGATGTCGGTAGTCCCGCCGGGCGCAAAAGGCACTAACAATTTAATCGCCCGGTTGGGATAGGCCTGCGCAAAGGTGGATCCGCTCGCAAAGAGGCCCAATGTGATAGCGCCCATGGCAATGGCAATGGCAAGTCGACGTTGAATGAATGGCATAGGCGTTTGTCTCCAGTTATTTGTTCAGTGTCGGGCACCATATTACATGGCGCAGCCACTGTTTTAAACACTGTTATTCTCAAAGCGTGAACTACGCGCAACTCCTGTTCCCCGATTTTCTGCTGATACTTTGTGGCGCTTTGGTGTGCCGTTTTACGGCGCTAAATCGCACGGTCTGGGAGCAAGTCGATTCGCTGGTGTATTACTTTCTTTTTCCGGTATTGCTATTTCAGTCGGTCGTTAAAACCAAGCTCGACTTGCAGGCGGCCTCCGGCCTGATGGCAGCGGGCTGGAGTGTGGGCTTGGTCGGCATTGCAATGGCTTATAGCCTGCCCTATCTGCCGTGGCTGCGCACCCATATCGACCGTCGAGATCACGCTGCCAGTGCGCAAGTCGCATTTCGCTTCAATTCGTTTGTCGGACTCGCGCTGGCGGACCGGCTGGGCGGGGCGCAAGGACAGTTGGCGACTGCCGTGCTGATCGGTGTTTGCGTGCCCCTGTTTAACGCAGCAGCCGTTTTCCCGATGGCGCGACACGGGCAAAGTAGTGTTTGGCGTGCGCTTCTCAACAACCCACTGGTTTTGGCCACCGCCAGCGGGATGGTGGCCAATGTGATGGGCCTGCACGTCCCCGCGTGGATGGAAACTTCGGTAAACCGCGTTGGGGCCGCCTCTTTGGCACTGGGGCTGATGGCCGCCGGCGCCGGCATGCAATTCGGCAGGCTGGCACAGGCCAAGGCGCTGGGGCTGGCGCTGCTGGGAATTCGGCACTTCCTCTCGCCCATCGCGGCATTGGTGATCTCACGCTGGTACGGTTTGGATCCTGTGCAGTCCACTATGCTGATGGCATTTGCCGCCCTACCCACCGCGTCGAGTTGTTACGTGCTGGCAGCGCGTATGGGCTATGACGGAGGCTACGTCGGAAGTCTGGTCACGCTTTCGACCATGTTGGGCGTAGCGAGTCTGACGCTTTCGCTGGGCGTGTTACGGTTTCTGTAGCGTCCCTTCGCCTGAACTAACAGGCTTGCTTCAAAGCCCATTGCACATGCTCCCGCACCTCGGCATCAGGATGGGCGTCTCGCTGCCCCAGTGCGTGCAGCGCTTGTTGACGTGCTGTCGTTGCAGCCGGCCCCGATTGACCCTGTAGTGCGCGCAATGCATTGCCAAGCGCCACCGCCACATTGCGCAACCACCGTGCATGCCCGATCCGCCGGATAGCGCTGCCTTCAGTGTGTTGCAAAAAATCCGTTTCCGTCCAGTCAAACAATTGCACCAACTGCGCGCCGCTCAGACCCTTGCGCTCATCAAAATCGGGCAAGGCACTACGCCTTGCAAACTTGTTCCAGGGGCACACCAGCTGACAATCGTCACAGCCGTAAATGCGATTGCCCATCAACGGGCGCAGCTCCAGCGGGATCGCGCCGGCATGCTCAATAGTCAGGTACGAAATGCACTTGCGCGCATCCACTTGGTAGGGTGCCAGGATTGCGCCGGTGGGACAGGCATCG